>PLUI01000191.1 GCA_003164855.1 Acidobacteriaceae bacterium
CGAAGGCGTCTTCGAACTCGCGGAACCATTCGTTGCCCGGAGGGAAGGCGTGTCCGACGGCGGTTTTGCGCTCGGCGTAAAGCTTGAGAAGTTCGTCGGCCATGTCTTTCATGGCCTTCTTGACGCGGGACTTCGTCTTGGACCAGGCTTGCGTGCCGAGATGACTGAGAACNNTCGGCGGGGCCATCGCCGTGATTGATTTCTTTAAGGCCCTGATACTGGCCGATGCCGTGCTCGACGTGGACGACGTAGTCTCCGACCTGGAGGTCGCGGAAGTCGGAGAGAAAGGCGGAGACTTTGGATTTTGAGCGCTGCGGACGCGAGGCGACCGCGTCAGATTCGTCGAAGAGATCGCGCGAGCCGAAGACGGCGAGATTGGCGTCGGGCAGGAGAACGCCATCGGGGACGTAGGCCGTGGCCAGGGTGGTGGTGAGGATTTCGCCGGCGAAGTAACTGGTTTCGTCGGCGTAGCTTTCGCCGCCACGGGTACGGCTTCCCAGGCGGAAGGAGACATTGTACTCGGTGAATACGTCGGCCAGGCGCTCGACCTCGCCGGTGTTGGGGACGGCGAAGAGGACGCGTTTGCCATCGGAATTGAGCTTTTGTACTTCTTCGAGCATGGCGGGAACCGCGCCATGGAAGCGAGGCGAGGGCTGGGTTAGAAATGAAACTTCGGAAGGGTCGTCGAGGCTGCGGGTGATGCCCAGGTGCTCGATATTTGCGCCGGGAAGCGCAGAGGTTTTCTGCCACCAATCGTCGGGCGGCAAATAAAGGTCTTCGGGGCGGACGAGATTGCCGACGCCGCTGCGCTCGTGGACATCGGCGACGCGGGTCCAGAAGCGATCGAATTCCTGTTTGAGCTGGTCGGTTTCATCGAGCAAAACGGCGGCGCGGGGAATGAGATCGAAGATGGAGCTGTCGGCTCCGGCGACGGGAGTGTAGAACTCCCAGCCGGGGAAAACGTTGAGACCACCGGCGCGGACGGCGGCTTCGACGATGTGTTCGTTACCCGCGATACGCTTGCCGCTGAGGCGAGTGTGAATTGCGCCGAGAAGATGCTCACTGACTGGAGTTTCGGTGAGCGGAAGAAGAAGAGCTTCGTCGACTGGAGTGGAGGAGCGTTGCGAAGTGGGATCGAACTTGCGGATGGAATCGGGTTCATCGCCGAAGAATTCGACGCGCAGGGGGCGATCGGCTTCGGGGGAGTAGACGTCGAGGATGCCGCCGCGTACGGCGTATTGGCCGGGCATCTCGACTACGTCGGTGGAGGTGTAGCCGACGGTGTTGAGATGAGCGAGGAGAGAATCGAGATCGAAGGACTCGCCGCGGCGGATGGTGCGGGCGAGGCTGGAGTAGTAGTCGCTGGAACGCAAGCGGATGGCTGTGGCTGCGACGGGCGAGACGACGATGGACGCGGAGCCGGTGGCGATCTTCCACAGAGCGGTGGCGCGTTCTTCCTGGAGTTCGGGGTGGGGAGAGAGATTTTGAAACGGAAGCACGTCGCGAGCGGGGAGGGAGACGATGGACTCCGGATCGCAGGCGGCCGTGAGTTCGCAGAAGCCGCGAAGGACGGGCAGAAAATCTTCGACAGCGCGGTTGTCGTTGACGACAAAGATGAGCGGACGTGCGGCGGCGCGCTGAAACAGCACAAGGAGCAAGGCTTTCGCTGTGGGGGTAAGGCCGGAGACACGAATGCGCCCCGTGCCCTCCTTGAGGTGGGAGGCAACACGCGCGAAGGCGGGGAGCTTTTCTACGTCCACGAAGAGTTCGCGGACGAAAGGCAGAAGCATGCAGGATTATTTTAGCAGGAGTGACTTGATCATCGCTGACCACTCACCAGCGCTTCGGGGGAAGACGAGAAGTATGGAAGATGCGCAAAATTTCGACCGCGCCTCGCCGCACGCGATAGGGAATCAGATAGCGGGTCTTGGGTACCAGCAATTCGCGAGTACCGGCGACGCGGCCCGGACGACCGCTGGCCGGCTGTGTAGCCAGGAGCGCCACTGCCTCCACGATACGCCGCACTACTAACCTCGCCGCCGCGGGGTCGTCGCTAGAAATGTAGCTGATTTCTTCCCCGAAGTTCTTTAGCGCAGTCTTGAGCCATCTAATCCTCGTGGCCATCCCACTTGTCCATGAGCGCCTTGACGTCAGCTTCGCTCGCGAAATCTCCCGCGTCAGCCTCTGCCACGGCGGCTCGAATCTCCTGAATCTGCCATTCGTTGATCGAGACGTATTCCCGGATAGCTTCGGCAGCAAGAAAGGACTTGCTCCTTTTCGTAGCAGCAGACAGGCGGTCAAGCCGTTGCTTGACTGCGGATTCCAATCGGATTGTCATCGTTGTGGTCATTGGATTTCCATGTGCTCGAATGTACACATCATAACACAGGATCCCCCGGCTAAGTCCGCAACAGGGGGCGGGTGAGGCAGGTTGGGCCACCGCTGCCGTTGATGCAAAGCTCGTTGCCGGGGAAGGTGCGGAGGTCGAAGCCGGCGTGGCGGAGGCGGGCGTTGGTCTTGGGATTTGCTTCTATGGCGAGGAGGCGATTATTTCCCAGGGCGAGGACGTTGCAGGCGAGTGTGTCGCGCTCGGAGGGATCGATTTCGATAAATTTGAATCCGCGAGATTTCAGGAGTTCGACGGTTTCGACGGCGAGCCAGGGGAGATCGACGAGGGCGGTGCGCTGGTCGAGGAGGCTGATCAGGGACATGAGATGCAGGCAGGCGGATGGTCCGGGACCGTAGGGGAGTGGAGCGGAGATAACTTCAATGTTGTGGGGCGCGAGTAGATTGCGCAACTGCTGAATGCCGGCGGCGTTGGTGCGGTAGCCGTGGCCAACGAACAGAGTTTTAGAGTCGAGCCAGAGGATGTCTCCGGCTTCGGTGGTGGCGGGTGAGGTGATGGTGCCGAGGGTGGGGATGTGCAGAGTTTCGCAGAAAGCGGCGTGGTGCGGGCCTTCGGGCAGGCGGTTTGGTTTGCCGGGACGCATGACGAGCAAGCCGTAGTCGGTGGGGAGAGAGGCGTCGTGGGTGTAGACGGCGTCGAGTGAGAGTGCGGGCGTGGGAGGCAGTTCGATGAGTTCGGCGCCGGCGGATTTCAATTCGCGGCAGAGAGCGTCATGTTGGGATTGGGCGGTGGCGAAGTTGGGTGCGCGGTGAAAGCCAAGTTCCTGCCACTTGGCTGCGTGATCGGATTCGTTCCATCCGGCGGTGCGGGGAGAACAGACGAGGACGCGATCGAGCGGGGCGACCATGGAGTGCCCGTTGAAGCGCTCTTTGGTTAGCGGGGCGTTTATCGGCATAAGGTTATGAAGCGGTTGCAGCTTTTAGGAATCTATAGGGGCATTATGGCAAAAGCAACGTGGGAAGGCGCTGTGCTGGCCGAGAGTAATGCGACGGTAGAGGTGGAGGGGAACGAGTATTTTCCTCCGGATACGATTCGTAGGGAGTATTTCAAGGCGAGTGAGGCGCATAGCGTTTGTCCGTGGAAAGGGACAGCGAGTTACTACGATTTGGAAGTGAACGGCAAACGGAATGCGGGAGCGGCTTGGTTCTATCCCGAGCCGAAGGATGCGGCGAAGCAGATAAGGGGGTATGTGGCGTTCTGGAAGGGCGTGAAGGTCGAGAGGTAGCCGGCGGAACCGCCGCGGGTGAGGGCGCTTTACTTTGTGGTAGAATGTAAAGCATGGCGCAGGCGACGATTTCATCCAAAAATCAAATTGTGATTCCGCGAGAGGCGCGAGAGGCGCTTGAGCTAAAGGCCGGCGATAAGGTTTTGGTGGTGGTGCGAGGAAAGAGAGTGCTTGTACTGCAGAAGCCAGTCTCCCACCGGGCGGCCCTTCGGGGAATAGCCCGGAACCTGTATCCGTCTCAACACGTTCGCAAGGAACGCCAGAGTTGGGAGTAGAGCGGCTAAGGATATTCCTCCAGCGCCAGCGCCGGATCGCTCTTGATACCAGCATCCTCATTTATCACATGGAAGCGAATGCGCAGTATCTGGCGCTTGCCGACGCGGTTTTCTCGTGGGTGGAAAAGGCGGGCCATGAGGCCGTGACGTCCACCATTACAATGACGGAACTGCTGGCCCCCGCGTATCGCGAGAACGACGAGTGGAGAGTCGAAGAATTCTACGGCTTGCTTTCCACGTATCCAAACCTGCGGTGGGTTGCGCCAGATTTGGAAACGGCAGACATTGCGGCACGAATGCGCGCGGCTTATCGGCTGCGTACGCCAGACGCGCTGCAGGCCGCAACTGCCTTTCGGGCTACGGCTACGGGCCTCATCACAAACGATCCCGCGTTTGCTCGAGTTCAGGAATTCGAGACGGCGATCCTGGATGAATTTCTTTGAATCGGGCAAGGATGCCTGACGAGCGCCGGCTCTAGAACTCGATATGGGCGCGGAACGAGGGGACGAGGACGGGGCCGCGGTCGCGGTTGTAGCCGGGGTCGTTGACATGCTGCAGGCCGGGGGCGACGTAGATACCGCGCCAGACGTGGGCGGTGTAGTAGGTCTCAAGAATATTTTCGCGGCCGTAATTGAGTGCGCCATCACCGAGAAGGAAGCCGAGGCCGCCATCGGCGAGGTAGGTTTGATGATCCTTAGCGATGGCGTTGGAGACAAAGGCGATGCCGGCGCGGTCTTGTTTGCGATGCCACCATGCGCCGTTTGCGCCTAATCCCTCGGCGAAGGTTTGATCGACTTCCGTGTAGGCGAAAGACTCGGTCTTGCCGTTATCCCATCCGAAGCGGGCGAAGGCGGTGAGATGGGGTGTGAGGTTCTGTTCGAGGTTGATACCGAAGCCGTATTTGCGAGTGATGTGCCAGGGATGGTTGGTGACGTCCGGGACGGCCTCTGGCGTCGGGGCCGAGTGGTCTTCAAACTGAATAATCGCATCGCGATAAATGCCCATGTTGGCGTAGTTGGTGTAGGCGAGTAGGCGGACGACGCCGGCTTTCTTTGGAATCACACCGTGACGTAATTCGTATTCGAAATTCTCGGCGTGGGCTTGCCAGGGACGCCATACGAGGTTAATCCCGTTGGCCACGGTGGGCATGAGGGCTTCGGCGAAGCGGAAACCCCAGTTACGGTCTTCGAAGTCGGCAGTGGCGCCGACGGTGTAGCCGCGGGTGTCGGCGGCGTAGTCCCAGGCACCGTTGTTGTCGGTGGTCCAGTTGATGAATTGCAGGTGGGTATCGGAGCCGACTGAGTTGACGTCGAAGAAATCGGGTAAGCTGAATTTGCCGAAGCGGAGTTCGAGGCGGCGACGCGGGAGTTCGTCGAAGAGTGAGAGATAGCTGCGGGTATTTTCGACTTTATCTTTGCTCAGGGCGAAAACTTTATGAATCATGGCGCGCCCCAAATACGGGGCTTTGCTGAGGAGAGGATTGCGCACGATATCGAGATCGGTATTGCCGGCGAGGCCGAGGCCGGTGCTGAGAGCGGCGCCGCCGGCTTCTTCGATGTCGACGAGAAGTTCGGTGGAATTGTTGAGTCGCACGCCGGTGTAGAGGGTCATGACGCGGGACGTCGCTTTCTCGTAGTTGGGGCCGAGGCTATGGGCGCCACTGTAGTCGGCGGGGAATGGGGGATGAGTCTGGAAGATGAAGTTTGCCTGACCGGACAGCCAGAAGCGGGAGTCCTTGAAATGAGGGAGCATGGCTTCGGTGGATTCGTCTGGCGGCGGAGGATCGGCTGAGTGGATTGGCCGGACTGTAACGTAGCGTCGGACTTTGGCGGGGAGGGTGCGTCGGGCTGCTGGGCTAACATTGGGAGAACAGAGAACGCGAACATCAGGAGCAGAGCCAGGCTGGCGTGCAGGAGGCGCAGATTGGCCTTGAATGCGGGTTTCGGGACGACTCCACGATCGGATTGGGGCGAAGATAAAGCCGGGGCCATATTGAAAATGAATTTCAATTTCACAATTACAAGTTAGAGGAATAGGGAAATCGGCTCAGTGCCTGATGTCACCATCCGTTGTGACATTAATCACCCTTGGGTTGGCCGAATCAAACTCCGTAGTTAACTATGGTTAATCAGCGGCAAACCGTTGCAATACGTGGCGGATCGTTTCGCCCATCCCTTAAGCCTACGCAGTGACCGTTAAAGGAGTGTTACAGGGTTCTCAGCTGGTGCGTAACAGTGCTGCTCTCCAGCCACTGCATGCGCAGGCTCCGTCTGCTGTTTCTGCCGGTGACCACGACCCAGTTCATGCGTAGAGGTTGCGCTTCCGTATTTTGTTCTCGCCATAGAGCGGGAAGCTGGTAACGGATTTCGCTTGTGAGCTGGGTCGTCGCCATCGCCACGGGTGGCGTGAGTGGAGACATGCAAGCCATCGATTCTGTCCTCCTTTCAGCAGGGTTCAATCATGGGGTTTGATGGGGCTAGATTTCCTGACCAAGTATCTTATATCATACCCCCCTAGGGTACTGGCAATCGAAAACGTAAAGGAAGCGAAGAAAATGCAGGATAAGATTCCGGTAATTTCAAAAGAGAAGCAGAAGTTGTTGTTCCGCATTAAACGGATCCGCGGGCAGTTCGCAGCGGTGGAGCGGGCGCTCACGGCGGGGGATGAATGCGCGGATATTTTGATGTTGCTGGCCGCGATCCGTGGGGGGGTGAATGGACTGATGGCGGAAATCCTGGAGGATCACATTCGTTTGCACATGATGAATCCAGATCAGGAGATGGAATCGCCCGAAGAGTTGGGCGAAGATCTAATCGGGCTGGTGCGGGCTTACCTGAAGTGACGGGCGGAGATGGAGCGCGGACGCAGCTTGGGTGGGATGTGCGCGAGAGATCTTTTAGTCCTTTGTCCTTTCGACTGGGCTCGGTTCAGCAATATATTGAGCGGAGAAGGAAAAAGGACGGCCCGGAGCCCCCGAAGCCGTCCTTGAAACCCTCCCGGTTAGAAGGGCAACTTGATGACCTAAGGTTACCGGGGCGATGTTGCAAAATTATGGCGGCGCGATGAATATCTGATTAATTCGTTGGGAGTGAGGCTGGTATAGTGGTCGGTCGCGGAATCGTTTGTCTACATCCTTCGCGTGGGAGCCTCGATGCCGTCCACAGTGTCTCGAAAGGTCGAACAGTCGCGCCGTCTGCAGCAGCGTGCTGAAAGCATGATTCCAGGGGGAGTGAACTCACCGGTGCGGGCATTTGGATCGGTGGGCGGGGATCCGCCATTTATCGTGCGGGGCAAGGGTTCGCGGATTTGGGACGCGGATGAAAACGAGTTCATCGACTATGTGGGATCGTGGGGACCGCTGATTCTGGGGCATGCGGCGCCGGATGTGCTGGATGCGATTGTGGGTGCGGCCTGCAATGGAACGAGTTTTGGGGCTTCGACCCCGGCGGAGGCGGATCTGGCAGAGTTGGTGATCTCGGCGTTTCCGCACGTGCAGAAGATTCGGTTCGTGAGTTCGGGGACTGAAGCCACGATGTCTGCCATTCGTTTGGCGCGGGCTTTTACGAAGCGCAAATATATTGTGAAGTTCGAAGGGTGCTACCACGGGCATTCCGATTCGTTGTTGGTAAAGGCGGGTTCGGGAGTGGCGACGCTGGGTATTCCAGGGTCGGCGGGGGTTCCGGAGGAATTCACACAATTCACGCTGGCGCTGCCGTTCAATGACGTCCAGGCGGTGGAGTACGCGTTCCAAAAATTCAAGCATCAGATTGCGTGTGTGATTGTGGAGCCGGTGGTGGGGAACATGGGATGCGTTCCGGCGGCGGACGATTATCTGGTGGCGCTGCGGCTGATTACGGAACGGGAAAAGTCGGTACTGATTTTTGATGAGGTGATGACGGGATTTCGGGTGGCCTTCGGCGGAGCGCAGGAGCTTTACAACATTCGTCCTGACCTGACGACGATGGGCAAAATCATCGGAGGAGGGTTGCCGGTGGGCGCTTATGGGGGACCGAACGAGATCATGAATCTGGTGGCGCCGCTGGGGCCGATGTACCAGGCGGGAACGCTCTCGGGGAATCCGCTGGCGATGGCGGCGGGATGCGCGATGTTGAAACACCTGCGCGAGCATAAGCAGGAAATTTATTCGCGAATCGATAAGTTGAGTAGAGAGTTAGTGGAGGGCGTGGCGGCAGCGGCGAAAGATGCGGGGGTGGCGCTGTGCTACAACCGCGTGGGATCGATGTTTACGTGGTTTTTTACGGCGGGGCCGGTGACGGATTGGGAATCTGCGTCGAAGTCGGATACGGGAGCGTTCGGGCGATTTTTCCGGGCGATGCTGGATAGTGGAGTGTATCTGCCGCCGTCGCAGTACGAGGCGGCTTTTCTGGGAGCAACGCACACGGAGGAGGATGTGCAGCAGACGATTGCGGCGGCGAAGCAGGCGTTTGCGGCGGTGAAGGGTTGAGAGCGATTTCACCACAGAGACACAGGGGAAACCTAATACGAAATCTATTTTGTTGATGGCTGACAGCTGGTTGCTGGCTCGGCCATCATTTGCGGGATCGTAACGAATTCAAATCCTTCAGACTGGTAGCGGGTGAGAAGGTGATCGGTGGCGATCACGGTTTGGGAGCGGTCGGCGCCCATTTGTTTGTGGCCGCCGTCATGCAGCAGGATCACGTCGCCGCCGCGAATTTGGCCGGCTAGTTTGCGCTCGATTGCCGCGGCGGGCGGGGCATTCCAGTCGTAGCCGGTGACATTCCACATTACGGGTTCGAGGTCAAGTTCGCGGGCTACGCGGAGAACGGCGGGGCGGCGTCCGCCGAAGGGAGGGCGGAAAAGATTGGAGTGATCGCCGAGAGCATGTTGTAACGCGGCCCGGCACTCGGAGAGTTGGCGTTTAATTTCCGAATCGCTTTTGAAGACGAGGAGGGGGTGGGTGAAGGTGTGGTTACCGACGATGTGACCGGCGCGGAGAATTTCCTGGGCGAGATCGGGGCGTTGCTGGACATATTTCCCGATCAGAAAGAAGGTCGCGGAAACGTTGTGTTTGGCGAGAACTTCGAGTAGGCGTTGGGTATGCGGGTCATTGGGACCGTCGTCGTAGGTGAGGGCGATTTGGCGGGAGTTGGGTGAGAGTCCGGTGAAGGTTCTCCCGAACCATTGTCCGGTAGGGGCCATGGACTGGTAGCCCGCTGTCGCGGCGGCCGCGATGGATGCGGCGCTGGTTAGGGCGAAGGCGAGCATGTGGGGATTGTATTGCATTGAGTAATTGGGTGATTGGGTGATTGAAATTCGCCGCGTGCTTGAGATCCTTGAATGGCGAGTGCGGAGTGGGGGCCGGCGAGCTTCGCTCTGCCGGGACAGCCGAGGCGGCTGTCGCCACATGAGCTGAAAATGCACAATCGCAAAATGGCCTGATCGCACAATATTCTCTGTTAACTCTTCCCGCAATTGCCACTGGGCGCTATCCGAGATATCCTGCCAGTTCCGAAATATTGCGAGGCCATGGCGAATCTTTTCGAGCTGCCCCGTTACATTGCAGTGGAAGGCCCGATCCGGGTGGGCAAGAGCACGCTGGCCCGCATTCTGGCTGAGCGACTGAATGCGCAGCGGGTGATGGAGCCGGAGTCGAATCCTTTTCTGGGTGCATTTTACGAAGGGGAGCGAGGGGCGGCGTTTCAAGCGCAGTTTGCTTTTCTGGTGCGGCGGTTTGAGCAGTTGCAGGCGCTCGACCTGGGCGGAGGGTCGCAGAAGACTGTGGTTGCGGATTACATCATCGAAAAAGACAAGCTGTTTGCCTGTTTGAATCTGACCGATCAGGAACTTGATACTTACAACCGTTATTACAACCATTTTCGAGAGAAGTTGCCGACGCCGGACCTGGTGATTTATCTGCAGGCGACGCCGGAAGTGCTGAAAAAGCGGCTCAAGAAAAAGAATGCGCCGGGCGAGCGGGCGGTGAGCGACGAGTATCTGGAAGAAGTGGTGAAGGCTTATGAGCACTTCTTTTTTCATTACACGTCGTCCGATCTGTTGATTGTGAATACTTCGGATATTGATTTTGTGGACCGCAATGAAGATCTGCAGGAGTTGCTGCGCAAGGTGACGGAGCCGATCAAGGGGACGCAATATTTCTTGCCGTTGGGAGGGCAGGAAGCGGTGGGAGCGTAGTGGCGGTTGCAGGTCCGGCGGCTGTGCCGGCGCTTGAATTCATGACCAAGATCGGATGACTGTCTCCAAGCGATCCTACAGCCTGAGCTATTTCTAGTGTCTCGGCAGGCTATATACGGCGAGCGCTTTTCCCGCTTTCGAGAATTCTGGATCGGCCGTGACCAGCCACGCGCCGCGTTCGATAGCCAGTTCCGCGGCGAAGGCGTCGGCATAGCCGAGGCCGTGTTTTTGCTTCAACGCTCCCGCGCGAGAGGCCCTTTCCCGATCCACATCGATAACTGCGATGGGCATCTCCCGGAGCTTAGCTTCGGCTTCGTGAGCCTTAGCTTCTCCGTGCCGTCGCCACGTGATGTAGAAGACTTCACCCCAGTTCACAGCTGACATCAAAAGCGGCATTTCTTTTTGCAAGGCCTGCTCCAGCAGGCGCTCAATCTTTCCTGCAGTACCCTGGCGGTCCTCGAATAGCCCGATCAACGCGTTGGCGTCGAGCACATGCCGTCGCGGTCCGCCACGCGCGAACAGGGGAGTCATTGATCCTCTCGTTTGCGCTCGCGCTCCCGCTCCGCGAACAATTCGTCAAACATGGAGGGTTCTCCGGGCTTGGGCTTCAGAAATCCTCTGATTTCCCGCAATCGCTGTTTCGTCATGGGGGTCAGCACAAGTCTTCCGCGCTCTTCACTCCAGGTAGCGGGAGTTCCTTTTTCTAAACCGAATTGTTCGCGAAGTTCCGCCGGAATAACCACTTGGCCTTTGGAACTGATCACGGTGCGGTAGCTTGCCATGAAGTAATCTTACCACGAAGTAAGACTCCATTCCAGCGTCTTACATTCGGAATCTTGCAATTTGACTCTGGCAAGGCCAGCGGCAAACGACCATCGACGAACGACGGTTTTGCCGCTACAATAGCCCTAGCATCCAAGAAGATGCTGAACAGGCTCTATCCGGCGGCGCCGGAGGGGCACTGGAGGACAAGATGAGTGTTACCCCGATTGGCGGACGTCTCCACGACGAACTCCGCCGGAAGGTCACAACCGCTTCCCTGCGGGAACAAAAACTCCGACACGAACCTATTACTTGCTTGACCGCGTATGACTATGCCACGGCGCGGCTGGTGGACGAGGCTGGGATCGAAATGATTCTGGTGGGCGATTCGCTGGCGCAAACCATGTTGGGGTACGAGAACACGCTATCGGTTACGGTGGATGAGATGCTGCATCACGTGAAGGCGGTGCGGCGGGGCGTGAAGAGTGCGCTCCTGCTGGCGGATATGCCTTACGGGTCTTATCAGATTGACTCCGAAGACGCGCTGCGCAATGCCACGCGCTTTGTAAAAGAAGGCGGGGCCGAGGTAGTGAAGATCGAAGGTGGGGAAAAACGTGCCGATTTGATTCGACGCATCATTGACGCGGAAATTCCGGTGGCGGGACATATTGGGCTTACGCCGCAGTCCGTCAATGTGATGGGCGGATACAAAGTGCAGGGTAAAAATTTGAGCGGCATTGAGCAACTGATGCGCGATGCGCTGGCCCTGGATCGTGCGGGCGTGGCTTGCATTGTGCTGGAAGGCATTCCGCGGGAAGTGGCGGCGATGATTACGGCGGAGGTGGGCACGCCGACGATTGGGATTGGGGCTGGTCCGGAGTGCGATGGGCAGGTGCTGGTGTTCCACGACCTGGTCAATTTAACGTTTGCGCCTGCGGCGAAGTTTGTGCGGCGATATGGCGATGCGGCTGGGCTGATCAGGCATGCGGTGCAAGGGTTTCGGGCGGACGTGAAGTCGCTGCAATATCCGTCGGATGAGGAGTCTTATCATCTGCCGACGGAGACGAAGACGGGGTTGGATATGGTGCTGGCGCGGAAGAGAGCGATGCAGCGGTAGGGAACTTGGGCCACGGACTTACGCGGATCTACACGGATAGGGCGACATCTGGGCTTTCAGGGTAAGGGGCCGCAGTGCTAGGCTATGGTTGTTGAGGAGGAAGTTATGATGCATCTCTTGCCCGCGTTTTTTCTGCCGTTCTTTGGCTTTGGGTTTGTGATGTATTTTCTGCCGTCGATCGTTGCTCTGGCCCGGAGCAAGCGTGACATTACGGCGATCCTGCTGTTGAACCTGCTTCTCGGCTGGACGGTAATTGGATGGGTGGTTGCCTTGATTTGGGCGGTGAAGACGGATGCTCCGATGGTGGTGCGGTGAGCTTTTCGGCACTTGTCCGGGGCCGGTGGCGAAAGATCTGGGTTGGCGTTTCGGGAGTGTGTCTGTTGCTGACGGGGTGTTCGCGGCAAGAAGCGAAAGCCTTGCCGGACGCGGTCTCCCAGTTGCAGGCGGTAGCTCCCGCGGATCCGGCGAAATTTCCGGTGTTGCAGGCGAGCAAGCATTGGAGCAATCCGTATCTTGTGGTTCGTCCGCAGGCAGTGGGGCTGCTGAGTGACGTTGCGGCGAATGAAGAACAGATTGTGAAGCCGGAAGAAGTTTTGAAAGCTCTGGCGCAGTTGCCGGTGTCGGCCTGGCCGTACGGGCGCGCGGTCGCGATTCTGGTAGACGCGAAGGCGACAAGCTCGGAGCAAGATAAGATCGCACTGCGACGCAACCGAGGGATTGTTGCCGGCGAATTGCAGAGCGCACACGTTGCCATCAATTGGATTCCTTCCTCCTGATAAAAATTCCAGCGTAATGAAAATCTGCAACACGATCGAAGAGATGCGTGCTGCGTGCCGCGCGGTGCGGCGTGCCGGCAAGCGTTTGGGATTCGTGCCTACGATGGGGGCGTTGCATGAGGGGCACTTGTCCCTGGTGCGGGCGGCGAAGGCCGGGTGCGATGTAGTGGCGGCGTCGATTTTCGTGAATCCTACGCAGTTTGGGGCGGGTGAGGACTTGGCGAAATATCCCCGGAGGTTCGATCGCGACCGGGAGTTGCTGGAGAGAGAAGGGGTGGAATTGGTTTTTGCGCCGTCGGCGGAGGAAATGTATCCAGCGGGCGCGGTGACCTGGGTTACGGTGGAGGGGCTGAGTGACAAACTGGACGGGCGTTCGCGGCCGGGGCATTTTCGCGGGGTGGCGACGGTTGTGGCAAAACTGTTTCACGTGGTGGAGCCTGATGCGGCCTTTTTTGGACAGAAGGATGCGGCCCAGGTGGCGGTGATTCGGCGAATGGTGCGGGACCTGAACTTTGCGGTGGAGATTGTCGCGTGTCCGATTGTGCGGGAGGCGGACGGATTGGCTATGAGTTCCCGCAACGCTTATCTCGATGGGCAACAGCGAAACCAGGCACTGGTATTGCATCGATCGCTGATGCGGGTGAGGAAGTTGTGGGAGAGCGGGGAATGCGCTGCCGAAAAGCTGGTGGCTGCAGGACTCAAAGAAATTGCGGAAGAAGAATCGGTTCGTCTCGATTATTTCGAAATTGTGGAAGCAGACAGCCTTGAGCCGGTGGAGAGAGCTAAGAGTGGGATGGTTGTGGCGGTAGCTGCATTCGTAGGCACGACGCGGCTGATCGATAATATTTTGCTGTAGTTCTTAGGGGCTTGGGCGCGCCTGGTCGGTTGGAGAAATGGCGGCAGACGCAGCGGGAGGTGAGAGGCGCTGCCGCACCAGGGTTTCGATTTGCGTCCAGAGATGGAGATCGCACTCGCTCTGGATGTGGCCGGGGGTGAAGACGCGGTCCCACCATGAGGCTTCCGGGCACTCGAGGGGAGATTTCTTGTAATCCATGCGGTAGTTGCCGAGGATTTCGGTTCTGGCGGGGTCGGCGGCGGTGATCTGGCGCCTGCCATGAATGATTCCCTGGGTCTGATAAAAGTTCACGGCTTCGGTGACGTTGTCAGGAATCACCGAGTCGTTCTGCCATATCTTGGCCACGCTATCGACCTGCACTGTCAATAAAACAGGTATATGCCGGCGCTGGAGATCACGCGCCAGAAGCACAGCTGCGGATGCTCCCCAACTGTGGCCGAAGAGGACGATGTGAGCGCGAGATTTTTCATCGGGGGAAAGCACGCCGTCGTGATTGGTGTCGAGGAGACGAAGCACTTCAGAGTAGGCCTGTTTCCGGTGGCGGTTCTCGAAGACGCGGATGTAAGTGTCCTTGGGAACGGCTTGCTGGATGCGTTGCGCGAACTGAACCGCGCCGTGATGGGAATTGTCATGACCGACAAAACCACCCACGAAACCGATGACAATGTTGGACGGAGAAGCGGTGGCATTGGAGCGGACTGCTGCAGTATCGACGGCTCGAGCTAGAGGGGGGACAGCCGCGGCCAGAAGTGTTAAGGCTGCGATGGAAACGCGAACTGCGGAGGAACGGCGCAAACGAACTCCTATGTGCATGAGATGACCCATTCGCCGGGGAGGATGCCGTAAAAATCTTTTCGCTGCGGAGCTGAAAGCCTCGCTCTTCAAGGCTGAGTTCACGTCGAGCTTGCCGAATTCGAGTCGCAGATCTGGTTTTCGAAGCTATGTTCGACTCGAGTTTCTCCTTAATCCCCGACGAGGGTCACCGGCAAAATCGGTCAAATGCCTTTATCTGTGCGGTCTTGGCACATTTTGACCCGAGCGACAGTCTACACCCACTTGTCAAATCGTGCATTAACGTTGGGGGTGGGGTACCTTTGTGCGCGAAACGCAGGGATTTCCGGCAAGGATAAATCGCAGAGGCTGGGTGGTGGCTTTGGTGATGCCGATGCGTGGGGTGAGTTGGATATTCATGGCGCGGAAAGTGTCTGCGCCAATCCACAAACCGGATGCGGGCGAGGTTAGATCGCGTCCGTTGTCGCGAGCGCGGGTGATGCCGAAGGCTTGGGCGAGGCGGCCGGGGCCGCTGGTTAGTCGAGAGAGATGGCGAGGGTCGGGGACGGGGATTCCTCGGGAGCGTGCCATTTGTTCGATGCCAAGGAGGGGTTCGAGAGCGCGGAAGAGAACCGACCCGGCTTTGCCTTCGCGCTCGCACGAGACGTTGAGACAGTAGTGATTACCGTAGATGAAGTAAACGTAGGCATAGCCGGGAGGGCCGAAGAGAACTGAATTGCGAGGTGTGTTGCCGGCGGCGGCGTGGGCGGCGGGATCGTTCTCTCCGAGGTAGGCCTCGACTTCGACGATGCGGGCCACTAGGCGCAGCTTTCCGCAGTCCCGCACCAGCACCTTGCCTAGCAGTTCGCGGGCAACGCGGCGCGGACTACGGGCGAAGAAAGTGCGCGGGAGCGGGCGGATTGCGGATAGTGAGGCTTCGCTTGCCTGCTTGTTCATGCCAGCGACATTTCAAAGGCGGAACGATATGTTCGTCTTCGTCTTGGGGATTCTAGGCCGCGCCCTTGGCTGATTCTTTCAGGTAAGCCAGAACCTCAACGGCATGGCCTTCGGGCTTTACTTTGGGGAAGATGTGCTGGATTTTGCCGTCGGGTCGGATAACGAACGTGGTGCGGGCAATACCCATCACTTTCCTGCCGTACATATTTTTTTCCTGCACGACGCCGTAGGCTTCGGCGACTTTCTTGTCGGCATCTGCGAGCAGGGGAAATGGGAGTTTGAACTTTTCCTGGAATTTCTTCTGCGCTTTGGAGGTGTCGGGAGAAATCCCGAGGAGGACAGCGCCGGTCTTCTGAATCTGCTTGTAGGTGTCGCGGAAGGCACAGGCTTCGACCGTGCATCCGGGCGTGTCTGCGCGAGGATAGAAATAAAGGACGACTACTTTGCCGCGCAAGGTTTTGAGCGCGACATCGTTTCCGTTCTCGTCGTGCAAAGTGAAGTCGGGAGCCTTATCATTGATGTTGATATTCATGAGCGCCTCATTTCCAGATAAATCAGTTTCGAGTCAATCAGAGTTGAAGAGTGCGTCCACGATCTCGGGGTTCGGAGAGCCGAGGAGGGAACGAGTTATCTCCAGAAAATCCTTATACCGCAGATTGGGGTGGTTCGTCATTCTTCTTGTCGCGTTCCCGGCCGTGGTGGTTTCGCCCGGCGCGGCGCAGGGGAGACCGCAGCTGAAGCGTCCGGAGGAAACTCCGCCGGAGAAGCCTCCTGAAAAGAAGAAACCGAAAAAGGGTAAAGAGCCGCGAGCGGTGGGGATATTGGAGCTGAACAGCAACGGAAAAGGGACGCTGGTTCCGGTCGCAATTCTGATCGACGGCAAATTCTATGATGCCAGCGCGTACAAGGCGGATCCGGTGCCGATGGCGCTGGAAGCGGGAACGGTGTATGAGGCTGAGGAGTCCGGAAATTCGGAAGGCTTGTTCACGGTTAACGGCGCGTTGCACAGCAAGAACGCAGCGAATGCAAATCCGTGGGTGGGCACGGGAACTTACTTGCCAAAGGGAGCAGAGGCTCCGAAGACCACCCGCAAAGCGGAAGACGTGCCGGTGGGACTGGGCAACAGCGGAGATGAACCGCCGCGGCTGACCAGGAAAAATGCCTCCAAGCCAGCGGCGGGTTCGGACGCGGGTTCTGCCGGGAGTAGCAATTCAGGTTCAGCAAGCTCAGGATCGTCAGGGAAGACGAGCGGCACGGCTTCGGCACCTTCGCAGCCGGCAAGTGGTTCGTCGACTGGATCAAACTCGGGACAAGACGCGGCAAAGGGCGCGAATGCGCCGGCTGCGGACAAGGCTGCGGATTCGAGCGGCAAACCAGCGACACCTGCGGGTGCGGATAAAGGGGTGAATCCGCCGGCAGCGAATGGGGCGGGAGGACAGTCATCTTCAGGTCAGACGTCTTCGGGTCAGACATCTTCAAGTCAGACATCTTCGAGTCAGGGCTCGGGAGATTACTATCGGCCACAGTTGCGGCGGGGCAAGCCGACGGCAGCCGCACCGCCAGACGAAGCGGATGAAGTATTGGCTGCGAAAAAAGACGGAAAGGCAGACACTGGGGCAGCTTCCAGCCGTGCAAGCGCGGAGCCGTCGCGGGTGGTGGCTGCAATATCCGATGAAGCGGGACCGGATCCGCAATCCTATAAATTTTTTTGGAAGAGTGGCGAAGAGGAAGAGCGGCGGAATCAGATGTTGGCTGCGGCGGGGGATGAGGTCAGGGCTTATGTAGCGGCGCTGGCCAAGAATCAGATTTCGGCGCGGCCGGTCGCTCCCAAGGCGGTGACTGGGAGCCACAAGGCGCAGGCAAAGCAGGCGCAGCCAGTGTTTGAGAATATTCAATTTCATGGGTTTGATGTGTGGCTCACCGATCAGCCGGTGATGATTTTGAGCGCAGAAGCGCACATTCCCGCGGCTCCGGGAGCACCCGCCGCGGCGATCGAGCCGTATAGCGTTACGCTAGTGGCGCGAACCGACATCTACGGCAACTTACGCAAATTGTATTCGGGCGTGACCGACAAATTTCATCTGGACGTGACGCCGCGGCTGGAACTGATTGACGCGGTGGATGCGGATGGGGATGGGCGCGCGGAATTGCTATTTCACGAGACAACGGATGCGGGCGTCGGATATGTGATTTACCGTGCGACCCCGGACAAACTATGGAAGATGTTTGACAGTTTGAATGCGGAGTAGGGCAGTTCTCGGTTCTCAGTAATTAGGGTGGATGGATTTAGCGAGAACTGAGAATCATTTTTCCTTTAGGTTTCGATGCCTACGTAGCAGACCCGGCCTACAAGATAATCGGATGCGGATTTGCCGTCGTCCATGGTCATGATCTCGATGGGATAGGCCTGGTTGTGGGGGCGCAGAATCAACTGGTTTCCGGCGGTTTCCACGTATTTAACGGTGCAGGTTCCGTCTTTAAGGACGGCGTACATGTTGAACTCGCCCTTTCGATAGGGCTTGAGGGAGTTGTAGTGGCGGTCGATGAGGAGTGTGGCACCGGGTAGAAGACGCGGATACATGCTCATGCCTTCGCGGCCGTCGACTTTAATGACAACGAAGCGTTCCCAATGCTCCCGATCACCTTCAGACTCCGGCTTGAGCTTTTTGAGAAATGTTTTCTTGAACTTCAGAATCTCCTTGACGTCCATGCTGGTGATTAAGGGTTGGGTGGCGGCGACAGTTCCATCGGCGAGAAGGATATTCTGGAACTCGTCATTGCTGGGAGGCAGGATGGACGCGCGCTTATTGACCTCAGAGGGATCGAGCAGGTCAAGCACCGACAAATGTTGAACGGTCAGGACGCGATCCATGCCCTCAAGACTGAGGCCCCGCTTACGATTGAGGAAGTTGGAGATGTGGGCCTGCTTGAAGCCCGTCTGTTGTGCCAGACGGAGGCCGGTGAGATCGCCTTCGTCAATGCGCTCCCAAAGAGTATTGCGGAGGTTGTCCTGCAGAACTCGGAACTTCATAGGCGGGAGTATAGCACGGGATATAGCAATGCGCTAATTAAAAAAGATTTCCACAGCCCTTTGGGTATAACGACCTTGACTGCAAAAATTAAGAGCTATACGGTTGTTCTAGCTTATAACTCACTTTGCTTTGGGGGAGCGATCAGGTATGGGCGGCATGGATAACTTGAACGAAGGAAAGACCTTCGTAGAATTTCGTCGAAAAGTGAGGGCGGCCGAGGTGCTGTCCGCAGCGATGGAGCACTTGTTGAAGACTTTGAGTTTCAGTGGACGGATCAGCGTGGTAGTGCAAAACGGCCGGGTTTTGAAATCGGGCTATGAGGAAGGATTTTTTCGGCAGCGAGAAGCTGGATCGATGCTGGCGGGCGGGACTTCGGCTGAAGTATAAAGCCGGAAGGCAAGCGGTAGCATTGCGACTGTTCTGAACAATTAAATAGCGCAAGCAGGTCGTCGTAAAAAAAACGAGCCCTGCGTTCGATGTCCGCTCGGGGAGCGGAGATCGGGCGCAGGGCCTTTTGCTTCGGCGGCGGGCGTCGGTAGTCCAGCAAAAGCGTCACAACCGCCCAGGTTCGCGATTGCGGGAGCCGGGTTCAGGAGGAGTGATGAAAGCGATGGCCATTTCGACGAGCAAGTTGAGCTTGGAGTTGAAATATTGCGAACGTTGCGGCGGTTTGTGGCTGCGTCCGGTGGGCGGCGGACAAATTTATTGTGTGGCTTGTGGGCGGGCGATGGCCGAACTGCCGCCGGCTTCCTATGAGATACGAGACGTGAAGGTGCCGAAGGGCCCGAGGTGGGAGGAGGTCGACGGGTACGAGGGTGCGCAGGGAATAGGCGGGGACGCGGCAGGAGGTGCGGCATGACTCACTTTGCGGAATGCATTGCGGCGCAGGGGGATGGCGACCAGGCGAAAGGGTTGGAAGGTGTTCCCGTACGACCGCAAGTGGAGGAGGGCTCCAACAGTTCGTGTTCCACGAACGGGGGTGGGCAAAACGTGCCAGCACACAACTTTCCGACAGAAATGGCGAACGGGGCTAAGTTGGGGATTGCGACGGAGCACGATTGGCAAGGCGACCCGGATATATGGCTATACAGAAAAAAAACGACTGCTTTGCTGCGACGTTATATGCAATGGTCGCTGGAAGCGGGACGAGTGCCTTCCCTGTTGGGCCGGGAGCTTTTCCGGGCGAAGATTAGCGCCTTTACCGCCACGACGTTTGAGGCAAAGGTGATTTTTCTGCATGACATAGAGCGCTGTTTGGGCAGGTTGCAGAGTTTCGACCGGCAGCTAATCGCACGGATAGTGCTGCAAGAGTATGACCACGAGGCAGCGGCGCGAATTCTGCAGTGTACCCGGAAAACTCTCGAACGCAGACTACCGGAACTGATCGACGAACTGAGCGAGAGTCTGCTGAAAGCGGATTTACTAGAACGATTGCCTGACACGACGGAGAAGCGCTATGAGTAGTGAAAATGGGAGTGAGCGAAAAATGTTTTCAAAAAATGTTGTCAAGAGGGGGAAGGGGGTGATTTTTGCGGAAGTATTTGAAAACAAACAGAAAATAAATTTCAAAAAATGTCCCAAACACCCTATGCTTTGTGATATAATGGTTTTATAGAGTTAAGAAAAAAGCAATACTCTAGTGAAGGCGCGCTGAAAAGCGCGCCTTTCGTATTTTTGGAGTCCGATGGGCTGCCGGGCCTGAGAATGCGGCAATTTCACTCCTTTTTGGGTACTCACATCCAAACAATCAACCCGATCTGAGAGCTTGCCGGGGATTTCTGGTATTGCTTCGCGGGTTTACGGATGGCGTCGTGGGCCCTGCGAGTTAAAGAGTGAGGCCCGCTTGCCAGATTCCAAAGCGGCTGAAGGGGAGAAGTGGGGGTGAGCGTTGGGCACGAGAAAATCAAGGGACAAGAGCGGGGAGAAGAGCAAGCGCAGAAACGCTAAAGAGACTGAGGTGAGGAGAGAGAAGGCGGAGAAAACGTCCGCGCCGCCGACCAAGGAACCGAAGGATTTTGTGGAAGTGCGGGAAAACATCGCGACTCTGGTGCGAATGTCGGCGAATCAGATTGCCGCAGCGTTTGTGGAAGCTGCCAAGGCGGGGCAAGTGGCCCCGGCGAAGTATTTGTTTGAAGCGGTGGGGCTGTATCCACCGACGGCAGAGACTCTGTCAAAGCCGGAAAACTCACTGGCTTATACATTGCTAAAGCGGATGGGGTTGCCGACGGAGCCGGTGATTTGTGAAGAAGATCTGCCACTCGCGACGACGAGCGCAGCGAAGTCAGCAACGCGGGGAACGGGAGGGCGGGAAGAAAATTTGGAAAACGAAAATTGTGGAAACAAGGTCAGCGTGTTCAGAAAACCGGACGAATCAAATGAAAGTCAGGGACTGGCTCGGCGGCCCGAAGACATCGAGGATGCCGTAGAATGAACCGGAGTCACGATACCGGAGCGATGAGTCGAGCGCCTGGGATCTCGATTTCGCCAGGGGCGGAATCGAGTGGGAAGAAGCGGCTTGAAGCGATTTCTGCGGCGCTACGTCAGGAGATCGGAACTTCAGGGGAGAATATAGCGGGGAGAAAGGTCCGGGTTACACGGCTTAGGATGGGGATCGACATTACGTGGGTGACGGTCCGGATTGGAGTGGGTGGCGGAATCTGGACGAAGGAGAACATGGCGGCAGTAGCGCGCGCGGGGATCACGCACATCATCGACATGCAGATCGAGTTCGATGACACGCTGTTGGCGGCGCCGCTTGGAATCGCGGTTTGTTGGAATCCGGTGGATGACGATTTTGAGCCGAAGCCGGCGGAGGTGTTCGCGCGGGGCGTAGAGTTTGCGCTGGCAGCGCTGGAACAGGACGAAACAAAGTTATTCGTGCATTGCGCAGCGGGAGTACACCGTGCACCGATGATGACGCTGGCCCTGCTGGGCGTGATGGGATGGACGCTAGAAGATGCGATGGAACTAATTGAGGGGCTGCGGCCTGTGGCGGACTTTGCCGAGGTTTATGTGAGGAGCGTGGAAGAATTCTTGCGGGGACGAAGTTGAAAAAGATCCCTTCGGCTGGACTCGGCGCAGGCCTTCGACTGCGGTTGTGCTTCGCGTTCGCAAAGTACAAGCTTCGCTCAGAGTTACAAGATTGAGTGTGAGGAGGAAGTATGTTTCAGGCACGCCGTCCAGCGGGGCGGCTTTTTTATTTGGTACTGGCGGCGGTGGTGGCGGGATGGGGCGTTCGGCCTGCGGCGTGTGCGGAAGGTTCCGCGGGGAAAGCCGAGAAGCCAGCTATTTCCTCAGGGGCGGAGCCACGGGCGAAGGGACCCGCAGCGCGCGCGGCTTCGCCCTCCCCCCAGGGCGGTGGGGGGCTGACGAGTGTGATCGACACGGTTTACATGGCGGATGGGTCGGCGGCACAAGGTGTGCTGGTGATTACGTGGCCGGCATTTGTGACGGCGAGCGGGGCGGGGGTGGCTCCGGGAGTGTTGAATGTGACGCTGGGAACGGGCGGGGCTTTGAATGCTGCGCTGGAGCCGAACGCGGGAGCGACGCCTGCGGGTGTGTACTACACGGTGGTCTACCAGTTGGAGCCAGGGGAGGTGCGAACCGAGTATTGGGTGGTGCCGACAAGTTCTCCGGCAACTCTAGCCCAGGTGCGGACGACGCCGGGAACGGGAACGGCGGCGCAGCCGGTCTCCATGCAGTATGTGAACACGGCGCTGGCGGCGAAGGCGAACGATAACGCGGTGGTGCATTTGGCGGGGACGGAGACGGTGACGGGAACGAAGAGTTTTTCGGTGCCGCCAAATGTGCCGACGCCGGTGAATACGGGCGACGTGGCGAACAAGTCGTATGTGGATAATTCAGTGGCCGCGGTAGGAGCGGGAAATTATCTTGCGACGGCGGGCGGAGCGATGACGGGGCCATTGACATTGAGCGGCAATCCAACCGCTCCACTGCAGGCCGCCGCCAAACAGTATGTGGATTCAAGCGTGGCGGTGAAGGCGGACCTGGTGAGTGGGTTGGTGCCGACAGATGAGTTGGGCAGCGGAACAGCTTCGGGATTGAATTGCCTGCTGGGAAGCGGGGCGTGGGGACCTTGCGGATCGAGCGCGAACGCGACAGCGATTCAGAGCGTGCCGGTGGCGGCGGGTGCTCCAGCGAACGGGCAGGTGCTGGCCTACTCATCGACCTCGGGGCAGTATGCTCCGGCTACGCCGAGCGGCGGACCGGGTGGCGTGACGATAAGTCCGACGGGAAGCCAGAGTATTGTGCAGCCGGTGGGTTCCCAGTTGACGGTGAATAACCTGAGTGGCGTGCGTTATGTGACGGCAAGCGACAACTGGAGTGTGAGTCCGAGCGGGAGTTTGACGGCAGCAACGCAAGCAACGGTGACGCTGACGCCGTGCCCCACGGGGGTGGATACGTCCGGGTACTCGATGTACTACATCTACCTGAGTGTGCAAGGGACGCCGGAGCCGGCGATGGTGACCGGGGGAACATGCGTGGAGGGACTGGCATCGGGAACGATTGTCTTTACTCCGACCTATTCTCATGCGGCGGGATACAAGATCAGCAGCGCATCGAGTGGGATCCAAGAAGCGATCAACGATGCATGCGGCCTGCCTACGTCGGGAAACGCGGTCAATCCTAATGCGCACATTGTCTTGCCGGCGACGGGCGCAAACTCGGGAGCACTACCCGTGTATGGAACGATTTTTGCGCACTGCAGCCGCTCGCTGATTGAAGGGCACGGCACTCTACTTTCGTGCTCGACGCGGGACCGGTGCATATTTCTGGGCGACCAGGTGAATTCCAATCACTACGGGGCGCTTACGCTGAGGGGCGTGAACTTTACTTCCACGGTGCATGCCGACGGCTGCCTAATCGCGAACACACAGCGGCAATCGAATGTGGTAACGATCACTACGGTTTCGGCCTGCAGCACGATTCAGACGGGGGACCGGGTCAACATCAATTTCACCGACAACGTGGCGTACTGGGGCAACCATGGACCGGTGACGGTTTCAGGAACGACGATCACCTACGCCCAGACTGCGGGCAACATTGCCGCGGTAGCGAGCCCGGGAACCATTGCGATTGAGAACGCGGCGATTGAAGACAACGTTATGCCGGGAACGATCGATGACATCAAGTCTTCCTATATCGCCGGGGGCGGGTTGTTTAACCAGTTCATTGTGGAAGATGACGACGAGGCGGCAACGATCCGCGGCCTGGATGCGGATGGGACGCAGGGGATTACATGCACGGCGAACCACTGTGGTTCGTATGTTTACGCAGCGAACTGGGGGGCACCGGTGATCTGGATCGACAAAGCGAATATCAGCCCGCAATGCGGGGGCAATGGAGTGACAAACTATTCCAACAATGTGACGCGGGTGACGGACTCGGTGATGCAAGGCTTCGGGATGTGGGGTGTGGATACCATGACGATCCTGGGCAATTACGGGGGCACGGAGCTGGACAATATCTATATGGAGGAAGGCTCTGGGCCATGTACCAATCCGTATCTGGGCAGTTCTTTTGGTGCGACCGGGATCATTTATCAGGGCAATGTGCAGCCGCTGACGGTACGCGGCGGAGAACAGCCGGCGGGGCATGGAGTTTCGTTTGCCTTCAGCGGAACAGCGGGATCGACGCAACTGAACTATTTCGTGGTTGCCCACGACACGACTGCGGGAATTTATAGTGCGCCACTTTTTGCCGGGGTAACTTACACCAACGGGGGAGCGGGCAATGTGTCGGTGCAATGGCCGCACATCCCTCCGCAGAGTCCCCAGGATACGGTGGTTTACGACATCATTCGGATGCAAACGTCGACCAGTCTTAGCGCGAATGCTCCCAGCTTTCCGGTCAAGGGATCGTGTACGGGAGGGAGTGTGACCGCATGCGGAAGTGTAGCGACGAGTCACGCGCAGTGCGCGGGCCTGGTTTGCACTTACACGGACGCGGGGGGTTCGAACACGGCAAGTTACGCGATCCAAGCCCTTAGTTGGGAGCCGATGTTGCCCTTCTGGCCGGGGAGTGTGGTGTTTTCGGGCGATGGGTCGGGCAACTATTCTATCCCGCCTGCCTCCTTCGACATGGAACCGGCGGACGTAGTCTCGGTGGATTGGAATGCACTGCCCACGCTGCAGGTTCGAAACTGCGGAGATACANNTTGGGAGCAGTGCCTAGAAGGCAAAGTGAATGGAAATTACCCGCCGATCGGGGGGTTGCTGTTTCAGGACGGGACTTATAACAGCGGCACGGGAAGCGGAGTAAAGGGGAGAATCAACTTTGAGTATCCCACGACGGGGATTGGGAATATACAGCCGCATCACATCATTACTTTAGTCGATTCGAATTTTGCGAAGACGCTGGCGACGGTCGGATTTCGTCCGCCAAACGATCCTGGGGATACTTACATCGGATTGGATGTGGCCGCGGTTCCGGGAGCAGAGCAGCTGGCGTTTGGTTCCCCGGTAGCCATTTCTAATTACATCGGAAACGCAGGCGATAACGCGAGTTATCTGGAGCGGCTGACGGCTTCGGGTAAGACCTTCAACGTACCGGTGAACATCAATGGGAATCTGACGGTGACGGGGACCTGCACTGGTTGCGGGGGAGGTGGATCTGGAACGGTAAACAGTGGCACGGCCGCGCAAGTGGCGATGTATGCGGCAAATGGGGCGGCGGTGAGCGGGGACAGCGCATTGACGGATAGTGGGTCGACGCTGACCTATACGGGGAGTAACGGGATTGCGGCGGCATCTGGCGCGTTCAGCGGGAATGTCACGGTGAACGGACAGCTTCTGGTGGCGGGGCCGTGGATGGTAAGTTCGCCGATTCCGGGGACGGCGATGGCGGGGGCGGGGGCGGGAACTTCGGCGCTCGGGATATCAAACGATGGGAACTTTTATATTTCGGCGAACGCGGGCAGTCCACAAAAAATAGCAACCACCGGGACCAGTTCGTTTTTTTCGAATCTGTTTCAGGAAGATGCGAACGATCTGGGCGAATACAACGGAACTACGGCACAGAATTTACATGTGTACTCCAGTTATACGAACAGCTCGACATGGCAGCGGACTTCGCTGGGGTATGACACGACCGACGGCTACGCGGTGGTGCGCAGCGAGAATTCGACATCGGGAGCGGCGCCAGGATTGGGCTTCTGGGTGAACAGCGGGCTGAAGTGGGTGATCGACGCGAGCAGTAATTTCAAGCCGTGGACTGACCAGGCTTATAACGTCGGCTCGTTCAACGCGACGGGGAGTGGCAGCGGCCTGAGACCGGGGACGGTTTATGCGGCGGGAAATTCGGCGAGTGGAAGCGGTTTCGAGCTGGGGAAATTCGCCAATCAGAGCTACGAACTGTGCAATGACACGACCAATGGCACGGTGGTGAATGGGTTGGCGGTGCTTACTACGGCGGGTTGCGCGGTGAAACCCAGCAGCGCGCTGGTCAGCGGGGCGATTGGAATCGTGATCGCTAATGCGGGGGCGTCGGGGGTGGCGACGATTGCGCGCATGGGGTCAGCTTACTGCAGCTTCGATGGGACTGCGACTGTGGTGGGCGATTACGTTGTGCCTTCCAGCACGGCGAACCTCAGTTTTTATCCACTATGCCACGATGCGGGAGCGACGCAGCCGACTGGGACGCAAGTGCTGGGACGAGTGCTGCAAGCGAGTTCGGGCAGTACTACTGTTCAGATGTTTCTCGACATGCCGGGATCGAGTGTGAGCAGCAGCGCATCGTATGCGATTCCCTGGTTCACGACTAACACGACGGGGACGGCGATCAGTTTTTCGAGCACGGCGAATAAGGCGGAGCTGTGGGGCGTAGTGCTGACGTTCCCGCTGGCCACGACGCAGGTGACATATTACGTTTCGACTGCGGACAACACGACTAACACATACGACATTGGAGTGCTGAACAGTTCGGGAAACATTGTGGCGCACATTGGGAACACAGCGGGAACGACCTTTGCCGCGAGCACGGGGTGGAAGACCTTGAATTGGGCGGCAAGTGCAACGCTGCAACCGGGGAAATATTATTTGGCGATCACGAGTAGTTGTACGAGTTCGTGTGCGCAGGTTTACGGAGGAAGTTCGGCGGGGTTCACATTCCTGGGCGGCAGCAGTGGGACGTCGGAGAGTGTGACGGCGGGGGGAACGCTGAACAGCGGGATCACGATTCCGGCGGATAATCCGACGGAGGCGACGATCCTGGCATGGGAGATTCACTAGGGTTCGCGCCTTCACGTCGCAGCACCGAAAGGCGCTATCGATAACGCAGTCGTCACGGTACGCCTGAAGGCATACCCTGATACGAATTTCAGAGTTTTCAGCAGTTTGTCAGGGTTGGAAGCGAGGCCTCAATGGCCATCGGCGAAAAAGCCGGTGGCCTTTTTTATTGGGCGCGGGAGTGTCCGTTTTTCGAGGGAGGCTGACCCCACATGGGCGGCGTTTATGAGTCACATCTTTATGAAGGAGAAAACATCATGAGCAGTGCGATCAATCCGGAAGCAGCACAACCATCCAGCACGCAGGCATTTGAGGAGAGTGACCGGAATCCACAAGTCACGAATTGGAACGGAACGGACTCCGAGGGTGGGCAGCTACCTACGCCTGCGGCTTCGGAGAGCCGAGTGACGCAACCGGGCCCAGCGCCGTCGGCAAATGCGGGGTTGGTGAACTACGACGGTCAAGATAGTGCCGACGGGGTGGAGGACGAGGCGGAACGCGAAGGTTGATGCGGGAAGCGAGTGCAGGCCATCGGCGAGAGCCGGTGGCTTTTTCTATTAGAGAAAACGACGCGGGAGATGGACGTGAGAGTTTGTATCAACGCCGGTGACAGTGTGAAGAGGCCGGGAATTCTTCGACTGCGCAAGACGATTCGCTTCGCGAATCGTGTTGCTCCGCACAAAATGACAGGTTTGGGGGTGACTTTTCTCTTGCTGTTGATGTGCAGCGCGAGGACGTGGGCGACGACGTACTACGTGAGTTCGAGCACGGGGAACGACGGGAACAATGGGACTTCCACCTCAACGCCATGGCAGACGATTGCGCAGGTGAATGGGCAGACGTTTCAGCCGGGGGACTCGGTTTTGTTGAAGAGGGGCGATGTTTGGAATGAAAGTCTGGCGCCATCTTCTTCGGGGAGTTCTGGAAATGCGATCACGTTTGATGCGTACGGGACCGGGGCGGCTCCGAACTTGACGGGATATTACTCGGTGCCATCGCCGGCCTGGGTACACGTAACCGGAAACGCGTGGAAGGCTCCGCTGCCAGCGACTTACTCGACGGTCAACTTCTGCTTATTCGGTTCGATCTGGGGACAGAAGGTGGCGGCGGTATCGTCGAACTTGACGGCGCAATGGAATTTTTATTTCGCAAATGGCTACGTGTATGTGTATTCGGTAAATTCCCCGGCGATCTACTACAACGAGCCGATCGTGCCCATGGCGCTGAGCAACGTGCCGGTGATCAACGTCAACGGACAGTCGTGGCTGACGTTCCAGCATTTACTGGTGAACTGGTTCGATCAGTACGGGGTTTATGTGCAGGGGGCCAGCGATCATCTGGTGTTCGCGAACATGGAAGCGGACTCAATGATTCCACAGGGGACGCAACCGCTGGGATTTTATGTGAATGAGAGTGCGCCAGGACCGGGCGACATCAAGATCTATGACGCAGAGGCGCATCTGAACTACGACGGCTTCCGGTTCGATGGGGCGGCGACGGCGATCACGATGGTGAACGACAAGGGTTATGCGAACCGCGACGGGGCGCTGGTGGATAACACTGGCGCCGTCCTGTATTCGTACTGCCATTTTTACGCGTCGAGCCTGGCCGTGGCGGGATCGACGGATGTGGAGTGGACGAGTGGAAGCGGTCCGATTTCTGGTGCGGGAAACATAGCGCAGGATACGGCACCGGCGGTGCAGGTGTATCAGAGATATCCAGCCGAGGTGACGTTGACGGTGGATGATTCGGGGATGACGCCGGGTGCGGATACGTACTATGCGGGCACGGTGCTGCCGGTGGCGGATGCGGCGGGAGTTCCGGTGGGAGCAGCGATTACGGTGGGGTATCCGCTGGCGCAGACTTTGATTTCGGAGTTTCAGGGATGGGTAAATGATGGGCGGGATGTGACTGCGCATTCGATCTCGCACACGTATTACGTGAATACGGACGCGCTCGACATTCAATACATCGGAAGCGGGAGTGCGGCTACCTTAAACATCAGCGGCAACACGCTGACGATTACGGTAACGGGGGCGAGTGACAGCGTGAGTTACAACCTGGCGCAGGGCGAGGCGCAGGGAACAATGTTGGGGTTGGCGCAGGCGCTGGCGGCGACGGGAAAATTCACGTATTCGTTTCTTACACCGTGCGAGGGGCCTTACGGGACGGGGTGTTCGGCATATACGGCGGCGGCGTTGTTGTCACAGGATCTGGCGGATGTGAGTGCGCAGGATGTGAAGAGTGCCGTGTATCACATGCTGTTGAACGTGACGCAGCTGACGACGGATGAGATAACTTTGTCGCGGCAGTGGATGACGACGAATCTGACAGGGTTACCGGCGACGCCGGTGTATGTGTATCCCGGAGGATATGAGACGACGGCGATGCAGGGGATTACAGAGGGAGTGCCGTATACAGGGGCGCGGGGGGCGCTGAAGGAAGATCTTGGAGTGAAGGATACGTATGCCGACGGATTCAATGTGCAGAACATTACAAGCTTTGGAGTGAACCCTTCGTGGATGGGGGCGTCGGGAGTGACGCCGGCAATCTTGAATCAGAAGATTCAGGCGCTGGTGTGGAAGGAATCGGTGTGGGGCGTGCCGTGGGGAATCTTCTGGCATTTGAATGAACTGACTAATGACGATCCGGTGGGTGGTACGGAGATCACGAATTTAATCCAGGATTTCAAGGCGAGCGGGGCAACGATCCAGACGAATACGGGATTAGTGAACTGGCTGCTTGCGGGGACGCAGGAGAGCGGGACGGACGGAAATGATTACTACACAATTCCGGCGGCGAGCATGACGCTGGACTTTCGTCCGACAAAGAACTCGCCAGTGGTAGATGCGGGGCAGAATCTGGGAACGGCGTATGAGCTCGACATCAATGGGGTAAACCAGAACAGTTATGGGAGCGGGTGGGAGATCGGAGCACACGTCTACCAGGGGTATGCGGTGTATGGCGGGGGGACGGGTGGGTATTTCAACGTGGGCGGGGAGACTTGTGAACCGCCACTGTACTGTGCTTACACGGGGGACGCTCTCGTCGAATGGCCAGTGGTTCCGAATCTCGGCGGATTGACCAAGAATGGAGCGATTGTGACCGATACGTCGTATCCAAGCGGCATTCCGAGCAAGATCGGCCGCTGCACTGACATAACGATCGAGCCTAACAGCACTTATGCGGATCAGTCTAAGTCAGCGGGACTGGGAGGCTCAGGCGATGCGGAGCAGCTGTGGAACGCGAACTCGACTATGCTGCACTTTAATCTCAGCGGAGGAGAGGGCCACTTGACGCTGTTCAACCCTACCACGATGGTATGCGGCGACCCGGTCACGGGATACGCGATCACGGCGGATAAGAATCTTTCGAATCCTGGCTCATCGAGTGAGGCTTACAACTTCGGTGGAGGTACGTTCGACTGGACGAATCCCCTGGTGTGGTACTCTTTCGCCTCTGGTCCGGACGCGACGGGCGTGACGGTGGCCAAGGACACCTTCAACAGTTCCGGGCAGTTCACCGTAATCGCGCCGTATCTCGATTTTAAGTACGGGCTGCCTTTAGGATCATTGGTGTCTTCCTGGCAGGCGAGTACAACTTATGCATCCGGGCAATATGTTTCTTATACACTCAACAGCACGCAGGCTCCTGACTGGGCCATCAACCACACCTACGCAGCCGGGGACGTGATTTTGCCGCTGAGCAACAACCCACTTGGGTGCGGGTTTAAGGTATCCACTGCGGGAATCTCTTCAAGCAGCACAACGTACGAACCAGCATGGAGCACGCTGGCGCAAGGGTCATGCACGTCCGCATCGAATGGCCAGATCTCTGAAGGTGCGGGCGGCGGCGCTACCGTTAAGTGGCGCAACCTTGGCGGGCCACCCGTGTTTAGCTTTCAACTTGTCAGCGCAGGAGGGACTTCCGGATCGACTAACCCATTTAGTTCCATTACGCATCCTGACTTGCTGGCCACTTACTCCGACAATGGTCTGACGTGGGAAAACGTCGGGCCGGCGGTTCCGCCAGAGTGGACGAGTTTTGCCGGCGTGTCGAGCAACGGCAATCGCTTCTGTTCGTCGTTCTCCAGTGATACTTACGGCAATGCGTCAGCAGGCTATAACATTGACAATGGGGATCAAGGCACTGGCCTCTACGATGCGTGTTATGACTTCACGCTGAATGCATTTGAACTAATAAATACGGTAACAGGTTTTCAGTCTACGGTGACCTGTTCGGGGGGCACGGGATACAGTTGCGCAGGCGGCACGGCGACCATGGTGCCGGAAGGGTCGGTTTCAGCCATTACCGGCGGTTGCCCTTTCTTAATTCACAACGATAAAGGCGGTTCGACTCTTGATTATGTAATCATTGCCCGACAGACAATACTGACGGGCTCGTGCAGCGACCAGGATTTGTTCAGCTGGGAGCCGTTTGCATCGTTCAATTCCGCGACCACGCTGCAGGTGCTTAACGGGCGTTCCGACCATTGGACAATCGGCAAGAGTCACCTCATCAACGTGGGTGACACAACAGTCGTGGGGACTACCTCTGGCGTTTACGATGTGTTATTCGATCTCAATAACCCGAGCGTAGGGAATGTTACGACGTGGCAAATACCTTCCTGCGGCGGTGCGAACCCGCCGTGCGATTATCCTGCGTACTACGACTCGCATATGGCTTGGTGGCATGATGGGGCGGACGACGACTTAGGGCCGATTTGCGGCAGTATCTACAACGTCGCAACCTTAGCGCCGCCACCGGTTGAGCCGTGGCAGGGAGAGGAAGTATGTATATCATCAACTCCCTCATGGACGGTTGGGAGCACAATTGGCGCTTGGCAGGCGTGGCGTTTCACTCACTCTTTCAACACGGGCGGCAATCCGTTTTTTGATACGCAGTTCGCTATCAGCCAACTTTCGAACGACGGACATTTTCTGGCGTTCAGTTCGGACTGGAATTGTACTTTGGGCACGATTACGGGAGGGCCATCGAGTGGATCCAGTTGGTTCTGCGGACCTCCGTGGGTAGGAGGCACGGCCTACACGGCGGGACAGATGATCAACCCATTCAGTTCCACGGGAGGCTCTGGAACGAATTACGGCGTGTTCGAGGTCACGGTTGGTGGAACGAGTGCAGCGACACCTCCGACGTGGTTTGTCTGCAACTCTGGAACAGCGGGCAACATGGTAACTGACGCGAATGGAGTGCAATACACTTGTCTGGGGAGCGGCAACGGAAAAGGCGAAGTATTTATCGTCCAATTAGCACCTTCGTTTTGACGGTCGTTGGCGCGTCTGCGCATGCAGGACAACCAGAGGAGAAAAGCGTGAGAGGAATGCCGGAAGAGTAAGGCAAATTGTACGAGGGTTCATACAAAAGGCACGGCGAAGGCCGTGCCTTTTTGCTTGCAATGTGAATTGGCGCATAGGAGATGAGTAATGAAGAACGTAGGGATTGCAAAGTTCTTGGGGGCGGTCGTGCTGTGCGCGACGATGATGTGGACAGCATGTTCAGCGGCGTGGATCAGCGAGGCGGAGCAGAGTGTGGCGGCGCTGATGCCGGCGACGGCGAACCTAGTGACGCTGGTGGCGACGCTGCAGGGGAAGACCGTTACGGCTTCCGACCTGCAGACAATCCAGAGTGCGGGAACACAGGTGGGGGCTGATTTGCAGCTGGTGCAGTCGCTGATCATGCTGTATCAGAAGGCAGATGCTTCGGCGCAACCGGGATTGCTCAATCAGATCCAAAGTGCGACAAGCGCGGCGCAGTCGACGTTGAATGGATTGCTGCCAGCGCTGCACATCACGGACGTGCCGACCCAGGCGAAGGTCACCGCTGTAGTGGGGCTATTGCTTTCCGAAGTGGAGTCGATGGCGGCGATCGTGCCGCTGGTAAATCCGAGTGCATCACGGGCGATGATGACCAGGGCGGCGAGACAAGTGAAGAAGCGGCCTCCGCTGACAGCGAGGGAGTTCGTGAGCTCATACAACGCCACCATGACGGCGAAGACTGGCAATGCCGAACTGGATCACGCAACAGCCGGATTGCATATTCATTTGCATGAGAAGTTCGTGCGGTGGGCAAGCGGCGGACTGCTGAAGTAAGAGTGCGCGCTAAAAGGCGAGTCCTTAGAGGGCTTGAAGTGGGCCGCGGGATGACAAGGAAACGGGAGATGAAATTGTGAGGGACGAGTGGAAGCTGCAACATCACGTGTGGGACGAATCGGCGCACTCCATCGAGCATCCTTCGCAGGCTCAGCCGGGGGTGCAAGCATTTCCCGACAGGCTGCACGTGGTGACGATGCTGGAGAATCCATTGCGCTGGCGCTCACGCTATTGGAACTATTGGATGTTCGAGCACGAGTGCGCGGCGGCGGGGGCGATCCTTTACACGGCCGAGGTGGCCTTTGGCGACCGGCAATTTGAAGTGACGCAGGCGGCGAATCCACGGCATTTGCAATTGCGGACGGCGCATGAAATCTGGCACAAGGAGAACGCGCTGAACCTGCTGATTCAGCGTTTGCCGACGAATGCGAAGTACGTGGCGTGGATCGATGCGGACGTGAAGTTCAACCGTCCGGATTGGGCGCAGGAGACTCTGCAGCTATTGCAGCATTATGACGTGCTGCAGATGTTCAGCCACGCGCAGGATGTGGGGCCGAACTACGAGCCGCTGAATACGACTCCGGGATTTCTCTATAAGTGGGTGACCGACCGACCCAGTCCACATGAGCGTGCATTCATGGCGCAGAAGCCAGCGTATGGATATTACAGCGTGCATAGTGGGCAGTTCTGGCATCCGGGATTCGCGTGGGCGGCAAAGCGAAGCGCGCTAGAAAATGTTGGCATGCTGATCGATCATGCCATCCTGGGGCAGGGGGACTGGCACATGGCATCGGCGCTGGTGGGGCAGGTGCAGAGGTCTTTGTACTCGGGATACTCGGCAGCATATATCCAGCTGTGCCAGGAGTGGCAGGAGCGGGCCGAGAAATATATCCGGCGGAATGTGGGATACATGCCGGGGCTAGTGAACCATCTATTTCACGGAGCAAAACGGAATCGATCCTATGACCAACGCTGGAGGTTCCTGGCGCAATCGGGTTATGACCCGAATCTCGATTTGAAGCGAGACTGGCAAGGGCTGCACCAGCTGACGGATCGGAGTTTGATGCTGCGGGACGGGCTGCGGCAGTATGCGAGGATGAGGAATGAAGACTCATCGGAAGTGTGAAGAACAGCTGTCAGCGGCGAGAGGCATAGGGCGTCGTGTAGGCGCGGACCGAAAGGTGAACTGTGGACGCCGATCTTTATCTGCTGCAGCAATTTGGGCCATCTCTCGACCAGCCGTTTGGGCAAGAGAGTGTGCGGGATGCGCTGATTCAGGGAATATTGAAGATCCGGGCGAAGCAGGGTGGGATCAAATACCTGCAATTGAATCGAGCACAGCGGGAATATTCGCGCAGATGCGGCAAGCAGAACATCGTGTTGAAGGCGCGGCAGGTAGGAATCACGACGTATATTGCGGCGCGTTTCTTTTTACAAACGATAACGCGGCCGGGAACTGTGGCGGTGCAGGTGGCGCACAGTCCGGAATCGGCTGAGGCGATTTTTGGTATTGTGCGGCGCTTCTGGGAAAAACTGCCCGGAGGACTGCGCAAGGGCGCGCTGATGCACTCGCGCGCGAATGTCCGCCAACTCGTGTTTCCGCTGCTAGACAGCGAGTACCGGGTGGAGACGGCGGATGCGAACGCGGGGCGCGGGATGACGATCAATTACCTCCACTGCTCGGAGGTCTCCCGCTGGCCCCGCGACGCCGCGGAAACGCTGGCGTCAGTACGGGCTGCGGTGGCGCCGGACGGGGAAATTGTGCTGGAGTCCACGCCAAACGGCGCCGCGGGCGTGTTTTATGACGAATGGCAAAAGGCAGACGAGATCGGTTACACGCAACACTTTTTTCCCTGGTGGTATGAGGGGAGCTATCGAGAGGCCACGAGAAAAGGGGAAGCGCTGCAGGCCGTGCCAGAAGAAATCCAGTTGATAAAGTCGCACGGCCTTGACGAAGAACAAATCGCGTGGCGTCGCAAGCAATGGGCGACTTTGCGAGATCTGGCAGGGCAAGAGTATGCGGAGGATGCGGGTTCGTGTTTTCTGGCTTCTGGGGATTGTGTGTTTGATCTGGCGGCGATCGATGCGGCGGTGGCGGGCGCTGGGCAAGCGGTGCAGTCTCAGGACAACGGAAGGCTTCTGAGCTGGTTTCCGTTTCAGGAAGGGCGGCGGTACATCATTGGAGTGGACTCGGCGGGAGGTGGTTCACAGGGAGACTACGCTTGCGCGGAGGTGATTGAACAGACGATTGGGCTGCAGTGCGCAGAATTGCGCGGACATTTTCCGCCGCTTGAATTGGCGACGCGGGTGGTGGAACTTGGTAAGAGTTACGGGGGGGCGCTGTTGGCGGTGGAACGAAATAATCATGGTTACGGGGTGCTAGCTCATCTGCGGGACCAGGAATACGAAAACATCTTCGAGCAAGATGGGAAATTGGGGTGGCTGACTTCGGCAGCGAGCCGTCCGGCGATGATCGAAAATATGGTGGCGGTGTTTATGGCGGAGCCGAAATTGTTTCACAGTCCGCGATTGCTGCAAGAGTGCAGGACGTTTGTGCGGCATGCCGACGGGAATGCGGCGGCAGCGGGCGGAGCGCATGACGATTGCGTGATGGCAATGGCGATTGCCCTGGCGGTACGCAGGAAAGACGCGGGACTCGGCGTAAAGAAGAAAGCGCTGCAGATAACGAGTTTGAAGCTGTGAGGGGAACAGCTTAGCCATCGCTGGGACGGTGGGAGTCGAGGAGAGTGCATCGGTCACAAAGAAATCGCCGCGGGTTGGAGTAAGATGGCAGGCCTTGTGGGGACGTGAGGTTTGAAGTTGGCTGGAATCTTGGTTGGGAGACGCGGGCGGGGGCGCCCGCGCCACACAAATATTGGTGGAAGCGGTCCAACACGTGAGGAGGATGCGGGGTGGGGCGCAAGGGCATTTAATGCGCTGCTCCGATGGTCAGTTCTACGTGGTGAAGTTCCGGAACAATCCGCAGCATCTGCGGGTGCTGACGAATGAGATGCTGGCGACACGGCTGGCAGAGAGGGCTGGGTTGCCGGTGCCACTGACGGAAGTTGTAGAGGTGGGGGAATGGCTGGTGGAGCACACGGCCGAACTCAGTATTCAGTTGGCGCATAACACCATCCCATGCCAGGCGGGATTACAATTCGGATCGCGGTACGCGGTGAGTCCGCTGGATGGGCAAGTTTTCGATTATCTTCCGGTGGAGATGTTGGGACTCGTGCGGAATCTGGAGACGTTTGCCGGGATGTTGGTGGTTGACAAGTGGACAGGGAACGCCAACGGACGGCAGGCTGCATTCTGGAGAAAGTTGCGGGAGCGGAAGTACACGGCGGCGTTTATCGATCAGGGATATTGCTTCAATGCGGGGGAGTGGACGTTTCCGGATTATCCGCTGCGCGGGGTGTATGCGCGGAACGAAGTGTATGAGGGCGTGCGGGGATGGGAGTCGTTTGAGCCGTGGCTTTCGCGAATCGAGAAGATGGAAGAGGATGTGGTATGGAGTTTGGCGGGAGAGATTCCTCCGGAGTGGTACGGCGGAGAGTGGGACGAGTTCGAGAAACTGGTACGGACATTGATTGGGCGGCGAGGAGTGGTACGGGAGTTGATTGAAGCGTTTCGAATGTCGCCGCGGAGGCCGTTTCCGGAGTGGAGGGAACAGGCTTAAATGACTTTGGCGCGGAGGATCACGGGGTAGGCTGTATGGCGGATCGGCGACAGCTCGAGTTTTTCCTGCTGCGGTATGTGCCGGACGCGGTGAAGGATGAGTTTGTCAATATTGGGGTGGTGATGGTTGAGGGTGGGGCGACCGGCAGCGGGTTTGCGGATGTGCGGTTCACGCGGGATTGGCGGCGGGTGCGGTGTTTGGATCCCCAGGCGGATGTGGAGATGCTGACGGCGCTGGAGCGGGAGATTCGGGGACAACTGGCGACGACGCATGATCGTGACGTCTTGTTGCGGCGGCTGGAGGATTCGTTTTCGAACGTGATTCAGCTTTCTCCGGCGAAGGGATGCTTGGCGGAGGACCCGGTGCGGGAGATCGAGGCGATGGCTTCGATGTATTTGGAAGCGGCGAAAGTTGGGGGCAAGCGTGAGGCGAGTGGGCGGCAGAGGATTTTGGGAAAGATGCGGGATGCGTTTGAGCAGGCTGGGATTGCGAAGTTTGTTCTTCCGGTTCCGGTCGCGCCTTACACCAAGCCGGGCGATCCGTTTCAGTTTGATTTCGGATATCGAGTGGCGGGCGAGATCAAGTTGTTCCAGGCTGTGTCGCTGAAGGCGGGTGTGGATGCGGCGGTTTTGCTGGCGGCTCGCTATCCGCGGATTGTGCCCGTAATGTCGAAGGTTGCCGAAGCGGCGCCGATGCTGACGGCAGTGATTGATGACGACTTTGATCGGGGACAGGACAGCGTGCAGTTTGCGCTGAGCATGATGGAGGATGAGAAAATTCGTATTGCTGTAGCGGCGGAGATGCCGATGATTGCGGAAGTCGCGCGGCGGGAGTTGCGGGCGTGAATCTGGGTTTTCATCCCGACCTGCCAATGACCGCAATCGTCATCGTCTCCATCGTCAACATTTCTCTGATGGTGATCGCGGCTTTTTATCGCGGGCACGTAACGGCTGAAAGTGCGGATAGCTGGCGATTGAAGTTGGGCTTGGCTGCCGTGTGTTTTGGGTTATGCAGCCAGGTGCTTTACTGTCTGATGCTGGCGGTGTTGATTCGTGGCTGGGTACCTCCTTACTCGCGGAATTCTTACGACCATCTTCAACTGAGCCTCTCGAATCTGGGTTTTTTGCTTTCTGTGACAGCTTTTGTCGCTGCTTTGTTTGGCAGAGGACTGCAGCGGGGCTCCGGTCTTTGGGTTGCGGTTACGAGTGGGTGGCTTTGGGGCCTATCGGGTTTGGGCGCTGCGCTCGGTTCAATGTTTAGCGGGTGACGGGGACGGCTGCCGGTTTGGGCGTTCCGCATTTCGAAGGGTTCATGAACTGTAACGGCGCACGATCCTGAATTTGGAAACTAGCCCTGCTTCGGCGGGGCTTTTCTTTTGGAGCGCTTACAACAGCGAAGGCGAGACGCCCTCGCGACAGCCGGCGGGACGCCGGCGCTACGGAAACAATCTTATGAACATTAAAGAGACGTTGCGCGGCGCGGTGCGCCGGATTGCGGGAGTGTCTGCGGCTTCTTCGTCCTCACTGGTAAAGGCCGAGAAGAAACGGCGGACATTGCCGTTGCCATCCATTTTCAACGCGTATGGGCCGCCGGGCGACATTATGCCGAAGCCGACGGCTTACAACTTGCGGCGGTTTTCGGAGATTCCGGTGCCGCGGCGAGCGATTAACACGATTAAGGACCGAATCGCGGGGATGCGATGGCGGATTCAGCCGCGGCAGGGGATTGCTTTGGAGGCGATTCCGGATGGCGCCGAGCGCGTGCAGATTCTCACGGAGAACTTCCATGCGCCGAATCCCGATGACTCTTTCCGCTCGTTTTCTGAGCAAGTGCTGGAAGACATTATCGTGGGCGGGTATGGGGCGATCGAGGTGCAGACGTCGGGCGATGCGAAGCGACCACTATTGCTATGGCCGGTGGATGGGGCATCGATCCGAATGAATCTGGATTGGAATGGCTCACCGCAGGGGCAGCGGTATTTGCAGGTTACGGATCAGTCAGGCTCGAAAAGCCAGATCACGCTGGATGACGATGAACTCATTTACATCCGGCTGAATCCGCGGACGCACACGCCATTTGGGTTGGGGCGCTTGGAAGTAGCGTTTGAGTCGATCAATGCGTTCCTGGGCGCGCACCGGTATGCGTCGCGGTTGGCCTCGAACTCGGTGGTGCAGTATGCGCTGTGGCTGCAAGATTTGACACCGGAACATCACGAACGGCTGATTCGCTGGTGGCAGGACGAGATTGAAGGCACGGGGCGGGTGCCTATCTTATCAGTCGAAAGCAAACCGGAAGTGCTGCGGTTCGGCGGGGGCACGGACGCCGACCTGCGATTGCAGTGGCAGGAGTTTCTGCTGCGGGTGATCGCGGACGCTTTCGATTTGCCTCCGTTTTACCTGGGGGTAGAGGCAGACGTAAACCGGTCGACCGCGCAGGAGTACAACGACATGGCGTTTCGGCAGGCGATTGTGCCGACGGCGCGGTTGTTGGCGGAACATCTGACGCGGGATGCGATCCAGAAAAGGCTGGGATGGAATGATCTGGAATTCGTGTTCGCGGAGCTGGAAACGCAGGATCCGCTGGAAGAGGCGCAGATTCAGCAGATCTTGCTGCAGAACGGTGTGCTGACGGTGAATGAAGTGAGAAGGATGCGGGGACTGCCAGATTTGGGGACTGCCGGTGAAAGTTAGATCGAAGGAAAGCTGGTGGTGGAACTTTCGGGTATAGCAGTGACAAGAAAGAGATCCTTCGACTACGCGGTAAAGGGGAATAGCGATGATTGATTTGAGAAGTATGGCGGTTGCGATGCCGGAGGTGGTGGGGCATCCGAACCGGACGCCATTTCAGGGAGTATTGACGATGGTCGATGTGCCGTCGCAGAGGGCACCTTCGGGAGCGAAGGGGCACCTGGTGGTGCTGACGAAACGAGCGGCGGAAGCGGCATTGCCGTCGCTATTGGGGATGGGCGTGGACTATTCTCCTACGTTCGACAGGCACGATGTGCGGTGCAAGGTGGGGGTGATCACGCGAGCGGAGATTGTGGGGCGAAACGTGGAGCTGGGCGGATATCTGTTTGCGAGAGATTTTCCTGAGATCGTGGAAGAGATTGCGAAATCGGGAAGCAGCGCTGGTCGCCGGAGCATCGAGTCCTGCCAGGAAAGATTTTCGCAATCGAATACGTTGCATGGGGTAGCTCGAGACTGCGAACGAATACCGCAGATGGAAGGTTTGAGATCTTCATTGCGAGCCGCGGCCGGGCAGATTCTTAATTTGGCGGAAGCGCTGCGTGCAAAGAATAAACAAAAACAATCCGGAACATTGATGTCGGCGATACGGGCCGAAACTGCGATCGTGGCGGAAGCCAAAGGTTTGGGGATGTCTTATGAGGTGACTGGGGTGCAATTGGCGGATGCGAGAGCGCGAGTGTGGATGCTGGAGAAGGTGACATTTACGGGGGCGGCGATTTTGCGGAGGAACAAAGCGGCTTACCGGGATACGTGGATTGAGCTTGAGTGAATTGGGATGCGGGACAGAAAAAGATGATCGCAGAGAACGCTGAGAACGGAAGCGCAGAGTGCAGGGAAGAGTTGAAGGAGAACGGTTTGTTTTTGTAGTTCCTATAGCACAGGAGGAGAAGGCAATGAATGAAGAGATGGTGCAGCAGTTGACGACGACGGCGGAACGGCTGGCGGTAGCGGCCGAATCGTTGGATCGTGTGTTGGGACGGCTGGACGCGCAGCAGGAGGCGCTAAACACGAAGGTGGACCGGATTGTGGCGGCGGTGGAAGAACGGCCGTCGTATGAGATGGCGGCGCGGGGTGAAGGCGCACGCCATTTGCAGGAGCGAATGGCCGAGCTGGAAAAATCCAACGCGGATTTGAAGGCGCAGGCAGCACGGATGGCGCGGAAGACGCTCCCACCGCTGGTGTCAGCGATCCTGGCTAAGAGCTGCGGTGATTCCAGCGGTGAGAAGGTGGACAAGGGCGTACTGGACAAAACACTGCAAGGGCTGAGTGTGGAGCAGCGGATCGCGGTGAAGTCGGAATTGGCGAGGGCAGGAATTATAGAGTAAGGCTTCGGCTTTCGGGCTTCGGGCAAATGGCAGGCGCGACTTGGTCGTGCCTTTTTTATTTGCGGGAGAACAAGAATTGAATTCGAAACGCAAGAAAAATTAACAGAGGAGAAAACATGCAAGGACAATTTGTAGATCTGTACGCGTCCGCCGACTACCTTGGGCCGGGCGCGATTGAGATTGACCGCTATCAGACGGAGATCTTCGACATTGTGCGCCGGCGGGGTACGTTTGGGCAAAGGATCAAGCAAGTGCCTGCAACCGGGCATCCGTCACGGTTCTTTGAAGAGACCGCGATCAACTCGCCGACGGCGACGCAGGCATTTGTCGATCCCCGCAACATCGCACCAACCGTGGGGTCGCCGACACGTGTCGAGCTGGCGGTGCCACTGAAGGCGCTGGTGTCGCAGATTAACTACAACCTGTTCGACCTGGAAGTAACGGCGCAGCAAAGCCAGTTCGCCTACTTACAAGCAAAGGATCTGGCCGATTCGGTTGACGGACTGCTGCGCACGCATGACGTTGCGCTGTGGAACGGCACCGACACGTCGCTGAGCACTCCGACGACGCTGCAGTACTTTGGCGTGATCGGGCAGATCGTAGCCGGTGGGAATGTGACCACGGTCACAACCAGTGAACTGATCGTGGACACCATCAAGAGCACGATCGCGCAGATGGTTTCGAACTCGTCGTACGCGGTGCGTCCGACGGCCATTTACTCCAATCCGGTGCTGTTGGACCTGATCGACCGGGAAATGAAAACGGATTACAACGTGGTGCTCAATACCGTAGAAATCACAGGCGGGTTTCGGGTGAAGGC
>PLUI01000277.1 GCA_003164855.1 Acidobacteriaceae bacterium
CATGACGACATCTTCCTCTTCATCCCCGGAGCCGGCGTCGCCGGCTCTGGATTTTGCGGCGCTGTGGTCGAGAGCGCGCCGCCTCCATCCCATATATGTTGAATTGGCGCGCGAGTTTGTGATTGACGCGCCGGCTTTCGCCGCGCTCGATGAGCCGGTGGATGCGCCGGATCGCGAGACCGTGGAGCAGGCGCAGCAATGGCTGAGCGACATGGATGAGCGGATCCAGGTGCATCAGTTGCGTCAGTTTCTGCAGACTAGTTCGCTGGTCGACAGCGACGGCCTGGTCGCGATGCTGCAACACTTCTTGGGGAGGACGGCGCACACGGATTCCTCGCGCGACAAAATTGATTTTCTGATGGTGCAATATTTCAGCCAGGTCGCGCCCACCGAACTGGACGACGATGGAGCGGATATCGCTTATGTGGCGCAGGGATTGGAGCCGGTTCTGGGCCAGGTGGAACTGAAAGCTCCGGTGTGGTTGAACGGGCTTGATCGGGTGCTGGAATCGGCGCGGCATTGCCGGTCGCTCGACGAATTGCTGCACGGCGGCGTGCTGGAGCAGGGACGCAAAGCCAAGTCCCAGGCCGGCGATTTGTTTTATTTGCCCATCGCACTCGTGGCGTTTACCCGCTTTGGATATCTGATGCGGCGTGCGTTCTTCCGCCTCATGCTTGCCGATCTCAACAATATTCTCGATGGGCTTACCGAGCTGGAAGAAAAAGGCGTGGAGACGATTGACTGCCGGCGGGCGCAATTCTCGGCGCAGGAGCCGATCGTCAGGCTGCGCATGATTTGCCAATCGTGGAAAGTAATGTTCCAGGCGGAGTATTCCTCGGGGCAACCATTGCGCATGCTGGTGGATCTGCGCGCCTCAGTGGATGCTGCTCTGGGACGTACTTCAGAGGCTGAGAGTGGTGAGAAAGCGGCGGAAGCGACTGCCGCTGCCAAGGCCGCGCCGGCCAAGGGTGCTGAAGCAAAGAGTATCGCGATAAAGACTCCGCCAAGGGCTGCAGCGGCTGGCGCCACGGGAGCATCAGCGGCGGCGAAGGCTAGCGCTAAGGTGGCGGTGACCCCGAAAGCTAAGTTTGCCGTGGCGAAGGAAGATACCGAAGAGTTTGAAGTCTCGGCGGCGCCGGAGTGGAATCCGGATGCGGATTCGCCGACGGGGCAGAAGAAATAATTAAGCAATCAATGGCTCCCGCGAGTGGGCGTGAGCCAGACCGAGGAAACTGGCAAGTGGAACATTCGACCGTACTGGTTATCTCCGATGATGTGGGATTTTCGCGAAGTCTGACCGCCCGCTGGCAGGCGGAGCGGCACGTGCCCACGTTCACGATACTCAGCGGAGACTTGTGGCCGCGCACGGTCGAAGATTTTGAAGTGGCTATCGTGGGCCCACTGCGCCGTGAACTGCTGTCCGTAATTATTGAACCGCTGCACTCGAGTTTGCAGCCTCTGTTCTGCGTCTGCGAAGATGCGGCGACCGCGAAGCTGGTGCGCGAGCGCTGGCCCCGGACCTCGGTGCTGCGCTCGGATGAGAATTGGCTGGATGTGTTAATCATGGCGGCGGGGGAAGCGGTGCACCGCGCTGCGGCCGAAGCTCGCGCGCGCGCCGCGGAACAGCACTGCTCGTCGCTGGAACGCCAGGCCATGCTGGGACGCTACATGTTGGAAATGCGGCATGGATTGAACAATGCCCTGACGTCGCTGCTGGGGAATTCGGATCTGCTGCTGCTGGAGCCGGGCAGTCTTTCAGCTCAGTCGCGGGGACAGATTGAGACTATCCGCAATATGACCCTGCGCATCCATGAGGTGATGCAGCGTTTTTCGTCCCTGGAAAAAGAGATGAACGTAGTAGCCCTGCAGGCGGAACGGGACTCCGGCAAAAGCTGGGTTGCGGCCGCTGCGGGCAACTGAAGCAGGGCCGTGTTTGCCGGGAGGCGGCCGCAAGCTCGACCCGCCGCGTAAGAGGCGGGCAGAATAAATCATTCTTCCCGGGCAATGTGCCGATTTGATAGTGGTTGGCGTGCGAGTTTCTCGCGGCGCTTTGGGGAAAGGCCCTATGCATAAGTCAATTGCGACCAGCACCATTCTGGAGCACGAACTTTCCGAGTTGCGCCTGCTGGTCGAGCGCCAGACCGGAGTGGTTCTGGATTGTCCCAACAGCGCGCTGGCGGCGCATGTCGCTGAATTCATCGAGGCGCAGGAGTTGGATTCATGCACCGCTTTGCTGGAGAGGCTGCGTTCTGCTGAGCAGGATCCTGTGATTCTGCCCTCTGTGCTCGACGGGCTGATTAGCGGAAACACTGGATTTTTTCGCCATCCCGGAGCTTTGAATGCATTGGCGCGGCATGTGCTGCCGCAACTCTGCACTCGCAAGTCCGCGGATACTCCGGGCCCGATCCGCATATGGAGCGCAGGTTGCGCCACGGGAGAAGAAACTTACTCCATCGCGATGGCGGTTTGTGACGCCGTGAATCCTGTGAATGTGAGTGTGGCGAATAATGGCAATGGGTCAGGCAACGGCGCCGGCAAGACAGCGCGAAACGGAGGCATTGCCGAAAATTCTCCTGGCACCGTGGCACAACCTGCTGCGAAACTGAGCTCGGGCTGCTCGATTCACATCGTGGGCAGCGACTTGCTGCCGGGCAATATCGAAGTTGCGGATCGCGGAGTGTACCGGCAGTCCGCGCTGGATGGACTGCCGCCGGCCACGATTCGCAATTATTTTTCCAAGATCGGCACGCCTACACCGGCATCGACCGGGGTTCAAGGCGAGTCCGATTCAGATATCGACTCTTCCAGCGTAATTCAGCAGCCCGTAGTCACACCCCATCTTTTGGTGAAGCCGCGCCTGCGCAGCCTGGTCACCTTCAACTGCATGAACCTGGCGCGCCCCGGCTACATTGGGCGCTTCGACTGCATCTTCTGCATGGATGTGTTGCCTCACTTCTCGCGCGTCCAGCGCCTCGCTGTGCTGGAGCGCCTGCATCTCTACCTGGAACCCGGCGGATATCTTTTTCTGAGCCAAACCGAAAAGCTCGCCGCGTCGAACCTGAATTTTCGCTCGGAAACGTTCGATGGCTACACCTTCCATCGCAAGCCGCTGGCAGCCAGCGCGGCCTACGGACGGTAAATTCAAGAACCCGCTTGCGCTTTGGGTCTTCTTATCGTAGACTAAACCAAGTTAGTTTAGTCTATTACCGTCCCATGAAAACAGTTAATATTCACGAAGCCAAGACCCAACTCTCCAAGCTTGTCGAAGAAGCGTTCGAGGGAGAGCCTTTTGTGATTGCGAAGGCTGGCAGGCCGATGGTGAAAGTCACAGCCCTGGGCGCTCCCGTGGGAAAAGAAGTCAAGCGCCTTGGCTTCATGGCTGGGCAAATCTCTGTGCCAGACGACTTCGACCGCATGGGCCAAGAAGAAATTGAGCGCATCTTTACGAGCGGAAAATGACGTTTTTGCTCGATACCCACCTCCTGCTCTGGGCTGCGGGGAAACCAAATCGGCTCTCCGCGACCGCCAGAAAATTGATCGACAGCTCGGCGAATGAGCTTCTATTCAGCGCAGCTAGCGTGTGGGAAGTGGCAATCAAGCGCGGACTCGGCCGCGGCGACTTCCAAGCCGATCCGCGGCTGCTGCGCCGCGGGCTGCTGGATAATGGATACACCGAGTTGCCGATTCTCAGCGACCACATAGTCGCCATTGAGAGTCTGCCGGCGATCCATAAAGACCCTTTCGACCGGCTGCTAGTGGCGCAGGCTACTGTGGAGGGAATCACAATTCTCACAGCGGATTCTATATTGGCGGAATATCCGGGGCCGGTGCGGTTGGTATGAGAAGAACCGCCTAAGCTCTTGGTCGCCCCCAGAGACGTCGACACACTTTTATCATCTCTCTGCCATCGATGAAGAACACCTGAAGCAAAGAGGTTTCCGCGACCAGCAGGCTAGCGATGAGCGGAGCTCGCCACCAGCCGGGGAAGACGGCGATGATATGGGCCCGCCATAGGGCCCAAACGGGAAGAAGAAAGAACACAATATAGCTAACGAGCTTGAGACCCGCACAATAGCCGACGGTCAAAGGATGCAACCATGTTGGGCAGTCTCCGCCAGACGAATAAAACTGGTCAGAGGTAAGTGCTCGTCTTTCGGACTCGGTCACGGTTTTGCTCCTCGGTCCAAACGCATCGAGCATCGTACTCGCGGGAAAGGCAGCCGGGCGCGTGCCCCGGCAGCTTATGCGAACAAAAACTCCTTCGTCCTCAACTCCTTGATCGTATCCCTCAACTTCGCGGCCTTCTCAAACTCAAACCGCTTGGCCGCTTCGCGCATGTCACTTTCGAGTTTGCCGATGTACCCATCCAACTCTTCCTGCGACTTGAACTCGGGCATGCCTTCGGATTCGCCACCGGTAAGGTCGGTGTAGTCGGCGGCGATGATGCCAGCCAGCGTCATATCCAGCGGCCGCACGATCGACTCCGGCGTAATGCCGTTCTCCAGGTTGTAGACGGTCTGGATCTCGCGCCGCCGCAAGGTTTCGTCGATTGCCCGCTTCATCGAATCGGTCATGCGGTCGGCATACAAAATCGCGCGTCCGCGCAGATGCCGTGCGCAGCGGCCTATGGTCTGAATCAAAGATCCCCACGACCGCAGGAAGCCTTCTTTATCGGCATCGAGAATCGCTACCAGCGAAACCTCCGGCAAGTCCAGCCCCTCGCGCAGTAGATTGATCCCGATCAATACATCGAATTCACCTTTTCGCAGATCGCGCAGAATCTTTACCCGCTCCAGCGTCTCGATCTCCGAATGCATGTAGCGGCACTTGACGCCTACCTCGGCGTAATACTCGGCCAGGTCTTCGGCCATGCGTTTGGTGAGCGTCGTGACCAGCACGCGTTCACCGTGCTCCACGCGAGCGCGAATCTCATGCAACAGGTCGTCGATCTGTCCCTTCACCGGACGCACCTCGATTTCGGGATCGATCAGGCCCGTCGGCCGGATAATCTGCTCCACCACCACGCCCGCTGATTTGGTTAATTCATACGGCCCCGGAGTCGCCGAAACATAAACCAGTTGATTCGTACGGTGATCGAACTCGTCGAAGGTGAGCGGACGGTTATCCAGCGCCGATGGCAGCCGGAAACCATATTCCACCAGCGTCTCCTTGCGCGAGCGGTCTCCGGCATACATGCCACGCAGCTGCGGAATCGTCTGGTGCGATTCGTCGACGAACATCAGGTAATCGCGCGGAAAATAATCGAGCAAGGTTGGCGGAGGCTCGCCCGGCATTCGCCCGGTGAAATGCCGCGAATAGTTTTCGATGCCATGGCAGTAACCCATGACTTTGATCATTTCCAGATCGAACTTCACGCGCTGGTGAATGCGCTGCGATTCAACCAGACGCCCTTGCTTCTCCAGCTCCACTTCCCACCACGCCAATTCTTTTTTGATCGACTCCACGGCCGTTGCCCGGGTCTCGTCCTTCATCACATAATGAGTTTTGGGATAAATCGGCAGCCGCATATACTTCTGCTTCACCGTGCCAAACAGCGGATCGATCTGCGCCAGAGACTCCACCTGATCTCCCCACAGCTCGATGCGATACGCCATGTCGTCATAAGTCGGGAAGACTTCGATCACGTCGCCGCGCACGCGAAATGTTCCGCGGCGGAATTCGCCGTTGGTGCGCTCGTAAAGAATGTCAACCAATTTGCGAGTGATGTCTTCACGCGCGATCTTCTGGCCCTTTTCCAGAAACAGCATCATGCCGTAGTAAGCCTCAGGGGAACCGAGACCATAGATGCAACTCACAGAAGCTACAATCAGCGCGTCGCGCCGCTCAAATAACGATCGAGTCGCGGAGAGCCGCAGCTTGTCGAGTTCATCGTTGATGGTTGCCTCTTTTTCGATGAACAAATCGGCGGCGGGAACGTAAGCCTCGGGCTGGTAGTAGTCGTAATAGGAAACGAAATACTCAACCGCATTGTGCGGAAAAAAATTCTTGAACTCATGATAAAGCTGCGCGGCGAGCGTCTTGTTATGCGCCATCACCAGCGCGGGACGGTTCACCGCCTCGATGACCTTGGCCATGGTGTAAGTCTTGCCTGACCCGGTAACGCCCAGCAAAACCTGATGCTGCTCGCGGTCATATACGCCGCGAAGTAGCGACTCAATCGCGCGGCCCTGATCGCCCTGCGGTTTGTAATCGGAAACGAGTTTGAAGTCCATGAAGAAGCTCTTACCAGTTAGCCTTTAGCCACAACGAACTAATCGGGGACAGCCGCCCACAGAAAGCGATTTCGCCGGGTGGGAATCCTTCCATTATAAACGCAGGTCAAAGAGGAGGCATGGAGTGTTGCGGCGGAATGCGAGCCCGTGCTGCTTACTGTTTACTTATGAATTTCGACCGCCAGCAAAAAGGCGGCATTCTTGTCAGGTGACTCCACATATTCAACTTTAGCGGAACGTCCTTCCAGGTCCGCGCAGGGATGTAGATCGCCCTTCAGCGTTGCGTCGAGTACGCTGTACTCGACCTTGAAATAGTTATTGGCATGCAGTCCAAGCGTTTTCCCGCCTGAAATCAGATTGAGATCCATGGCTGGAGTGCTGCAGTGGACGTTTCTCAGCACTCCGGTCAGAAAATGATGTGGGCCGCTGGGAGGAGGCTCTTCGCTCGCACTGGAACCGGTGGACGGATCTGTTTCGGAAGCGTGACTGGAGCTTTCCGTTACTGTCGCTTCCGAATTTACTGGCTGGCTGAAGCTTCGGCCTTGTTCTTGCGCCTGCTCATATTCCTGCGCGTGCGTAAGAAAGTTCTCGGCCATTGCGGTGTCTTGCGGAGAACTGGCAAGGTGCATTGCATTCCGGATTACCGTTACTGCATCTTTTCCGCGACCCATCTGCAGAAGGATGTTGGCCGAGTTCATGCGATAGTTCAAATTCCCGGGATCGAGTTGAACTGCATTCAATTCCATCATGCGCGCTTCGTCAAGGTTGCTGCGCCGCATGGCCAGGAACGCACCCAGCCGATCGTAGCTGGGCGCAAAGTTGGGATTCAACTTGATGCTGGCGCGCAGGCTGCTTTCCACTTGAGATTGTTCCGTGGTGTTCATGGAGTTCATGGAAATAGCGGCGAAGTAGTAGTGTGCCAAATAGCTTTGCGAATCAAGTTTCACCGCCTGCGCGTACCAGTTGCGCGCGTCATCAATGTGTTGCTCACGAAATTCCAGGAAACCCATGGTTTCATGAGCTAACACGTTATTCGGATCGTCCTGCAGGACCTGAGTAAGAAGCGCACGCGCGTCTGCAGTCCGGTCGTTATAGGCCAGAAAGTCGGCGCGCACGGCATCGGCTTGTGAAATCGATAGCAGCCGAGACTGAAATGTGCTCTCGTCTACGTCGGTTGCTCCCGGTATTCTGAGATATTGAAAACTTCCTTGCCGGACGTAGCCCTCCAGCGTCGACTGTAATTGCTTCAAATCTCCAAATGCGCGCGTGGCTGCTGTTACGTTGTCAACGTTTTGGGCCAGGAGCTGTGCGTACTCGGTCAGGCGATCGGTTTTGTCGCGATAATCTTTCAGTTCCAGATAATGAGTTAGCGCCCAGGATTCACCGTAGAAGATCGAGCCCTTGTTCTCTTCGTGGTAATAGGGGGACGAGCGGTCCACAGCAAAAAGCGTCGGCAATGGCATCAATTTGCTCTGGCGCAGCAACAGCAAATTCTCCGGGCTGGGCTGGCCCAGCGCGACGTCTTTTTCATGGATGTCAGTATTTTGGTAAAACTCCGCCAGGCCTTCGTTCATCCACAGCGGCATCCAGTCGGCTTTGCTCAAGAGCAAATGCGTGTATTCGTGATAGACCACTGCGTACGGATGTTCGCCCTCGGCATCGAGCCGCATCAGAACATAGTTCTTATCCGCTCCGCGCAAAAATAATCCGCCAAGCTTGAGCTGCCCTTTGGCCAGATAAGCCGCGGGTTCGAGCGCGCGGAAGTCCTTTTCATCCTTGATGGCTAGCACTGTGATGGAACCGAGGGTATCGATTTGTATCTTTGGGAAGAGCCGATGAAAAACAGAGCGCATGCGCTCGAACTGATCGGCTACGCGCCGCGCTTGCTTCTCATTCGAGTTGGTGATCACGACGAAGTGGGGGCTGCGTACCTCTACCCAAGTTTCCGGCTTCGCCGTTGCGATTACAGGCAAAAACAGAACTACTAGCAGGACAAGACGTTTGTACATATCTGATAACCCGCGTGCCCGATGTCCGCAGCAGTTTACATCCTGGCAGCAGCCTCTACAGCTCCGCCAGCGCCCGGTGTACCAGAGAGATGGAGATCGATCCTTCGCCTACGGCAGAGGCTACACGCTTCACATTTCCGGCGCGGACATCGCCCACGGCAAACACGCCCGGCAGGCTCGTCTCCAGCATTTGCGGTGGGCGGGCGAGCGGCCAGTTGAAACTATGCGCCAGCGGATCCAGATCCCGCCCGGTGAGGATGAAGCCTTTGTTGTCGAGCAGCACGCATCCCTTCAGCCAGTCAGTGCGCGGCGAAGCTCCCGCCATGATGAAGACGTGACGTATGTTATGAGTCGATCTCTCGCCGGTGTTTTTGTCCTGCCAGGTTACGCTCTCCAGTTGCGAGTCTCCATCGAGGCCCACAATCTCCGTGCCGTAATGCATCTCGATTGCGGGATTTTCTTCGATACGCTGGATCAGGTAGCGCGACATCGTGTCCGACAATTGCTTCGCCCGTACCAGCATGTGGACTTTGCTCGCGGTCTGCGATAAGTACACCGCCGCCTGTCCGGCTGAGTTTCCGCCACCGACGACAATTACGTCTTCTTTCCCGCACAACTGCGCTTCAATGTAAGTGGCGCCGTAATAAATACCCTGGCCTTCGAACTTCTTGAGGTTGTCGATGTTCGGCTTTTTGTATTGCGCGCCGCTGGCGATGACGACAGTGCGCGCGCGAATGACTTGGCCGCAGTCCACGCTCAACTCGTAGGGCCGACGCTCGCAGTTCAATTTCGTCACCGTGTTGGCGATCAGCACCTTGGCGCCAAATTTTTGCGCTTGGGTGGCGGCGCGGCCCGCCAGTTCGTTTCCGGAAATGCCCATGGGAAAGCCCAGATAGTTTTCTATCCTGGAGCTTGATCCCGCTTGCCCGCCCGGCGATTCGGCCTCGATTACCAAAACATCGAGGCCTTCCGATGCCGCATAAACAGCGGCGGCCAGGCCGGACGGTCCCGCGCCCACAATGACCAAATCCCTTAACTCCGAAGCTGTGATGTGAGCGTTGAGGCCCAGGCACTTGGCTAATTCCTGAATCGACGGACTGCGCAGGACGGTTTGGTTGTTGCAGATGACGACGGGGACTTCATCGAGCGAGACATGAAAGTGATCGAGCAAATCCTGGTAAGTCGAGTCTGTGTCGAGATCGACATAAGTGTGGGGATGCCCGTTGCGCGTGAGGAACTCGCGAAGCCGAAGAGTCTGGGCCGAGTGCCGCGATCCCAACAGAATCACGTTCCCCCGGCCCCGGTTGATCAGTTCCACCCGCCGCAGGATGAATGCGCGCATGAAGATTTCGCTAAGTTCCGCGTCCCGCGCAACCAGCGCCCGCAGATCGTGGTTGCTCATTTCCAGGAACTCGCCAGCCGCGGTCACCCGGCCCCGCGCCAGAGAGAGGCGGCCGGAGATCATGGTGATCTCTCCCGTGAACCCGCCGGCCTCATGTGTGACGATCAACTGTTCACCCTGGCGGTCGGGCTGCACAATTTCCAAGGTTCCAGAGAGCAGAACGAAAAACGGGACGTCGCTGTCACCGGGCTCGAACAAGATGTCGCCCACTTGCACGTTCCGCACTCGGCTCATGGGCCGAATTCGGCTGATCTGCTCCGCAGTCAGCACGGGAAAGGCTTCACCACGAATATCGGCGGAAAAAGGCGTTAATTGGGTCGACATGATTTCCCCCGGCAAAGGACAACAATTGAGGTTAGTAGATGACGCTGGCAATGGTTCGGTTTCACGGCCGCGCAAGAAACCTCGGGGACGCGGTGGACCAGCGGCGCCGAACGCCGGCTTATTTTTTCTGTACGTCTTCCACGGCGAAAATCTTTGTGGTGGCCCGGAACTTTTTGTAATCGCGGAAGGTCTGCTCCACATCCACGTTGAAGTTCTTGAGCAGGGCCAGACGCACATCGACTTTTACCGTAACCTGCCGCGGCAGCCACACCTCCTCGTTCACCCGCGTCTGCTCCAGCATAAGACGCGAACCTTTATGAAAGCGAGCCAGGAACAATCCCCAGGAAATCGTATCCAGGCATTCAACGTCCATCTTGGCCAGTTGGAGATCATTCTTGTCGATCCAGACTCGCCCGCCAAATTTCGAGAGAAACTTGGATTCTTTCATGTGCGGCACAAAGCCCGGGCGCGGCTCGCCATCGATCACCCAGGCCTCGCGCCCACCCACCAACTCCGTTCCAACCAGCTTGAAGTTGTAGGCATCGGCCACCTCGTGCACGAATTTGCGGTCCTCTTCTCGATCTTTCTCTTCTTTTTCCCGGCGCTTCTGGCGCTCGCTCTCAGATTCATTCTTGCGCTTGTCGATGATCTTCTGAATCTTTTCTTCTTCTTTGGCCGCGTCCTTGGCGTCGAGCGGCTTGTCGTCTTTTTCAATCAGCCGCTGCACCTGCTCGCCGTACAGTTCCATCACTTCGTATGTTTTCGCTTCGGTTGACTTTACCTGTCCCTTGCCATCCAGCTTGTGTTCTTCCTCGCGTTCGATGTAGGTGTAGTCGCGCAGCCGTTTATCGTTCTCCGTGTCTTTGTCGGCGACAACGCGAAAGAGCCGCTGCATCTGCTCCTGCGAGAGCGCACCATTCGCATCGGGGGTCAGGTCGGGCGGGGAAGCGGCGCCTGATGGCGTTTTTGCGCTGCTCTCATCGTGAGCCGGCATGGGCAGGGACTGATCCTGCTGACCGTGAGTCAGTAAAGAAACGAAAAGCACAAAGAAGATTAAGAGGCGATACTCCACCAGCACATTTTATCTTTTACCTTGAGCGAATAAAACCTGCGCCTTCTAAGAATCGGCGGAGACAAAAATTGTGCTCCTTCGGTTCATTGTCAGGTGGCTTCTAGTTTTCGCGGTGCGGGACGCTTCGCTGGGCGGGTTGTCCCGTTTGCTCTTAGTCTGTGGACCTTTGCGCCTTGCCCAGACACTCCCCTTGAAACAGCCGCTCGTCGACACGATGCAGACGCTTGGCCATGGCCGGAGTGATCAGCGGGTAATGCTTAATCTCGAACAGGTGATACACGATGAACCAAACGGGCTTGTCGGTGGTCATCCAGTTCTGGCGGTCGAAGCGTTTCAGGTTTACCGGGACCGAAAAACGGCGCAACGTGCGCTCGCGCCGCAGGTTGAAATACACATTGAAATAACTCATTGCGAGCTCGCGCAGCGTGCGATACACCGGCTCGCGCCAGCGGCATCCGGAGTAGTTCGACTTGGCGACGGCGCCCCAGCATCCGTTTTCACGGAAGATGGCAATCACGTGATCGGTATCGTGTTCCGCTTCGAAATCAAGCAGGAGCGGAGGATATCCATTGGCGCGCAACGCGGCTGCGGCGAAGATCGCGCCTTCCAGGCAGTGCGCCGTCTGCTCGGCCAGCACGCGCCGCGGTGACCATGCGGTATCGGCGAGGTGATAAGGCGCATCGTCGAGAAATTTCTGAATGCCGTGCGGATCTTTCATGCTGCGCAGCTTGCGCAGCTCCGCAGGTTTGAAGCCGGTTGCGTCGCTCATCGTCGCATGAGTTTACATGAGAGCCGGGCAGGAGAAGAATAAGCGAGCAAGGGCGGCCGTTTGGCGCCGTTAGGCGAATACTTCGGCTAGTTCCTGAGGTGCGTCCACCAGCACGTCCGGCGGGCACTCCGCCAACGTATGCGGGGCGAAGCCATAACTTACGCCCACCGTCCACAGGCCGGCGTTTCGTCCGGTTTCGATGTCCACGTGGGAGTCGCCGACGATCGCGGCTTCTTCAGGGCGCACGCCGTGTTCGTCGAGCAGCTTGCGCGCGCCCTCGGGATCGGGCTTTTTGGTGGCAAAACTATTTCCGCCATAAACCTGCGCGAAGAACGGGCCGAGGCCAAGCGCTTCCACGATGGCTCGCGAGGGAATGACGGGTTTGTTTGTCAGTACGGCCATCTGGCGTGGAACTCCGCTGGATTTTCTACCGCCATTGCCGCCGGGGCCTTCGTGCGATGAATTCTGAATCGCGCTGAGCGCCTCGTGGATGCCAGCGTAGACCGTGGTGTGATCGAGCTTGTGTTCGCGGTAATAAGACAGGAAAAACTGCAGCCCCTGACGCACAATCGCCTCATCGACCGTCTCTCCGCCGAGCGCCCGCTGAATCAGAATCGGCGCGCCATCGCCCACGTAGCTGGCGATGACGTCATCAGGCAACTCAGGCCGTCCGATGTGGCGCAGCGCGGCATTCACCGAGTGCACCAAGTCAAGGCGGGAATCGATCAGCGTGCCATCGAGATCGNNTCAGCCGTCAGCACTCAGGATTCAGAAAGGGGCGGTTTGTCCGGCAATGGGCACTCCGCGGTTTCTCTTTTTTTCTCGAAGGTCGCGCGGCTGAACGCTGACTGCCCGGCACTGGGTTCTCTGCGACGAGGCCGGTGGTCAGTATAATTCCGGCATGGCGAAGAGTTGGAAGACGCGTTTGATTCATTCCGATGTGCGGGTGCCGCAGGGGTACCGGTCGCTGGCGAGTCCCGTGTTTCGCGGCTCGACTACGTTGTTTCCTGACGCCGCTTCGGTCGACGACAGTTGGGATCAGTACGAGGTTGGCTACACGTATGGCCTCTACGGCACACCGACCACGCTCGAACTCGCGGGGAAGATTTGCGAACTGGAAAAGGGTTACCGGACCATCGTCACGCCCGGAGGCCAGGGCGCGATTTCGCTAATTAATCTTGCATTGCTGAAGAGCGGCGATCATATTCTGATTCCGGAGAATGTCTACACGCCGAACCGCCAGTTGGCGAGGAACGTGTTGCGGCGGTTTGGAGTGGAAACCACTTTTTATCCTCCTGAAGTCGGCGCCGGCATTAAGGATTTGCTGCGAGAGAATACGCGGCTCGTGTGGTGCGAGAGTCCGGGATCGATCACGATGGAAGTCGAGGACGTGCCCGCCATCGCCGAGGCCGCGCACGCGCGGGGAGTGCTCGTTGCACTCGATAACACATGGGCCGCCGGAGTGTACTTCGACGCCTTCGCGCATGGCGTCGACATCAATATGCAGGCGCTGACGAAGTATGTCGGCGGGCACAGCGATGTGCTGCTGGGTTCCGTGACGGTAAAAGATTCGAAGCTCTACCAGCAGCTTGGGGCGACGCAGCAACTTCTGGGGAGTGCGGCTTCGCCGGACGATTGCAGCCTGGCCTTGCGCGGCATGCGCACCATGGCGGTGCGCTTGCACCACATCGAGGCCTCGGCTTTGCAAATCGCTCGCTACCTCGCGGCGCGGTCCGAGATTGATCTCGTGCTGCATCCAGGGCTCGAGGGGTCACCGGGGCACGAACTCTGGAAGCGCGACTTCACGGGATCGGCCGGCGTTTTTCCCATCGTCTTCAAGCCACAAGCCACGAAAGCCGAAGTGCTCGCTTTTGTGGACGGCCTGGAGTTGTTCGAAATCGGCTACAGTTGGGGTGGAGTGACCAGTCTGGCCGTCGCCTATGATTTCCACGGGTCCAAGGGACGTCCGGATTACGGGCACCGCATTGTGCGTTTGAACATTGGGCTGGAAGATACCGCGGACTTGATCGACGATCTGGAGCGATGCTTGGGGCAGGTGTGGGGTAAATAACGTCCCCTGGCAAAGCCAAAATGCTCTGCGGCTCCAGGAAGCAATAACTTTGCCTATTTTCCAATCTCTCATTCCGATTTACAATGCAACCAGCCCGGTAACGCTCCGCACCTTTAATTCACATAGGCGGAGAATTCATAAATTTCTTATCAGGGAACCGGATGGCGACCAC
>PLUI01000015.1 GCA_003164855.1 Acidobacteriaceae bacterium
CACTCCGGCGCCGCCGAAGGTGGTAGTTTCCGGTTTGCCGATCCACTCTGAGTAGCCTGATCGATCTTCGGTCAGTGCGGAATCACAGCAAATCTCTATAACGCTCCAAAGCCACACGAACCAACTGGCTCCGAGTTCGCACTTCCGTCTTGCCAAACAACTGCTGCAAGGTATTCTTGACTGCGCTCTCNNGAGAGATTCATACTCGACGAAATTTCTTTATTCGATAAGCCTTGAACGACCAGCCGGAGTACGTCCGTCTCCCGGCCATTGAGAGAGGGCCGGTCTTTCTGATCCAGAGGCGCAGAACCCGTTCCCGCCGGGACTGTCTGTTCCTCACTAACGTCTGCGATGATGGCCGCCAGCTTGGGTGTCGTCCCGTCCTTGTAGCTGGAAAACCAAACCTCGGCCAGAAAGGACTCGCCATTACCACGATGCCCTCGGCACTGCATCGAAGCCCGGAATTGAGGTCCCTCTTCGGGGCGCAGTGCGCGATGCAACTCGGGCAGGAACGCCGCGATTGGTTCCCCGATCAGATGCCCATCGCGGGGAGCCAGCAGTTCTGTCGCGGCATGGTTGGCTAATTCGATCAGACCTCCCTCATTGACCGTAAGAATGGCCGCCGGACTGGTTTCCACGAGTATGCGCGTTCGTTCCTGAGCTTCCTGGTGTGCANNTGCCAGCATGATGGGAAACAAATACAGGAACCCCAGCGAGAAATAGGGCTTCGTCCACCAATCGACTGCGGCGATCGCCACGACAAGGACGCTGCTCGCCAACAGAACACCCGTTCGGTTCCGGCGATCCCAGATTATCTCCAAGCGAGGCATAGATTTAGTCGCACATCCCTTATCTCACGCGAGCTCCTGTGCAAGGAATCTAATCAAACGATTTATCCATAAGATTGGGCTACCAAATCAGATTCTCTCACTCCGTCGACCCAATCAAACGATTGGCTGTGTACTTCTCGCGATAGGGATCGAAATACCACCTGCACTAGCTTTTTTAGTGTCTACCCCAAACCGAATACTTCCCATACAAACGACTTCACTCCACATTTTCTTTTCACGGAGGATAGACGCCAGCCCGTGAAGCTGTGAATCAAGGTGAGACGTAGGGCCGGACGCAGGAGCACCTCGTTGAATTATGAAGCGTGGAACGGCTACGTCTTGGTGGCAATTGGTCTTTTCGGAGTGCTTTTGTATATCGGTTTGCTATATGCAGGCCTGGTTGAGCTTATAGGACGCGTATCAAAGAAGGATAACCGCAAGAGGAGGCGTCGAAATTCGCGGGATCGTGGATTTCGGAATCAGCGAGGGTCTGTTTGAGCCGGCCTCGGGAACGGGGCAACGACTTCGAGTGAAAATCATGAAATATCCAGTTCGCATTCGCAAGGATGTCCGTTCGGCGATTGTTATTGCCGTGGCGATGGTTGTTGCCGTAGCACTTCTGGAATCAGCCTGTAGTCGGGGAGAAGCCACAAACACAAAGGCCGCGCCGGGCTCCAATTCGGCTGCTGATCCGACGGTAGACCTTTCGCCGAGTCAGTTGAACTCGATCAAGATCGAACCCGTGGGAAGCTATGCGTTTCCAGTTGAGAAGGAAGCGGTGGGCAACATTGACTATGACGAAGACCTGTCAGTTCAGGTCTTTCCGGCCTACCAGGGAACGATCATCAAAACCTTGGTGGAACTTGGGGCTGAGGTTCAGAAGGATCAGCCCCTCTACACCATTAAAAGCCCGGATCTCATCCAGGCGGAATCGAACCTGATCGGCGCCGCGGCGACCTACGAACTGACCACGAAGGAACTGGCACGCGCCAAGGATCTTTACACGACCAGCGTGGGTGTCCCCCAGCGGGAATTCGAGCAGGCTATCTCCGATCAACAAACTGCGGAAGGTGCACTCAAAGCCGCAAGGGATGCGGTACTCGTTTTTGGCAAGACGGATGCCGAAATCGATCAGATGATTGCCTCCCGCAAGATCGATCCCGCACTGGTCGTGCGCAGCCCAATCTGCGGCAAGGTTACATCCAAAAACGCACAGCCAGGATTTTTCGTGCAGCCGGGAAATCCTCCGGCTCCGTACTCTGTGGCTGACGTGACCCTGAAATGGATGCTGGCGAATGTGCCCGAAAGTGAGAGCGGAGTTTTTCACCTCGGGCAGCCAGTGGCGGTAAGGACATTGGCTTACGACGGCCGCATACTTAATGGCAGGGTATCGAAGATCTATGAGACCGTTGATCCCAATACCCATCGTGTGACCATCCGTTCCGATATTACGGATCCCCAAAATGACCTGCGTCCTGGCATGCTGGCTAACTTCGTCATTCGGGTCGACGGTCCGGTCGAAGCAACCGCCATCGCGGCGAACGGAGTGGTCCGCGAGCCGGACGGCACTATGTCGGCCTGGGTCACGACCGATCGCCGTCGGTTTACCGAGCGCATCATCAAGACCGGACAGCGAAAAGACGGTCGCGTCCAGATTCTGAATGGTTTACAGCCCGGAGAACTGGTGGTGAGTGATGGAGCGGTATTTCTCAGCAACATGCTCGAAGCGCCACCGAGCGATTAGATCTGATGCAGCTTTCCGTTTACTAAAGAAGCCGATAAACAATGTTCAAAGCTCTCATCTCGTTTTGCCTGAGTCGGCGCCCGATCGTACTTATGGGCTTGCTCCTCTTCGCTGGTGCCGGATTTGTTGCTTTCAAGCTGCTTAACATCGAGGCCTATCCGAATCCCACGCCGGTCATCCTCGAAATTACGGCACAGGCGCCGGGCCTCTCTGCCGAAGAGATGGAGCGCTACTACACGCGCCCCATGGAAATTGGCCTTTATACGACGCCGGGTATTGAGGTCATCCGCTCGACCTCGTTCTACGGGCTCTCGTTCGTTCGCGTCAGCTTCAAGTACGGTGTGGATTATTACTTCGCCTATAGCCAAGCGGCGGTGGCGCTGGCACAGAATGTCAACCTGCCCGGCGATCAGACTCCGAGCATCCAGGCCAACAGTTCGACTGGCGAAATCTATCGGTATCAGGTCGTCGGGCCACCACATTTCGGAATTACCAATCTCCGCACCGTTCAGGATTGGATCGTCGCCCGCCGCCTGCTGACGATCCCCGGCATTGCGGCCATCAACAGTTGGGGAGGACCTACCAAGACATTTCAGGTCGAGGTTGATCCACACAAACTCGAAGCCTATAGCGTCACGGTTCCTCAAATTCTGACCGCGCTGGGCAACGCAAATATCAACGTCGGCGGCCGGGAGATCACCGTTGGTCAGCAATCAATTAATATTCGCGGCGTCGGGTTGATCGACGACGGCGGTGCCGACGACTTGAGGGAAGGTTACAAAGTCGAGGACATCGAGAATGTCGTTCTGAGCCAGGAGAACGGCGTTCCAGTGCTGGTAAAGGACGTCGGACAGGTTTCGGTTGGATACAGACCCCGGCTCGGCATTCTCGGGCGAGACACGCACGATGATGTTGTTGGGGCAATCGTGGTGCAGAGGCGCACCGAAAAAACCGCTGACATGATCCCCAAGGTGCAGGCGGCGATTGAAACGATCAATCACGACGGAAGTCTGCCGCCGGGAGTAAAAGTTGTCCCGTTCTATGACCGCTCCTCACTGATCGCCCTGACGACGAGCACGGTCCTGCACAACCTGATTTTCGGATGTTTGTTGGTTTTCCTGATCCAGTGGATTTTTCTTGGTAATCTTCGCAGCGCCGTTATTGTCGGAATCAACATCCCGTTCGCGTTGTTCTTCGCCATCATTCTTCTGGTGATCATGGGCGAAAGCGCGAACCTGCTTTCTGTGGGCGCGGTCGACTTTGGCATCATCGTGGATTCGGCCGTGATCCTGGTCGAGAATGTTTTCAAGAACTTTCAACGAACGACGGAAGAAAGACAGGGCCTGCTCCAGCGTTTGACAGATGGGTTCTGGGGGCCCGACCCAACGAAAAGTACAGACCCGACCGCGCCGTCGAACTGGACGGATCGTTTGCGGCTCATTTTCGTTAGTGCCCTCCAGGTGGACAAAGCGGTTTTGTTCTCTGCGCTGATCACCGTCGCGGGTTTCGTGCCGCTGTTCACAATGCAGGGAGTCGAGGGGCAGATTTTCGGCCCGATGGCTCGCACTTACGGCTATGCGTTGGCCGGAGCTCTGATTGCAACCTTCACTATCACACCCGTCATCGCTTCCTACTTGCTGCCGGAGCACTTAAAGGAAGCAGAGACGCTTGTCGTTCGTACATTGCATCGCCTCTACAACCCAGCACTCCGCTTCGCGCTGACCCATCGCGCTCTTGTTGTTGGAATCGAATTGGCAATTTCTTTGGGAACGTTTTTCCTGATCGCGCCGCGGCTGGGCAGTGAGTTTCTTCCCCATTTGGAAGAAGGCAACTTCTGGATTCGTGCCTCCATGCCAACCACGCTGTCGCTTGAAGACGGGGAAGCGGCCTCGCGGAAGATGCGCGAGATTCTCCTGCGGCATCCAGAAGTCATCACCGTCGTTTCGCAGCACGGACGCCCGGACGACGGGAGCGATGCTTCGCCATTTTCTAACGTCGAACTATTCGCGCCGTTGAGGCCTTTCGACAAATGGCCCCGAGGCCTGACCAAAGAGAAACTAACCAACCAGATTCAAGCTGAGTTCAACAACGAATTGCCAGGGGTTGTGTTCAATTTTTCACAGTACATCGAAGACAACATCGAAGAGGGGATCTCAGGCGTAAAAGGAGTGAATTCGGTAAAGATCGTCGGTCCCAATCTTGAAGTGCTAACCAATCTAGCCGATCAGGTGCGCGACCAGATGAACCAGGTGCGCGGCGTGACCGACCTCGGCATCTTTCCGGTTCTCGGCCAGCCCAACCTCAACATCAAAGTCGACCGCGAAAAGGCTGCACGCTACGGTCTCAACGCCGGTGATGTGAATACCGTAATTCAAGCAGCCATGGGAGGAGCGGTCGCGAGTGAGGTTTTGGAAGGCGACCGGCAATTCGATCTGGTGGTTCGGTANNGCCTACATTCCCCTGAGCGAACTGGCCACGATTACGCTCGATACCGGGGCGTCCTGGATTTATCACGAGAGCGTGCAACGGTTCATTCCGGTGAAGTTCAGCGTCCGTGGCCGCGATCTCGGCGGAACGGTGGAAGAGGCGCAGCAGCGAATCGCCAAGAACATCTTGCTTCCTCCCGGATACTATTTGCTCTGGGCGGGCGAGTACGGCGACCTTCAGGAAGCAAAGAAGCGACTGGAGGTCATTGTGCCGATCAGTTTCGTACTGATTGGCGGCCTGCTCTATAGCCTATTCAACAATCTCAAAGATTGCGTACTGACACTCGCCGGCATTCCAGATGCGATCGTTGGCGGAATTCTAGCCCTCT
>PLUI01000269.1:0-10640 GCA_003164855.1 Acidobacteriaceae bacterium
CTCGGCATAACGGTCGGCGGCATCGTGTTCTCGCTGTACATGCCGCTATTTGCCATGATCGCCAAGCTGGCTGGCTAGCGGAATTATCCGGCTGGGGGCGGCTTCGAGAGCGCCTCCCCGCCATTTTCAAAGCCTGCCTCTTCTTGGCGGGTGAGATTCAGTTCGGCGAAGCTAAATCTTTGCCGGACTTTTGTCAGAGCATCAGGACCTCAATGCAATCGACGTTCGACGAGCGGAATTGGCTGGCCTGGCTGGTCAAAGTACGAATACTGATCCTGACCTTCCTGCTAGCCATTCAGTTAGCCGTGGCGCACCTTACGCCCGCGCCCCTGCCCGTACGTCTTTTCATCAGCACCATCCTGTTGTGGTACGCCCTTTCGATCTTCTACGCGCTACTGCTCTCTTTCTGGCAGGAGCATCGGCTGCAGGCTTCTTTGCAGGTGCTCACTGACTTGGTTCTAGTCAGTCTCGTGGTGCATGAGACGGGCGGCTGGGACAGTTCGCTGAACTTCCTTTATCCTCTCGTCATTATCGTAGCCGGCATCCTGCTCCCGCGGGTGTGGGCGCATCTGGTTGCCGCGCTCGCCTTTATTCTTTACGGAACAGTTCTCGAACTCAACTACTACGGCGTGGTGAAGTCCTACTGCACGACTCACCCTGGACTGAAAACTTTACAGGCAATCATCTTCGTAAACCTGTTTGCCTACCTCGCAATCGCTTACCTGGCTGGTCTGTTGACCACCAAGCTGCGGCAGGCGCGGGTGCAATTGAAAGACGCCAGCGGCGCTCTGGAGAATCTTCAGATCCTCCACGAGAACATTATTCAGTCCATCAGCAGCGGATTGATCACCACAGGTCTCGATGGCCGCATCACTCTGGTGAACAGCGCTGCCCAGAAGCTCCTGGAGTGTACGGCGGGACAGTTATTGGGCAAGCCGGTCGCAAAAGTCTTTCTGGACGCGCTGCCCAATGCCGAGTCGCAGCAGGCACACGCCGAAATTCGCTTCGACACGGCGAATGCGTTTCGCAAAACTGTGCGAGTCCGCGTAGCCACTTTGAATGTTCCGGAGCGCGGTACGCTCGGCTATGTCTACGCTTTGGATGACCTCACCGAAATCCGGCGCCTGGAGCGCGAAGTCCGCATGCAGGATCGGCTGGCAGCTGTGGGCCGGCTGGCGGCCGCCATCGCTCATGAGATCCGCAATCCCCTTACCTCCATCGCGGGCTCGGTCAGCATGCTCTCCGGCATACCGGAGATGAACCAGGAACACCGCCAATTACTCGATATCGTGACCCGGGAATCGCAACGGCTTAACGGCATCATCACCGATTTCCTGGCCTACTCCCGCGGCAAACAGTACCGCTTTGAAAAAGCTGATCTGGTTCCGTTGCTCGAGGACACGCTGACTCTGATGCGGCACCGCATGACGGCGGAGAATACCGGCATCGTCATCGAAAGCCGGTTTGCCGTCCGCGAAGCCTGGGCCCTGGCCGACGGCGATCGGATCAAGCAGGTTTTCTGGAATTTCGGGGAGAATGCGGTGCGCGCCATGCGGGACGGCGGCACTCTGCGGGTCGCCCTCGAACGCCTCGGTGACGACTGGCAGGTTAGTTTCGCGGACACGGGAACAGGCATGACTCCGCAGCAGACTGAAAAGATTTTCGAGCCCTTCCAGTCAAACTTCGAAGGCGGTACAGGCCTGGGCTTGGCCGTGGTCTACCAGATAGTGCAGGCGCACGAAGGCAAGGTGTGGGCACGCTCCAAGCCCGGGCAGGGAACTACGTTTGTTATGCGGCTGCGGCGGTTCGATGCTGAACGCCAGACCGACAGTATTCCAGATGCCGGTAACATCGCAGCACCACGCCTGCCAGCGCCGGCGCCCCCGCAACTCCAGGCCGCAGCAGCCCAAGGGAGGTCGCATGGCTAATATCCTGGTCTGCGACGACGAGCGCTCCATCTGCGAAATGCTCGACATCGCGCTGCGCCGCGACGGGCACCGTGTCGAAACTGTGCAATCCGGCCAGGCAGCCAAGAATAAGATCGACGGCGCTCTCTACGATCTCATCATTACTGACATCAAAATGCCGAACATTGACGGCATCGAAGTTCTGCGTCATGCCCATCGCGTTTCGCCCGATTCTCCAGTAATTCTTATTACCGCCGTGGAGGACTACGAGGCCGCGGTGGAAGCGGTCAAGGCCGGAGGCGCGTCCGATTACATTCGCAAAAGCCCCGGCTTGGTGGACGAGATCAAGCTCGCCATCAACCGCGTGCTCGAAAAACTGGTCCTCAGCAAACAGAACTTCGCCCTGCGCCGCGACGCCGCCTCGCACAATTCGCTCGACAACATCATCGGCTCCAGCCGGGCCATGGAGAAGCTAAAGCAGACGGTGCGTACCGTCGCTTCCACCGCCAGCACAGTTCTGATTCACGGTGAGAGCGGTACCGGTAAGGAACTGGTAGCCCGCGCCGTTCACATTTGTTCGCCACGCGCCACCGAGCCCTTCGTATCCGTGAACTGCGGCGCCTTTCCCGAGACTTTGCTCGAGAGCGAGCTGTTCGGATATTTGAAGGGCGCTTTTACCGGAGCCAATCAGAACAAGCGCGGACTGTTTGAAGTCGCCGGCGGCGGTACTATCTTCCTGGACGAAATCAGCGAGATGACGCTGGCCATGCAGGTGAAACTGCTGCGCGTGCTGCAGGAGCGCACGGTTCGCCCGGTCGGCGGCACCAGCGAGATTCCCATCGATGTGCGGGTTATCGCCGCCACCAACCGCGATCTGGATAGGTCTGTAGCCGAAAATCAGTTTCGCGAGGATCTCTATTATCGCCTCAGTGTGATTCCCATCCGCGTGCCCGATCTCCGTGAGCGCCGCGAAGACATTCCACTGCTGGCGAATCATTTCCTCAAGAAATATGCCGCCGCCGCCAACCGCAGCATTCTGCGCATGAACAAGGCTTCCCTCGACGCGCTCTGTGGCTACGAATGGCCGGGCAATGTCCGCCAGTTGGAAAACACAGTCGAGCGTGCGGTTGCCTTGGAGACGACGGACGAATTGCACGTCGAGTTGCCGGCGGAACGCCCCAAAGCCCGCGCTGCCGCAGCGGGCGTAGGCGGAGGAAGTATCTCGGAGGTTGCCCCCGGTGCAGTCCTTCCCGAGGGCGTTGGCATGGAAGGCTACGTAGCCAGCATCGAGCGCACCTTGTTGCAATCTGCTCTGGACCGCTCCAACGGCGTCCAGACCAAAGCCGCGGACTTGCTCAGCATTTCCTACCGCTCCTTCCGGCATTTGATGAAGAAATATGAGCTGTAGCTAGGGGCATCAGCTTCCGGCCGGGTTCAATGATTGCAACCGCGATTTGCAACAGCCAGGTTCACCGCGTGTCGATCCCGCGCGGGCAACGAGTTACCGTCCGTTAACGGTCGACCCCAAACCGAAATCGAACCGCGCAGTGTTACCCGCAATACGAGCGGTGGATCCTTGCTACGTGCGGACGCGGAGCAGCAACAACGTCTGGTCGTCTTGCTGCACGCCGTGCCGTTTGACTTCGCTCATGATCAACTCCCATAGTTGCGGGAGTGGCTGCGCGGCATTTTTCCTGAGTAAGTGCTCGAGCCGATCCAGACCAAATTCTTCATCGTTCTCGTTGGGTACTTCCGAGATCCCATCGGAAATCATCAGAAACAAATCCCGCGCGGAGTAGCTGACGCGCCGGCTCGAATAACGCCCCCCAGGCATCAAGCCCAATGGAAGTTGCTCCATGGCCAGCCGCGCGATATCCCCGGTCGGGGCGCGATAGTGAAGGATGGGCGGATGACCCGACAACGAATATTCCACTTCTGACGAGCCGTCGAAGGACAGAAGCGCGATCGTCGCGTACATGTTCGCCTCCTTGACCGCGGGAAGAACGCGGTCCGCACTTTCCAGTACGGCCACCGGTTGTTGTCGGAACTGGAGGGAGACACGCACCGCCGTCTTCAACATTCCCATCAACTGGCCTGCTGCCAGACCGTGTCCGGAAATATCAGCCACGTAAGCGAGCAGCGTTCCGTCGCGCTCTACGGCATCGATCAAGTCACCGCCCATTTCTGCGCTGGGAACGGATTTCCCGTAGACTTCGAAGCCGTCAATTTGAAGAGAAAGCGTCGGAACCAGAGTCGCCTGCATGCCGTGTGCGAGGGCAAGTTCGGTCTGGATGCGGACGGCGGCGAGGCCTTCGGTCCTGATGAAATCGACCAGCAGTCGATACCCGACAATCGTGCCCACCAGGATGCCGATGGCGTAGAAGATGACTCGACGATGCATCGCCGCCAAGTCTGGTGACACGAACGAATGGAAGGAGATGGGAACCGCCAGCCACAGGCCGGCCGCCGTAATCAGCAGAAGAACAGGGACGAGACTAGTCCGCCCCATGCGGGCCGCAAAAAGGGCTGCCCCAAGCGTGCCAAAGTAGATTGGCCAGAAAAAGCCTCCACCCAAGGGTTGATAGTTCACCAGTAGCAGATCGATGACGAAACCGACCGCGCACCAGGTGACAAACGCCGCGACCAGGAACTTCCCCCTGCTCAGCATTGGCAGCGCCTGCCAATAGGCACTCGAGGTGTTGAACGCCCACCGATCCGAGAACCATCTACGAACTGCAGTCTTCATAACCCCCCGCTTCGGAAAGCCGATGCGACGGGACGAGCATATCAGTGGGCACTCGATCTGGACGGATTTCTTTACAAAAACGTCAGGGATGCTGGCAGGTCGTAGCCTCGCGGGAACCCTTCATGAGCGTGGAACAGTAATCCAACTTTCCGAAGCACCAAGGCCTTCCCATGTATGAGCCGGCGTTTCTTTTTGCGTCACGCTGGAGGTAGGACCGATAACTGTTGTAACCACGATAACACCCAGCGAGGTCCGCCGTACGGCAAGCTGATAGCTCAAAGCTAGCTCTTCTTCAACTGTTGTTTCCACCCCAGCACCCGCGCCTTCGCTCCCTCCGCCTCAGCCTCCGGAATCATCCCTTTCTTCTGATACAGCACCGACAAACTGGTATGCGCGAGCACGTCATCCGGATCCACTTCCGTAATTTTCTGCGCTACTTCTATCGCCTCGTCGTAACGCTGCAGATCCTGCAGCGCGCGCGCCAGTCCGTGCATGGCCTCGGTAAAGCTAGGATCGACCGCCAGCGATTCCCGGTAAGCCGCGACCGCCTCCTCCAACTTTCCATCTCCCATCAAATCGAGCGCGGCATAATAACGGTCTTCGGCTTGTTGGCGGGTGTTTTCGTTAGACATGGCAGGAACTTACTTAGCGGAACCCGATTTTAACACGGAACGACCTTGCCCTCGTCTTCGTGTACCTTCGTGCCCTTAGTGGTTAATGCTCTTCTTTAACCTCGCGAAGCCTCCGATTTATCGGTATGATGCTCCGATGCGCCATTCCCTGCGCTTTCTGTGGAACGCCACCAGAGGACATCGCCTGGCTCCGTGGCGAAGTCCATATCTGCTTTGGCGCATCGAGACCTATTGTGGCGTCAAGATGACGCAGATCGGTTTTCTTGAGTTTTGGGAATTCTTGTGGCGGGAGCGCACCAGTCTCTGGCGCTTTCTTAAATGGACGGGGGAGATGGAGCGCTACGCCCATCCCAAACCAAAGAACTTGTAGCAGGTTCCTACGCGCCTTTGCCTACCGCGGCAGCCTCACCCAGAAGGATACTCACTTCGGATCCCTTGCCTGCGCCGGTCAGTTGGGCCGCGGCTCCACGATTGGCGGCAATTTCCAGAAAACCCATGCTGCCGAGAATCCCAATCACTTCTCCCGGAGCACCGTCCGCATAGGTACTGCGGATTTCCGTTATCTCGCGGCTGCCCACGACAATCTTGAATCCGCTGGCTCCCGCTTCGAAGAGCATGGGAGCATCCTGCGGAGTGATGTTGGTGATGATGTTTCCGAAGCGGTCGACTTTCAGCACCACTCCGCGCAGCCGGTTCTCATCCACAGCTTTTGGTTTCGGCGCCGAAAAGCGAACATACTCCTGAACCTCATCGCCAAACTTGAGCGCTTCAACCTCTTTGGCCAGGTAGGCGGCGACCGGCGAAAAAATATCGCGCGCGTGGAAAGTGTTGCTTACCGGCTGTAGAAAATAATGTTCGGCGGTAATGTGCCGCACGTGCATTCGGCTCTCGCGGGCGTAGACCAGCGAAAGCACACCGTTGTCGGGCGCTACGAAATGGTATCCGTCACTTGAAGCCAGTATCGGCCGGCGCGCCGTACCCACGCCAGGATCTACCACCACTACGTGCACGGTTCGCGTGGGGAAATAGGAATAAGCCTGCGAAATGGTGAGCGCGCCATCCAGCACGTCAAAAGGCTGCACCGAGTGGCAGATATCCACAATCTGCGCCTCCGGCACGATATCCAGAATCACGCCTTTCATGACGCCTACAAAATGGTCGTTCGTACCAAAGTCGGTGGTCAGAGTAATGATCGGACGGGCCAAAGCTTCCTCGCGGGTAGAAGACGGAATCTTCCCAGAAAATCGAAAGTAATCCCTGGTGGGCGCGGAGTCAAGGCACGGAGGTAATAAGAAAGGTCTGCATTCACCACGCAGCACGGAGCCACGAGAACATCAAACAAGAATCCTCCGTGTCTCTGTGACTCCGTGGTGGATTTGCACTTTCATTCCGCTGCTACTCAATATGAATATCGCCCGAACCCGTACGCACCGTCAGCAGCGGTCCACCGCCGCGCACTTTCCCCATGATCTGCTTCCGTNNACTTTCCCCATGATCTGCTTACGTGTCTCCTGCACCCGCCCCTGTACGGTCATCGTAATCGCCGGACCGACATCCAAAGTGCCTGAACTGGTCGAAAGGTTCGCATCGTAAGCCGCATCCGCCGGCAACCGCACGTGCACGTTCCCCGAACCTGTCCGAATCTCCCAGGCCCCGGCCTGCGTTCCCTCCGCCGAAATGTCGCCGCTACCCGCTTCCGCACGAAGAGACCCCTGCATCCCCCGAACCGAAACATTGCCGGAGCCAGTATGCAGATCCACATCCCCCGATCCCGTTTCTTCCACCTCAATGTTGCCGCTGCCCGCGCCTCCGCGTACCGGACCCGAGATTTCTCGCGCCCGCACATCCCCCGACCCTGTCTGCAGACGTATCTCGCCCGTGAGCCCCCGCAGCCTTACATCCCCAGACCCGGTCTGCACGTCGACGTTCCCATGCGTGCCTTCGATGGTCTGATCTCCCGAGCCGCTGTGGGTGCGGATTGTGGTCTCCTCAGGCACGGTGATCTCATAGTCCACCGAAATATCGCGCGCCTCAACATAGTCGATGCGGATGCTATTGCCTTCCTGCCGCAGAGGAGGATGCTGCTCGATGTCGGAAACGTCGGTATGCCGGTTTCCGAACAGCCAATGATCGCCGACAAAAATCTTGCCTTGAATCGATACCGATCCCGCCGGCCCGCTTCGCACGGTGACGTTGCCCGAGCGCGTCTGCACTTCCAGATCCACCGGCCCGCTGACCTGAAAGGTTTTCTCAAATGTTCCTTGTGGCGTGGAAGCGGACGCAAAGGTAGAGGCCAGCAGCACGACTAGAGCGATCGCTAGGAACGAGGATCGCGCCGGAATAGAAACCGGACTACGAAGGATGCGTTGCTTGTTCATGTTATTGTGACTCCTACTCAGATTTGCGGACGAAAGAGCGCCGTCACTGCTGGGGTTCGCCCTCGACGATAAATATACGGCTCTTGGTTGCGCCTTGCCGGATCGAACGGATCGCCGAGTACTCCGGCGAGTCGTACCACTCCCGCGCTTTCTTCACACTGTCGAACCCGATTACCACGAAGTAGCCCTTTGGCGGCTCGCCCTCGAGCGCTTGAACCACGGCGCCACGCACCACATATTGCCCTCCGTGGGACGCCACAATTTGCGGCACCTGGGCAGCATATTTCTGTAAGGTAATGGGGTCCGTTACCTCGACTTCCGCGACGACGTAACCAGGCGGGGCCTTGACTTGCTGCGCATCAATCGCCCGGGCGCCAACAATGCCGATCGAGACGCCAGCCAGCAATGCCAGCGCCACTTTGTATTTCGTTTTCACGGACTTATCCCCCCGTGTGTTCTTGCGAACAAACTCCACGACGCCAGGGTGACCCGAAGCCCGAAAGCCGAAGCCCGCCCTACTGCAGCACCACCTGATCGCCTTCCTTCAACCCGCTGAGCACTTCCGTCTTCGCGCCATTCGAAATTCCGATGTTCACCGCAATCTTATCCTTGCCTTCCTTACCTTTTGGATCGGGAATTTCCACCGATGCCTTCTTGTCCTTGTCGTAGAGAATCGCACCCTCCGGAATCTGCAGTACGTTCTTGTGTTCCTCAAGAATTATTTCGGCATTGGCAGTCATCTCAGCCTTCAGCTCGCCGCCCGGATTCTGAATCGAAACCCGCACTTCAAACGTGGTGACGTTATCCTTCTCCACGCCCATCGGAGAAATCTTGGTCACCTTGCCGGTAAAAGTTTTGTCCTTGAACGATTCAACCTTAATTCTCGCCGGTTGGCCCAGATAAACCTTCCCAATGTCGCTCTCATCCACCTTGCCCTTCACATAGACTTCGCTGGTATCGCCCAGCGTCATCACCAGCGTGGCCGAAGATCCCAGCACCAGGATCGAACTCACCGCGTCGCCCATTTCCACATCGCGCGAGAGCACAATGCCATCGATCGGAGAAACAATGTCCGTGTAACTGAGCTGTTCCTCCAGCTGTGTAAGGTTGGCTCGGTCTTGCGCCACCTGCGCCCGCGACTGCGCAATCTTCGCCTTCAGCACCGTCACCTGCGCCTTGGCCACATTCTGCTTATTCAACGCCAACTCGTAGTTCTTCTCAGCATCGTCGAGCGCCGAAGCGGATACCACTCCATCTTTCGCCATGCCCACAGCGCGATCATAGGCGCGCTTCAGCAAGGGCACGTCCGGCCCTTCCGCATCCACCTTGGCGCGTTCGAAATCGGCCTGCGAGCTGTTCATGTTCGCGTCAGCCGCATCCAGCGCGGCGCGCGACTGCGCCACCTGCGCCTCAATCTCCACCTTGTCAAGCTGCGCCAGCAACTGGCCTTTCTTCACCCGGTCGCCGTAATCCACCAGCAACTTCTTCACGATGCCGCTGGCCTTCGACTTCACTTCCACCTTGGTGATGGGCGTCACCTTCCCCGTCGCCACCACGCTCTTGGCCAGGTCCCCCTTCTCGACCTTCGCCAGCTTGGAGGGGTCAATCTTGGTGCCGCCACGCGTCGCCGCGAACACGCCGATCGCAATCAGCAGGACCAGCGCGACCACGACGCCGCCCCAGATAAACAGCTTGCGCCGCTTTTTCTTATTATTTCCGTTTCCGTTCACAACCGCCTCCTAAGTGCTCGCTGGAAATGCTCTCTGCAGCACCCATGCACTCTCTTCTACGCAGCCTAAGTTGCTTTTGTTCCGAAGATTTCGACAAGATCCAGAGATTGTGGCCTCTGAAGCTCCCGCCACCTTCCCGTTAGACCGCTCTCATACAAAAAAGGTTAGCCCCGACGCCTCCAAAAGTTTCCTCCGTGTTCCCTCTGTGTCCTCTGTGGTTGCAAACAAGGGCCCTGGTATCCATCTACCCGCAGTGCAGCCACTGCAGCCCTAGCAGAATGCTAGAATTACCCGTCAGAATGACCCTTCAATGATCGCCTTTGTGCTGCTTCGCGTGCTTCTGATCCTTCTCCTGGTGGCAGCGAATGCGTTCTTCGCCGCTGCGGAGTTCTCCCTGGTCAGCATTCGCGATACCAGAATTCAGCAGCTCATCCAATCCGGCCGCATCGGCGCCCGCATTGTCCAACGCCTGCATCAGCATCTCGACGAAGTCGTCAACGGCGTCCAACTCGGCATCACCATCGTTAGCCTGACTCTAGGCTGGATCGGCGAACCCATGGTGGCCCGCCTCGTCGAAGGTCTCAGCTTCGTTCATCAAGTTCCACACGCCGCGGTCTATGCCCACGGCATCGCCATCGTGATCGCTTTCAGCCTGATCACTTACCTGCACGTTCTCCTCGGCGAACTCGTGCCGAAAACCCTCGCCCTGCAGCGCGCCGAGCAGATCGCCCTCGCCGTGGCCGCACCCATGGAAGCGTTCCTCACCCTCACCCGCCCTCTGCTTTTCTTCATGCGCCGCTCCGGCGGCCTGGTGTTGCGTCTCTTCGGCGCCCGCGAAACCCGCCGCGGTGGGGCGGTTCACTCACCCGACGAACTCAAACTTATCGTCACCGCCAGCCGCCAGTTCGGCCAAATTCCCCAGTGCNNGCGAAGTCATGGTCGCCCGTCCGGATATTTTTTCTCTGCCCTCCGATCTCACCCTCGACGAAGCCCTGAACCGCGTAGTCGAAGGCCAGCACTCGCGCATCCCCGTCTACGACCCGCAACGCGGCCCCGAGCACATCGTCGGCGTCCTTTACTACAAAGAGCTGGTTCGCTGGGTGCGGCTGCGGCTGGTCAATCTTGGCCAGCCTCTGGCCACCCGCATCGCGCGCACCCAGATTGTCCACATCATGCACGATGTTCTGGTTGTGCCGGAAACCAAAGTCCTTGCTGAACTGCTGGACGAATTCAAACAGCGCCGCCGT
>PLUI01000269.1:10716-11016 GCA_003164855.1 Acidobacteriaceae bacterium
CGCATTCCATACCTCGGCGAATCCTTTGAATACGAAGGCTATCGTTACATCGTCGAAGAGATGGAAGCTCACCGCATCGCCAGAGTAAAGATCGAGAAAGTGAAAAACGTCGAAAGCAAAGCCGAGCCCGCGAAGCAGGCCGGAGATTGAAATACGGGCTTCGGGCTTCAGCTATCGGGCTTCGGCTCGGTTGGGAACGGGCTGGACTGCCTTCCAACGATTGACAGCAATCGACTGCGAGCATCCACGTTGCTCTAAAATGACGGTTCCAGTGTAAGGCCGAAGCCCGAAGCCCGAAGC
>PLUI01000119.1 GCA_003164855.1 Acidobacteriaceae bacterium
AGAAAGTAACGGAATTCCTTCTCGGAAAGACGCCCTTGCCCCTCGGCGATATTACTCGGAATCGACACAGCAGCCCGCCGTAACTGGGAAGTGAGCCCGAAAAGCTCGTCCTTCGGAAATCCGGCGGTCGCGCGATACGTGGCCGTTACCAAATCCATTGATTTCTGCCAAGCTACCAAGTCTTTATAGGACCGTCCCATCTCGTGTTCTTCTCAGCATCGTACTACTGGCAACTGGCAACTGGCGGCTGGCAANNTTCACGCGCACGCGGCCGTTGGTCACGTTCTTTAATCGGGTGTTCGACTCGTCATAAAAATATTTGGCCAGATTCTCCGCGGAGGGATTAATTACCGTGAAAGGCTCAATATCGTTGATCATCTGGTGATCGAGCCGGTCGATGACGTGCTTCATCACTTCGCGAAGATCTTTGAAGTCGAGCAGCAGCCCAGCCTTGTCCAACTCGGCTCCGGCCAAGGTGACGCGGATTTTGTAGTTATGGCCGTGCGGGTTTTCGCACTTGCCCTTGTAGTTGCGCAGATAGTGTCCTGCGGCAAAAGTATCGTCAACCGTCACTTCGAACATGTATGCCTCAGCGGTTCGCCGCAAATTGACCGGACCGCTCAACCCTGCGAAACACCCATTGTACCGCTCACTGCGGCAATCCCGCTTGACTGGGGACTGGGCGCGACTGTAGCTTGCCTATTCGGCCTTTATCCGCAAGGGAGCCATTATGCCGCGCCGCAACTGCGTTTTCGCAACTCTGCTGGTTTCGATCTTAGCCGCAAGTCTCTCCGCGCAGAGCAAGCCCGATGCGCCGGAGTTTGACGCCAAGGAACACTACACCAAATACGAATACAGAATTCCCATGCGCGACGGCGTGCATCTGTTCACCGCCGTTTATGTGCCCAAGGATAGTTCGCGGCCGTATCCGTTTCTGATTGATCGCACGCCTTACAGCGTGTCGCCCTACGGGGTGGATCTTTTTCGCAAACAGCTTGGGCCGGCGCCTGAGTTCGACAAGGCGGGATATATCTTCGTGTTCCAGGACGTCCGCGGCCGCTATANNCGCACATCGACAACAAGAAATCCAAACAAGATGTGGACGACAGCAGCGATCTTTACGATACCATCGACTGGCTGCTGAAGAACGTGCCCAACAACAATGGGAACGCCGGCATCTGGGGGATTTCGTACCCTGGATTTTTTACGTCCGCCAGCATCATCGACTCGCACCCGGCGCTGAAAGCCGCATCGCCGCAGGCTCCCATGACCGATCTTTTTATGGGCGACGATGCCTACCACGGCGGGGCGTTCATGCTGAACGCCAACTTCGGTTTCTACAGTTCGTTCAAGCCGCAGGAGAATCCCCAACTTCCGGCCAAGACGCCAGTGCCTTTCGATTACGGCACCAAGGATGGATACGAGTTCTATCTGAAAGCGGGGCCGCTCTCGAGCCTGGCTAAATATCTCGAAGGCAAGAGCGCGCTATGGGATGACCAGGTAAAGCACGATACTTACGACGAATATTGGAAGGCGCGAAATCTGGCGCCGCACATGAAGAATATCCACTGCGCCGTGCTCACGGTTGGGGGATGGTTTGACGCCGAGGATCTGCAAGGTCCGTTCAGCACATTTCACGCCATCGACAAAAATAATTCGGGGATCTTTAATGCCCTGGTGGTTGGCCCGTGGGTTCATGGCGGCTGGTACCGTTATGACGGCGATCACCTGGGCCGGGTCGAGTTCTCGTCTAATACGGGGGACTATTACCGGAAAAACATTTTGTTTCCGTTTTTCGAGCAGTACTTGAAAGGCAATGGAGACGCGAAGCTTCCAAAAGCCTACGTTTTCGAAACTGGAACGAATGTGTGGAAACGCTATTCCGCGTGGCCGCCGAAAGAGGCCGAGGCGAGGACCCTGTATTTCCAAGCGAACGGCGGACTTGGGTTCGACCCGCCAGCCTCCGATTCGCCGGCTTTCGATGAATACGTCAGCGATCCGGCTAAGCCCGTGCCTTTCGTAAACTACGCGGCGATCAGCGTGCCGCAGGAATACATGCTCTCCGACCAGCGATTTGCGGACAGCCGGACGGACGTGCTGGTTTATGAAACGCCTGTGCTGCAGGAAGATGTGACGATTGCCGGTCCTGTCTCTCCGAGGCTTTTCGTCTCGACTACGGGAACCGATTCCGATTGGGATGTAAAGCTGATCGACGTGTATCCGACAGACTATCCCGACAGTAAGTTCGACGAGCCCAAGCCGGAGGACAAAAATAAACCACGCACTGACGTGCCTCCACCCTCGGTCACCATGGGGGGCTATCAGCAACTGGTGCGCGGCGAGCCTTTCCGGGGGAAGTTTCGCCACAGTTTCGAAAAGCCGGAGCCGTTCACGCCCGGCAAGGTCGATGAGATTAACTTCACCATGCAGGACGTCAACCATACGTTTCGCCGTGGTCACCGCATCATGGTGCAGATCCAGAGTTCGTGGTTCCCGCTCACCGACCGCAATCCGCAGACCTTCGTCAACATTCCCGACGCCCAGCCTGCGGATTTCGTGAAAGCGACGGAGCGGGTTTATCACGCTAAGGGGCAGGCTTCGGGGATCGTGGTCGGGGTATTGCCAAGCCCGGGAGTGGCGGAAGAACACAAGTAGCAGAATTTAGCTGTGGGCTGCGCGGCATTGCGGCCTCACGCTGCGGTACAATTACGGCGATTCGCTTCGCCACGGGTTCAACCCGCGCCTGCGGGATTAGTGCGAAGCAGTTAGGACAGGTCCGAATGAACGTCCTCTTGCTGTCTATGCCCGATTCCTTCGAGCACATGCCGCCGGTCGCTATTCGCATGCCGAATGGTGCGCTCACGTCGCTGGCGGGAAACGTGGATGCGCATCATCGCGTGGCCGTGGCTGACTTGATCCTGGTTCATCGCCAGGTTCGTGAAACGGTTACCCGGCTGGTCCGGGAGCTCGAGCCGGAAGTTGTCGGACTTTCCATCATGACGTTTCAGCGCCGTACGGCTGGGCGCATTATCGAACTGGTGCGCGCTTTGCGGGCGGGAGTGAAGATTGTTGTGGGTGGATACGATCCCAGCCTTGCTCCCGAAGCTTACGAGAATATGAGGGTTGACTACATTGTGCGCAGCGAGGGGGAAGTTACTTTTCGCGAACTGTTGCGTGCGATTGAGGCTGGCTCCGGTTTCGAGCGGATCGGCGGTCTTTCTTATCGGAAGGATGAGGGGTGGGTGCACAATCCTGTGCGTCCGCCACACCGGCTGGAAGACAAGGAGATTCGTCCGCCGAACCGCCACGCGCGTGTGTTGCAGGGATATACGATGGTGGGACGCCAGGTGGATGTGATCGAGACTTCGCGCGGCTGCACTTACGATTGCAGCTTCTGCTCCATCATCGAGATGCGCGGGCGCAACTTTCATACTTACTCTTTCGACCGGGTGCTGGCTGACATTCGCGATGCGCGCGACCATGGCGCTCGAACCATCTTCCTGGTGGATGACAACATTACGCTGAACGTGAAGCGCTTCGAGGCGCTGTGTGAGGCTATTATCGCCGCCGGATTGCATACGCTCGAGTACTTTGTGCAAGCCATGACCTCCGCGATTGCCAACCATGGCGAAACTCTCGCACCGCTGATGCGGCGGGCCGGATTTCGTTATGTTTTTCTGGGCATTGAAAATATTCTGGAAAACGATTTGGAATTTCTAAAAGCCTCGGCCAAAAATACTGAGCGCACGAACGGGCACGAAACCGGAAACGCCACGCTCAAGGCTATCGATTACCTGCACCGCAATCAGATGTATGTGGTTGGGGGATTGATCGTGGGCAGTCCGGGCGACACGCGGGAGTCGATCGAAGCCAATCTTGAATTCGCCCGGCGCTACGTGGATTGGCCGTACATCCAGCACCCAACGCCGTATCCGCGCACGCCCATGACGAAAGAGTTTCGCGATCAAGGGTTGATCATGAATGAGCACCTCGAAGAATATGACGGCACCACCGCCGTGGTGCGGACTGAACACCTGCCGGCCGAAGAAGTGGAATTCATGCGCTGGAAGGCCGAACGCTGGATGAAGGTGCACCACTTCCCCGTGGTTCTGCTGCATGACCCGGGATTCGTAATGCTCCGGGGCTGGAAAATGATGGCCCATACTTTTCGGGGAAGCTCGATTCGCTCTGCGCTGGGGTTGGAGAGTGAGAAGGAAGTTTTTGCACGGTATCGGGAGATTCGGAGAGCGGAGCGGGAGTATGTGTGACAGAACGCAGCAGGGATTGACGAGGGGCTATCTCCTTACTATAATGTAAGGAAATTGTAAGATCGAAAGGAAATGACATGGCGGCCGCGACTGTAACCTCCAAGGGGCAAATCACCATTCCGGCACGGGTCCGAATCGCGTTGGGGGTTGACGCCGGAGACCGCATTGAATTTGTCGAAGTGGGAAAAGGAGAATTCAACATCGTTGCGGCCACTCGCTCGGTGAAGGAACTGAAAGGCCTGTTTCGAGGCAGGCGAAGGAAGCCGGTTTCGATTGAGGAGATGAACGCTGCCATCGCGCAGGGCGCCGCACGATCACGTTGATCGACCCAGAATGACCGGCCTCGACACAAACATCCTGGTCCGCTATCTTACCGAGGATGATCCCGTCCAGACGATCGCTGCAGGACGAGTAATGGACTCATTCTCTTCGGATTCACCCGGCTTTATTTCCCTCATCGTCCTCGCAGAACTGGTCTGGGTATTGGAATCTTTCTACCGTTTCACAAAGAAAGAAATTGAACGGGTTCTGGAGACGCTGTTGCGTAGCGAGGAATTGGTTCTTGAGCGGGCGGAAATTGTGTCGCAAGCATTGCGGACGTTCCGCGGCAGCCGCGCTGATTTCGCTGATTGCTTGATCGAGCGCTGCGGCCACGCGGCTGACTGCGAACATACCGTCACCTTCGATCAGAAGGCAGCAGCCGGGACTGGTATGCGACTGCTCGCATGAAAATCCAGTCGAGTCACTTCGATTCTCTTGACCTCTTCATCGCCCTCATCAGGGTCACTTGTGCTGTAAAGGCGGCCTCTAACTCCTTCACAGGTTTAAGTAAAGACGCATTCTTGGCAACTAGGTCATCATCATAGAGCTTCATGCGACTTGAGAAATTAGACATCGCGCCGTTGCTTATCCGATAGTTCTCCCGGCTTCGAATAGTTTCGTTAATTGCGCTAGCCATAGCGAAGGCGTCAGTAACTGGGTTAAGGGTACCGTTCCCGGCGAAGAGCCTTTCAGGGATGCTCGCCTTCAGAAGTTCCCACGATCCCGTGTGTAGCAAGAGCAGCGGGGTTACCACAGACTTGCCTTCAGGCAGCGCGCCTAGCTCCGTCCTCAAGGTATTTTGATTCTGTTCCAAGATCTTGATGTTGCTCACCACTTCGTCAGTTATGGCAACAAGAACAGCCTCATCGCGTTCAGATCTCTCGGCTTGTAGAAGCTCGTATTGTCCTCTTGCCGCCTCTGCGCTGTCGCGAAAATCCTTGGCGCTCGCCTTCAGGATGCCTGAGGTTTCTTCCAAAGCCTTGCGCGATGCGTCCAATGTGACCTGCTGTTCATGGCCACTCTTCTCGGCACCCACATATGTCACCACGGCTACGTACAGAGAAAAGATGGCGATGAGAAACAACAGTACGTTTAATGCAAGGGAGACAATCCCGACTATGTCCAGCCCCAGAGATGCGTCGCCCAGCGGAGCGGGCCGTAGCAGCCTACCCCTCACCAGGAAATAGGCGAGTGCGGTTCCGGAAAACAACAATAGAAGCGCTGTTACCCAAAGAACATTGCGCAAGGTCTACCTCCTTTGGCGCCAGTCTTAGCACCTCACTCCGAAGAACTCCTCCACCACCCGCATCTCTGTAGTCTTTTTATAATTCGGGAGGCTCTCGATAAACACGCGGCCGTATTGCTTCTTCAGGATGCGGTTATCGAGCAGTACGAGCAGGCCGCGATCGTGGAGCGAGCGGATCAGGCGTCCGAAGCCTTGTTTCAGGGTGATCACGGCCGCGGGCACTTGATACTGGAAAAACGCGTTGCCGCCATCGGCGTCGATCGCTTTTACGCGGGCGGCGACGACCGGGTCGCTGGGCACGGCGAACGGCAAGCGATCGATGATGACGCAACTCAGCTGCTCACCTTGCACGTCCACACCCTGCCAGAAGGATGAAGTCGCAAACAGCACGGCGTTCGGCGTGAGCCGGAACTCCTCGAGCAGCGCGCTTTTTGGCGCGTCGCCCTGGCGAAGCACGGGGAACTCCAGCTCGCCCAGCAGGCGCTGGTAGATATCGTTCATCTGTGCATAGCTGGTAAATAGCACGAAGGCGCGGCCACGCGTGATTTGAAGCAGCTTGCGAATGCGCTCGGCAGCCAGCGCCGTAAACTGCGGCGAGCGGGTGTCGGGGAGATCGGGCGGAACATAAAACAAGGCTTGATTTTCGTAGTCGAAATGCGAGGGCAGCACAGACTCGCGCGCATGCTCGAACCCCAGCCGCTGCCGGATGTATTCGAATCCTCCGCCGACCGCGAGCGTTGCGGAAGTGAGGACTGCACTCTCGAGTTTCGACCAAAGGCATTCGCGCAGGATGGGACCAACATCGATGGGAGTGGCTTGCAGGAAAACGTTTTGCCGGCCGGTTTTCTCGGCGTCGCGGTTTCTGGGGGCTGAACTCGTTCTTCCCCGGCCGCCTCGCCGTTCGATCCAGAAGACGGTGTTGCGATCGTCGGACTCCAGAGCGAAGGCAAGCTGCACTTGCAGTTCCTGGGCGCGCCGCACAAAGTTGAAGATTTCTTCCGGCTTCTGCGGCAGGGCTTCGAGTTCGCCCGCGAGCCGCGTGAGAGCCTGATTGAGGACAAGGAACTCGTCTCCGTTTTCTTCCAAAAATTCGCGGCGGGTCTCGAAGGCAAAGCGTCCATCTCCCGGCGGAAGCAGCGAGAAGAAAAACTGCGACTTCTCCCGCAGGCTGCCCAGCGCTCCGGAAAGCGATGCGGAAAGCATGCGGTTGCGTTGCATCGAGGCTTCGACGTCGCGCGCCAGATCGTCTACGCGAAGGTTGCTGACGGAGATTCCGAAGTAGTTTCCGGCTACGTCTTCGAGTTCGTGCGCTTCGTCAAAGATCACGGCCGCGGCTTCGGGGAGGATGCCCGCGTCGGGCGCACCCTCGGCTTGCAACTTGATGGCGAGATCGGCGAAGAACAGATGATGATTGACGATGATAATGTCGCTCTCCATTCCTCGGCGACGCATTTCGGTGACGAAGCAGCGCTCCCACTCGCTGCATTTCTGCCCGGTGCAGGCATCGGCGCGGGCATCCAGTTTGTGCCAAAGCGCGCTGGCCTCGGGAAGTTCGGCGAGTTCGGCCCGGTCGCCGGTCCCGGTCGTCTTCTCCCACGCGGAGATGGCGCGATATTGCTCGATCTCTTCCAACCCGCTGAGTACGGGCTGGTCGGTGAGGTCGTAGAGTTTCTTGCGACACAAATAATTGTTGCGGCCTTTCATGTAGCAGACGGAAAGCCTGCGGTTTGAACTTTCGTCGCCGGATGGCGGTTCCCCAAACAGCGCGTGCTCCAGAAATGGAATGTCTTTGTAGAAAAGCTGCTCTTGCAGATTCTTTGTGCCGGTTGAGATGATCACGCGCTTGCCCGAGCGGATCACCGGTAAAAGGTATGCCAGAGTTTTTCCGGTGCCCGTACCGGCTTCAACAATCAGGTGGCGCTTTTCTTCGAGCGCCTGTTCGACGGCTTGCGCCATCTGCAACTGCCCGCGGCGGAATTCATACGCGGGATGGGTGCGCGCCAGCACTCCGCCCGGCGCGAAGAATTGATAGAGCGAAGCGTCCTTTCCGCTGGGCGCGGGGCGGCTGGGGGTTGCGGGAGATGCGGGTTGGGAACTCAAAGCCACGGAAGTCTCTATAATACGAGTTCCGGGCTATCACGAGGCGGAACAACTCTGGGCCTCGCGGTCCAAGGACAGCCGAGGGCGGTTGCCCCCACGTTAAGACCTAATTTTGACTCAACCCACTTACAACTCGACCAGCACTCTCGCCACCACCGCAGCCGGCGTTCCGACGCTTGCCATCGTGGGGCGACCCAACGTAGGCAAGTCCACGCTGTTCAACCGCATCGTGGGCTCGCGCCGCGCCATCGTGGGGGACGAGCCGGGCATCACACGCGACCGGCTTTACGGGGATGCGGAGTGGCGCGGACGCCGCATCCGCATCATCGACACCGGCGGAATTATCCCGGAAGACAAGGATTTCATTCCGGCGGAGATTTTTCGTCAGGCTCGGGTTGCGTTCGATGAAGCCGCCGCGATTGTTATGGTGGTTGACGGGCGCGCCGAAGTCGCGGGGCCTGACCTTGAACTGGTGCGGCTGCTGCGCAAGACTGGACGTCCGCTCTTCCTCGCGGTGAATAAGGCTGACACCGAGAAGCAAGCGAACATCCTTGATGAATTTCATCGGCTTGGGATTAAGCAGATGTTCCCGATTTCTGCTGAGCACGGGCGCGGAATCGACGATCTGCTGGATGCGGTGTTTGAGATCTTGCCGCCGCCGGCCAAAGGCGTAAACACAGAGGACACAGGGGACACTGAGGAAGCACAGGAAGAACACATACCTACGTCAGACGATGAATCAGCCGCNNGGCAAGTCCACGCTGCTGAATTGTCTGACTGCCTCTGACCGTGCCATTGTCTCGCCCATCCCTGGGACGACGCGGGACGCGGTCGACGAGATTGTCGAACACAACGGACGCCGCTTTCGCTTCATCGATACTGCCGGCATTCGACGCAAGGGTAAGACTCATCTGATGGCTGAGAAGCTCTCTGTGGTGATGGCGCGCAAGCATTTGGAAGGCGCCGACATTGCGCTGCTGGTGATCGATGCCACCGAAGGCGTCAGCCAGCTCGATGCGGCCATCGCCGGCTACGCTCACGAGAGCGGACGCTCGATGATCATCGTGGTCAATAAATGGGATCTCGTGACGAGCGGCGAGTTGAAAGCCGGAAGGCCGTCGAAGGCGATGCGCATGCGGGAGAGCAAACGTCCAGGTGACCGGGACGCCTACGAAGAGCGCCTGCGCTACGATCTCAAGTTTCTGAATTACGCGCCCATCGTTTTCATTTCGGCGCAAACTGGCAAAGGGATCGAGAAGGTTTTTCCGCTGCTCGAAAAGGTTGCCACCGAGCGGCGCAAGCGCATTCCCACCTCGGCGATGAACCGCTTCATCGAAACGGTGGATTTCGAGCGCGCCTCCGTGCCCATGCGCTCGCGGGTCAAGATTCTCTATATGACGCAGGCCTCGGTCGCTCCGCCGACGTTTGTGCTCTTCACCAATCGAGCGGTGAAGCTGCATTTTTCCTACCAGCGATTTTTGGAGAACCAGATTCGGGCAGCCTTCGGGTTTTTGGGGACGCCGATTTGGATTAAGAATCGGGCGAGGAATTAGAGCCCGCGGCTCCTGCTCACTCCCCGGCCACGTCCCGATCCATTGTGAGCAGTCCCACGCGTTGCACTCCGGCGTGATGCGCTACATCGATCACGTCGGCCACGTACTGGAAGTCGACGTCGGCATCGCCGCGCACGAAGACGACTTTCTCGGCTCGCGTTAAGTAAATCTTCGCGAGGCGCGTCTCCAGATCTTCCCAGCGCACGTCGTCGTGATTGATCTTTACCGTTGGTGGCTGATCTTCCTTCGTCCACACCACCTGGATGACGACGGTGCGCGACTGCTGCTGTTCAGCCGCCTGTTTCTGATCGGGCTGCGGAATCTGCGCTGTTTCTCCCTGCTCTTTGTCCATCGACACAACCACCATGAAGACGATGATCAACGTCAACAGTACATCGATCAGCGGTGTAACGTTGATTTCGGGACCGCGCGCACCTCCGCCTGCCATTGAGAAAGACATGGAAAGCTCCTCCGCTTCTCTCTTCTCTTTTCTCTTTTCTTTTTTTCTCTCTAGCACGCGCGTGTCTGCAACATCAGACACCTGTGGCGGCGCGAGAGTTCCCTCGGGGAGCTGCTTTCAGGCTTATCCAATAGGCTCGGCGGCAGGAGGCAGCGGCGGAGGTTGGTATGGAGGCGCGGGAATTTGTGGCTGAGCCGGCGGTGCCGGATAAAGCACGGCGCTCAGCGCACGATAGCGCGCCGCGAAAAAATAAATTGAATACGCGGGGAAGAACACAATGACCGGGACAGAAATCAATGCGATCAAATACAGAAAGATTGCCAGCAGAACGCATCCGACCACGATGGCGAGCGTGATCGTATAAACATTCCAGGTGAGCCCGGCCGTCTGGCCGGTGAGAACGGCAAGGATACTCAGGCCGATGGTCGGTATGGCGATGATCAAACCCAAAATGAGTGTTGCGATGCCAATCACGATCCCTGCGCCGATCGCCATCAGGATCTTCATTCCAATGTAGGCGGCGTATCCGCCCTTTTCGGATTTGATCATCGGCCACAACCGCCGCCATCCTTCGATAGCGCCGATATTTTCCAGAGCCATCTGGGGCACGACGAAATCTTTGGTCAACACAAAGATTACCGTCATGGCCACGATGAAGATCAGCAGCACAAAGAAGAGGACAATGCCGCCCAATACTAGCGGGAGCAGATGTTCTTTTGGTTCTTTCAGCCATCCCATCCCGAAAGCAAAGGCCAGAGGGATGCCCACCAGGACAATGCTGCCGCCCAGCATAGCCACAAGATAGAGCAACTGCCACAAGAAGTAGCGCCATCCTGCACCCTGCCTGCGGCCCCATCCCTGGCGAATGCGGCACTCTTTGGCTATGACACTATCGAAGAGTATGAAGCGCATCACGCTACTGACATACATCAGGATGACCCCGAGTACGATCCCGGCAACAACGAGCACAGCGATCATGCCGGCCAGCAGCGCGGGGTCGATTCCCGAAAATCCATCGCCGAAAAATCCGGGGGCTGGAAAATGCCGCGAAGCTCCGGGATGCTGAGGGAAGCGGAAGTTAGAGCCGCGGAGCCCGCCTCCGGAGCCGAGTTCGCCGGCCAGCAACCCGACCAGTGCGAGCCGGGTCCATTGACCCAAGCGGAAAGGCTGGAACAGCTGCCGTTTGGTGTGTTCGATGGCAAGCGAAATCGTGTCGACGGCGGAAATCGGCAAGGCGCACCTCGCTGCGAATGACTCAGCAGCAAGGTACTGCGAATCGCGCCGCGGCGCAAATTAATTCGCGCAGCGTTCGCGGGGATGTAAGTGCTTTTTAGCTACGACACTACAGTGCTTACCTGAGACTTCACGCTCTGGGAGCGGCTTTCGCGGCAGCCAAACAACCGAGCCAGCCATAATTTCATCCAAGATCGCGCTTTGGGAGTAGCGCGCCATGAGGTTTCGCTGTTCGTTCTGGTGGACGTGGTTGTCCGCGTCAGTGGCCCCGTTTGTGGGGCAGAGGTTGAGTGCGGTGGGCGAGATTATCGCGCAGGAGCTGGAACGTTCATACGCCAGCCCGATGAGCGGGGTTAGATCCTCAGAAAGAAAACGTTGGAGATCTCCAGTGAGATTCCTGCGGCCTGGCAGGAGAAATAAGTAAGGCTCTTAGCCCCTCTGAGGGCCAGAACGGCCCTTCGGACGCCGAGATTGGGCATGAACCAACCGCAGGGCAGTTAAGTTCATCTAAATCTCAGTTTTCTGAGGAGTAGCATCGCCATGAAGTCCTGGTATGGTTCTGGTCCGGTAGCATTATGTGCCCTAAGTACTCTGATTCTGGCCGGATGCCAAGGGCTAAAGACGGCACCACCCACAACGCCCACAAGTCCCCCTACGACCTATCAGCTGACCGTGACTGCGCCAGCATCGGGGGCTGGGACCATCACGAGCAGTCCGGCGGGGATCAGCTGTCCCGGCACCTGCTCGGCGAGCTATGCGGCGAATACGCAAGTCACGCTGACCGAAACTGCGGGCGCGAACTTCTTTTTTGGTGGCTGGACCGGGAGTTGTACGGGTACCGGCGCGTGCACCATTACTCTAACGGCCGCAGCCACGGTGAGCGCCGTGTTCAATGCCGGGGACGGATTGACCGTGGCCTTGGCGGGGGCGGGCACGGGCTTGGTTACGAGTTCAACGGGTGGAATCAGTTGCGTACCCACTTGCTCGGCGAGCTTTGCTCCGAATACGCAGGTTACGCTGACCGCAACTCCGACCGGAGGTAGCACTTTTACGGGGTGGAGCGGGGGTGGGTGCTCCGGGACTGGAACTTGCAGCGTCACGGTTGCATCCAGCGAAAGTGTTACCGCAACTTTTGCGGCTGCTGTTGTTATTGTCAACGATACCCTGACGGTGACCTTGGCGGGCACAGGTCAGGGAACGGTTGTCAGCAGTCCGGCTGGGATCAACTGTACGACCGGCACCTGCACCGGCAGCTTCCCGGCGAATACGCAAATCATGCTTACTGAGACTCCGGGAGCCAACAGCAGTTTTACGAGCTGGTCGGGTTGCACAGGAACGACCACTTGTACTTTCACGCTGACCGCGGCGGAAACCGTGACCGCGACCTTCGGCCCCACGAATCCTTACGCGGCGCTGAGTCACATTATTCTGTTCGCGCAGGAAAATCGGTCGTTGGATCACTACTTCGGCGCGATGCTCTCCTACTGGTCGGCGAATGGATACGGCACTAACGGCCAGACCTTCGACGGCTTGGCGCAATTCAATCCGCCGGTCAATGGGGTAACGCCACCCGCCCCAACCGTTCCGGGTTGCGCTGCGGGGACTTGGAGCGGTAGCTGTTCTCCCGATGCGAGCGACCCGATCGTTTCATTTCACCTGCAGTCTGTCTGCATGGAAAACCAGAGTCCGTTCTGGAATGAGGCGCACAACCAATGGGACTACGCTAACCCAACCGGAATCAATATGAATGACTCTGCCCCTCCGCTCGACGGGTTCGCTTTTACCGCCGCGTACGATGCCGGAAGCAATGGCTTCATGGATCTCGAGGGCGTGCGTGCCATGGGCTACTACGACGGCACCGATCTGAATTACTACTACTTCATGGCGTCGAACTTCGCGACTTCAGATCGCTGGTTCGCTCCAATCATGTCGCGCACCCAGCTCAATCGCATGTATCTGCTCGCCGCGACGTCGCACGGGCTTGCCTATCCCATCGGTGGAGGGTGCCCCCCAGCGCAGTGCGCAGGTTCCACCAACAATGGCCAACAACTTTCAAACATGACGATCTTCGAGGAGCTGCAGAACGCGGGGATTTCCTGGAAGATTTACGTGGATGCCGAGGACACGGTCAATAAGACCGGTCAGAGTTGTTCGGCGATGACCGGCACGGAAGAATCGGCATGCCTGGTTGAGAACTCTTACATCAACGAGTTTCAGTACGAAAATACGATTCTCAACAATCCCACGCTGCTGGCAAATGTCCAGCCGCTCACGACGTTTCAGTCCGATGCGGCTGCGGGCACCCTGCCGGCGTTTGCCCTGATCGAGCCAGCGTCGGATGCTGGGCTCGACGAGCATCCCTCCGATTCCGACGAGTACCCAGTGAACGTCCAGTCCGGTGAGGCTTACGCGGCTAACAATGTAATCAACAACCTGATGCAGAGCCAAAGCTGGAGCACCTCAGCTCTGATCTTTACCTACGATGAGTGGGGCGGTTTATACGATCACGTGCCGCCACAACCGGCAACCGCTCCCGGGGATGGTCCTTTAGATCCCGGCGATCCCGGCTATCCGACGGATCTTTTTTCCACCGACATTTGCGCAAAGGAGCCGGGTCAGCTTGGAACTGGGATGTGCAGCTTCTCATGGACCGGCTATCGTGTTCCTATGATCGTGATTTCGCCATTTGCCAAGCAAAACTATGTTTCTCACGATGTGATGGATACGACGGCGGTGCTGGCAATGGTGGAGGACCGCTTCGGCCTGTCTCCACTCACGAACCGCGATGCCTCCTACAACTCGGCACAAACTACGAATGCGACGATGGCCGAGTTCTTTAACTTCACCAATCCGCCGTGGATGACGCCGCCGACGCCGCCAACGCCCACGCAATATCCAGAGTCGGCCTGCAGTCAGGTTCCGATTCCGGGCGCATATAACCCACAGACCCCCCAGGGCGGCTGGGGCGAGCCGGTGAATTTGTCAGTTGCAGTTAGCATCCCCGGCGGGACGATCGTCAGCAATCCCCCCGGCATCAGTTGCAACACCGACTACACCTACGCTGGGACTGATTCTTGTGGCTACGTCTTCCCCTCGGGAACAAGCGTGACGCTGACGGAGACGCCGAACGGTGATACGTTCTTGAATTGGTCAGGCGAGAATGGCACGGCCGGACCTTGTAACCTGTCATCCTCGTCGACCTGCACGATCACGTTGAATACGGACGAGTATGTGCAGGCGAATTTCAATCAGTAGCGTTTAGCGTATGGTGATCCTGGGACCACGTTGGGCCGGCGAAGGACCGGTGCATGGATCCTTCGCTGCGCTCGGGATGGCAGCTCACATCGGATGCTGACGCTGACTCACATGGGATAATGACAGCGTGAGCACTCTGCGCGCTACGGCCTTCTGCCTGCTAATTTGTTCCGCTTCCGCCGGTTTCGCCGCCACCCGGCACTACTATATCGCCGCGGAAGATGTTCCGTGGAACTATGCGCCCAGCGGCATGAACCTGCTGCGCGCATTGCCGGTTCCGCGGCCCTGGAACGCGAAGCTGGAATGGCCGAAGACGCGGTTCATCGAATACACCGACGATACGTTCACCACGAAAAAGCCGCAGCCAGAGTGGCTGGGGATTCTAGGGCCGATTATTCGGGCCGAAGTTGGCGATGAAGTCGACGTTACGTTTATGAACCGCACCCGCCAGCCGCACAACATGCATCCGCACGGGCTCCGTTATGACAAGAACAGCGAGGGGTCTTTCTACATTCCGTTCGGCAAGGGCGACCGCGTGCCGCCGGGGCGCAAATTTACTTATCGCTGGTTTGCCACGGAAGCCAGCGGTCCGGGGCCGGGAGACCCGAGTTCGATTGTGTGGTGGTATCACGGCCATGTCGATCCTGGTGTTGAGATCAATGCAGGATTGCTGGGGCCGATCGTCGTTACCGCCAAGGGCAAGGCGAATCCGGATGGGTCTCCGAAAGATGTGGACCGCGAATTTGTGACTTCATTCATGGTCTTCGATGAAATGGCGGGCAAGCCGGCCGGGCTGTTTTACGCGATCAACGGATTCATCTTCGGCAATCTTCCGGGATTGATGATGAAGAAAGGCGACAGGGTGCGCTGGTATTTGCTGGGAATGGGCAACCAGATTGACTTGCACACTCCGCACTGGCACGGGGAAAGTGTGACATTCGAAGGCAGAAATACCGACGTGATCGAACTTCTTCCCGGAAGCATGAAGACGGTGGACATGATCGCCGACAATCCTGGGACGTGGTTGTTTCATTGCCATGTGGAAGATCACATGGAGAATGGAATGATGGCGGTTTTTACCATCGCCGCGCCGCCCACGCGTTCCTGCCCGATGGCATTTCTCGGCGGGGATTTCTGGAAGGAGCCGGAAAAGTTCACGCTGACGGTGAAGAACACGAGCAGCAAAACGATCACAAGTTTGCAACTCATACCGGAAATGTTTTACACGCTGCAGGATTTGCGGCGTCCGTACATGGGCGAGTGGTCGTCAACCAAGCCGATTCCGCCGGGAGAGGAACAAACTCTGGAAAAACCTGGAATTCGCGCTGAGGGCGCGCAGGCGGTGCTGGGCTGGGCTGTCTTCCCAGGTTCGATCAAGTACGAGGATGGATCGATCTGGCGCCCGCAGAGCGAGGGCGAGTGCTTTAACGTGATATGGCGCGACCCGCAGCATCCCGACATGCCGGCGTTACCGCCGCGGCAGATCGAGATTAATCCCGATTGAGGGCTTACGTCAGAGAGGCTAAAGGACCAAGCTGGAAACGGAATCTCTATTGAAAGATTGGAGGCGCGGGTCGGAATCGAACCGACGCATAAAGGTTTTGCAGACCTCTCCCTTACCACTTGGGTACCGCGCCCCTGTTCATTAAAGTAGCGTTACCGGCGAAAAAAGTCTACCCGAGCCTGGTCCGAGTCTGGAAGGAAAAATCAGGGACAGGTTAGCTGGGCTGCTCCGAAGGGCTGCAACTGAGTTGGCTGATTCACGTCCGGGGTGGGGCCGGCTTGTCCGGCGACGCCGTAGAAAATCTGGAGCGGGAGACGGGGGTCGAACCCGCGACATCGACCTTGGCAAGGTCGCGCTCTACCACTGAGCTACTCCCGCTCGACGAATCGATTATAGATGAGGCAATCCGCAGCGGCAATGGCGATGATGCAGGGGTGGCGCAGCCTGCCCAGGGGGTTCAAACTGGCGATAATGCTGCTGAGGGTGAACACTAAACTGGAATCAAGGCGAGAATCTCGTTGTCAATCAACCGGGCGCGAGAGAAATGCTCCAGCTTCATGAGCAAAGGACGGGTGACCTCTTGTCCCTTCGCAACGACTAAGACGCCGGCGCGATTTCTTATATTCTGCTGCAAGACCATGCCGATGGCTAGCGTGGAGATCGGGATTTTGCGCAGCTCCATTTGCGACTCCTCCGATCTCATATCCGACAACGCGTCGATCAACTCACGGTCGAACTCAGATCTGTACTTAAGGCGGCTCACGGCTGCGTCGTCGGAAACGCCTCGCATTCTAAGGCTGTCAAACGCCACCGAAACCTTGATCATCCTGGCGCCGAGCGCAAGGATCTCGGCGGAAACCCCTGGGATTTGCGGGGGGTTCACTGGTGCCTGGATCAGTTGTTGACTGATTATCCATGCGACCGGTTCCAGGCGGCGCACATTTCCCAGAAGATCTCTTGCGATATTCGGGTGAGCCTCAAACCGGGTGCGGTTTTCGGCTGACAGGTGCGTGTCCACATAAGCCGCCTGGATTAGTTCTGGGTCCAGCATAAGGCAGCCTAACTGAGACAGCATGGCGGCGGCTTCAAAACACCACGACGAAGTCAGGTGGAACTTGGCGACCATGTGGCGGACGCAACGGGTAATCCGGACGGATTTTCCGAAAACCTCAGGATTCACCGCTCCCAGCACATCCGTCAAAACTTTGATGCTGCCGATCAACGTATTCTCCAGCAAGTCTTTCTCTGCTGTTATCAATCGATATTGGACAAGTCCGCTGGTGATTGCTTTGGCCAGAACCTCCTGATTGCAGGGCTTGGCCAGAAGCCGGAATATATTCCCTTCATTCACGGCGTCCATGGCCGCAGTAATGTCGGAATATCCAGTAAGAATCACTCGGATGGTATCTGGAGCGGCTTGACGGACCCGGGCGAGAAACTGGGCACCGTTCATTCCGGGCATTCTCATATCCGACACTACGACGGCGTAGGGGCCACGTTCGCGAACCGCCGTCAACCCCTGTTCTCCGCCGACGGCCGTATCCATTTCAAAGTTCGGGCGCAGCATAAGTTCGTAGCCTGTCAGGGAGGACGGCTCATCGTCCACGAAAAGGATTTTGTCGCCCAAAGGGTCCACCGAATTTAAATCGCTCGCGCACTATACAGACTGGACTATTGCTTTATCGGCGGCTAGTGCGCCAAACTTTAGACGGTTCCCGGCTATGGAAGCGGGTGGAATTGCGCACTTGGTTTTAATCGACGGATGACGACCAAGAACGGTTGCGGCGGCCTCTTAACTGCGTGGTCTTCACTGTGGTCTTCGGCGTCTTAGTGGGGCGACCATTGCGGATCCTCTTCCGGCCGTACAACATGGCCGTCGCGCATGTGAATGATGCGGTCTCCGAACTTGGCGGCTTCCGGGTTATGGGTGATCATCAGCACGGTCTGGCCCAGTTCCTGGTTGGACTGGCGTAACATTTTGAGGACGATGTTCGAGTTCTCGGTGTCGAGATTGCCGGTAGGTTCGTCGGCCAACACTACCGCAGGCTTGTTGACCAGAGCGCGGGCCAGGGCGACGCGCTGTTGCTCACCGCCAGAAAGTTCCGAGGGACGGTGGTTAAGGCGTTTGCTGAGGCCTAACAGATCGCAGATGCGCAGGAAGAATGTAGGATCGCGGTCGCCGTTGCCGGAAATTTCCTGAGCGATGGCGATATTGGAGCGGGCATCAAGCGTGGGCAGCAGGTTGAACTTCTGGAATACGAATCCGATTTTGCGCTTGCGCATGCGGGTGCGCTCCGCATCGGAGAGCGTGGCGAAGTCGTCGCCATCCATTACCACTTTGCCGGAATCGGCGCGCGTCAGGCCGCCGAGCAGGTAGAAAAGCGTGGACTTGCCGCTGCCTGAAGGGCCGACGATGGTGACAAATTCTCCTTTTTGCACGCTGAAGGAAACGCCACGGAGCGCGGGCACGTCGATCTTTCCCACGCGATAAGTTTTGTGCAAATCAATGGCTTCAATGAATGCGCCCATGCCAGCCTTGATCTTACACGACGAAGACCTAGCATGAGGACGCTACGACTAGGGGCAAAAGATTAACCGCCGAGCACGCGCGGAACGCCGAGATCTCTAACAATTAAACCCAGATTAAATCCCAAGAGGTTTCTCGGCGTCCTTTGCGTACTCGGCGGTGAAAGCTTTTTATGCCGCTCCGATTTGCCGCGGCGGCGTGGAGCGCTGCATTCGCTTGGGTCCACGCTTGCGCACGAGAAGCAAGCGGATGCGCTCCAGCAGATCGGCGGGCGCATACATTCCTCTGGCCAGGAACACGTCGGCCTGGGAATCGTGGTCATAGACGCGGACTTTGCTGGAGATGAGGATGGCCGGAACCTGCGGCGACAGAGCCTTAATGGCGGCGATCAACTGCGGACCATCCATTCCAGGCATTGCCATGTCAGTGACGACCAGGTCGATGCCTCCCTGCTTGAAGCGTTCCAGAGCCAGTTCGCCGCGGGAATAACTGGCAACGCGGTAGCCGCGGGTTTCGAGCATGATTTTGCGATGGGAAAGAGATTGTTCGTTGTCGTCAACACACAGGATCGTGCGCTTAGGTTTCATTCACCGCCCGCAACCGAGGGCCGCCGGTTGTGAGCCGGAGCCAAACGGCAGTTTCTCTGTTCGCGAAGGATAGAAGAGCGAAGTGATGCTAACGGGAATCGCTGAGCGCTGTAAAGTATCGCCGAAGCAAATGGGAAAGTATGGCTATTGCTATTTTTACGACGTTGTGAAAGTTATGATTCTGCAACGCTTGCGTATGGCACGTTAGAGGTAAAGTTCGCCGCGCATAATTTCAACCGAGTGCCCGCCGACGCGTACGTTAACTACGCGGTTATCGTGCTGCGAGGCACGGACGAAAATCCGGCTGGGACGTTTCATCTCCACGCCCTGCTCAATCAAGACGCGTTCATCAGGTTTGGCCACGCCGTGCGCGACCATCCAGGCTGCGGAACAGCCGGCGGCTGAGCCGGTGGCAGGGTCTTCGCCGTTGTAGAAAAGCATGCGGGCATGAAGGCGGGCGTTGCGATCGACAGTTTCGCGGGTGACGAAATAAAAGAATCTGCCGCCAGTTTTTTCCAGATACCGGGCAGCGCCTTGCAGGTCGATCTGCAAAGCTTGAATCACAGCCAGCGACTTGAGCGGCGTCACGGTGAAAGGAAGTCCGGTGGAGACAGTTTCTATGGGCAGAGCGTCATCGAAATCCTGGGCGCGCAATCCAGTAGCGCGAGCCACAGCTTCGCGATCATGCTGTATCCCGAAGGTTGGGTCGATCTGCGTCATCTCGCCGAACACAGGCTCTCCCGCATTGTCTTCAAAATGCACGGGAACTTTGCCGACGTTCAATTCAAGTGTGATCTGCTGCGCGCCGCCTTGCCCACGCAAGGCAAAGGCGGTTCCCAGCGTAGGATGACCGGCGAACGGCAATTCCTCGTGCACCGTGAAAATGCGCACGCGTACGCCGTGCTCGCGCTCGGCGGAGGCATCGCGGGGCAGGACGAATGTGGTTTCGGAGAGGTTCATCTCCTTGGCGATCGACTGCATCTCGGCGTCCCTTAGTCCGCGGCCATCGGGAAATACCGCCAAAGAATTGCCTTCGAGAGGACGAGAAGAAAAAACGTCCCACTGCGTCATTGCCAGGCGGCGTGTTGGACTAGTCATCGAGCGTTCCCCGTGAGGAGTTGAGCGCAGAGAGGCAGCGCGCAAGAATTAGAGATGCTGGCAGCCGCTTTACGATGCAGGAAAGCTTCCATAACGTCGGCGTGGGCCACATCTCGCGGTTGACACAGCTGGTGCAGACTTCTATCCTGTCTACATGTTTTCCCTTTCCAACACCGGCGCGCCATGCTGTTGCATGTGTCCACCGCCGTGTGGGTAGGGAGCAAGCCCGAATTCTTCCCACCCACCCGGCGAAGCGGGTGGGTTTCGTCTTTGGAGACCCATCGAGTCTGGAAGCGATGCGGCTGGCGAAGCATTAAACCCTAGTAATCTGATAGACTTTTAGGCACAAGGAGGAAACAATGAGTACGGCAACTATAAGCGAAACCAACAGAATTCCCCGGATCAACGACACGGCGCCGAATTTTACCGCCGAAACCACGCAGGGCTCGATCGACTTTCACGAATGGATCGGCGACGGCTGGGCGATTTTGTTCTCCCACCCTAAAGATTTCACTCCTGTATGCACTACCGAACTTGGCTATATGGCGCGGCTGCAGCCGGAATTCGCCATGCGCAACACGAAAATTATTGGCCTGAGCGTCGATCCCGTGAGCAGTCACGGAAGGTGGGCGGCGGATATCGAGGAGACGCAGGGCGCCAAGGTGAACTATCCGATGATCGGCGACCCGGAGCTGAAAATCGCCAAGCTCTATGGCATGTTGCCGGCCGAGAGTGGAAATACTTCCGAGGGCCGGACTGCGGTCGACAATGCCACGGTGCGCACGGTATTCGTGGTCGGTCCGGACAAGAAGATTAAACTGCAGCTCAGCTATCCGATGAGCACGGGGCGGAATTTCGACGAAATCCTTCGCGTGATTGACTCGATGCAGCTCACAGCGAAACATAAAGTTGCCACGCCGGTGAACTGGAAGCAGGGCGACGAGGTCATCATCCTACCCTCGGTGTCGAACGAGGAAGCGCAACAGAAATATCCCGGTGGCTGGAAATCGCCCAAGCCGTATCTGCGAATCGTGCCGCAGCCCAAGTAGAATAGCGGGCAAGAGTCGCGATTGATTCGAGAGAATCTCTTCAGATTCTTGGGGAAGCGCATGCGGTCCGGTGATCGTCCCGGTCTTCAAAACCGGCGGGCGGCGGGTCACCCCGTCACCGGTGGGTTCGACCCCCACTCGCTTCCGCCA
>PLUI01000261.1 GCA_003164855.1 Acidobacteriaceae bacterium
TTCTTCTGCTGCATCGAAAGCAATCGCGCACGGCTTTTCCCGAATGACAGCGCTTTATTGCCACCGGTCTGCATCTGCCGGATCATGAAGAACCACAACGCTCCCAGCAGAATCAGCGGAGCCCACGTTCCCAGCAACTGCAGCGGCCAGCTCCCACTGTTCACATCCTTGATATTTACCGACACGCCCTTGTCATTGAGCGTCTTGAACATGTCGGGATAGTTCGCAGGAACCGTGGTATGGAACGGGGAACCGTCGTGGGCTTTTCCGTGGACCTGTTGGCCGTCCACCGTGACTTCGTGAACGGTACCCTGACCCACATCACTCATGAACTGCGAAAAGCTGACTTCCTTTTCTTTTTGTCCACCGCGGCCCTGCTGAATTACCTCCCACAAGAGGAGGGCGGACAACCCAATTACCAGCCAGAAAGCTACGGTTTTGACTGTCGAATTCACCAAGGCACTCCTAAAGAAACCGGGATCCTAACCTACTGCGCGAACCTTCCGAGGCTCCTGCCACTCAATTAGATGCCGCTCGGGCAATTTGGATAAGGAAAATCCCTAAGGACTTTATTCTACCTTTTCTGTGGGAAAAAAGGGCGTCACCTTCCCCATGACTTAAGTTATCTGCGGAAATTGGGAGGCGGCCAGATAGGGAATATTGCGGTTCGTTTGCTCCACTGCGCCTAATCCGTAGCCTACGAGAAAGGCCTCATCTACCAGAAAGCCAAAGTAATCAGGCTGCAAGGCCACGCGGCGCGCCGACTGGCGGTCCAGCAGCGTCACCAACTTCACCGTAGCTGCCCCCCGCGCGCGCAAGTCGTTCATGAGAAACTCGCTGGTCACGCCCGAATGCACCAGCCCCTCGACCAACAGCACGTGCTGGCCGCGGATATCCGGCTCGTGGCTGAAGAAGATCTCCACCATCTCTGCGGCGTGGGAGCCCGCCTGCTTGCTGTATTTGGGCTTGATGAACTGGCATACCACGGGAACGTCCAACGCCCGCACCAGGTCGGCCATGAACATGAAAGCATTCTCCAGAACCGCGAGAGCTTGGATCGTCTGCCCCCGGTAATCATCGGAGATATGGCGGCCCAGTTCCTTTACTCGTTTTTGGATCTGCTCGGCCGCAATGACTTGGCGAAGTGACTCGGCTTTCAGCCCGTTCATGAAGTGGATTGCCTCCCGGTCGTATACTTCCCAGCTGCCAGACCCGATTCTGCTCGATCAGAGACTAGATCGCACCCTCGTCGCCCCCCCACGGCATCTCTCGGAACAGTACCGCTTCTTGCCCCGCTTTGGCCAGCAATCTTGCCGGAACTGGAAAGCCGCGCACCCATACGATCTCATCCAGGCTCGCCACCACCGGCCAAAGCCTGCGCTCTTTTTGCCCAATATGACGCGCGACATGCCGCTCCTGCAATAGTTCCTTCACCTTCTTCGCCGACTTTGTATGGGCCGGCCAAAACCGGTCGCCCGGACGCCAGTTCCGCACGATCAATCGCTCCGGCAATAAATCCGCGCGAAGAAGTTGCTGCGGATTATACTCCGCAACCTGCTCCTGTGGAGCCGTCTCCCGAGGAATTCGCAACGCTTCGATTACTCCCCCCAATTCGAGTACCACAGCGCGGCCGGGCACGGGCAGCGGATATTCATAATCCGGCACGGGCTCGTTCCGGCGCAGGTCAGGCGTAACGAACACTAAAGCTTCCGGCTCCCGGACGAGTTTCCAGCCAAGGGGCAGTGACAACTCTTTAGCCGCCGGACCGTCTTCCGCGGCAAACCGCAAAATTTCTTCGATGTGCTTGAACTCCAGCGGAACCTCCAAGTGCTCGCCGATCGCCTTCAGCACTCTTCTTTGCACGGCCCGCGGCTCGGTCAGCAGCCACGGCCTGCTTACCGAAGCATTCATGATCCGCGCGCCGGATTCTTCAATTCTCGCCAATACTTCAGGGTCAGGCTCAGGCTGAGAGGCCGCGATCTGCACCAGCGACTGCGCAGCGCCGAAACCAGGAAGTGTGCGCACCCATTCCGGCTCCGACCACTGCACCACCGTTCCCAACCAGCCGGAGATTTCGTTCTCCCAGTAATCCTCCTCGTCGCGGGCGATCTCTGCGAGCTCGGCAAAACTCTCGACCACAGCGGGATTGAACTCCCGCTCCAGCAAGGGAAGCACGAGCCGGCGCACGCGATTGCGAGTAAACTTTGCATCGGCATTAGTTGAGTCTTCCCGCCAAGCCTGTTTCACATCTGCCAGATACTGTTCCAGTTCACGCCGTCGAATCCCCAGCAGCGGGCGGACGATCTCGCCGTGACCGTCCCCATCCTCATGTTCCACCACGATGCGCGGATAAATTCCGCCAAGCCCTCGCAATCCCGTCCCGCGAATCAGCCGCATCAGCACAGTCTCGGCCTGATCGTCGAGCGTGTGCCCGGTCGCAATCTTGTTCAAGGGCGGGGTTGGGAAAGTCACGCCCTCATCTGTTTCGGGAGCCGGGCTCGGGAAGGGCACAGCTTCAGCCGTGCCGTTAAGCTGGACAGAAGATTCGGGCTTTAGCCCCTGAGGAATGCTTTTGGGTGGCGCAGCGCTTTCAGCGCTGCGATGAGAGGACGCGAGGCTCTGGGCTTTAGCCCCTGAGGGACCTTGAGCCTCGAAGTTTTCACCTGATCCTAGCAGCCCTCCAAAGAATCCGTACCGCAACTCCCGCGCCGCCGCTTCCACTCCTGACCCCTCGTCGGCAGCAAGCTTCGCCACATCGCCACTTTCGCAATAAAACTCCAACCCGTACTCACCAGCCAGATTGGCGACAAACTCCTGATCCGCGTCCGACTCCGCCCCGCGCAACCTGTGATTGAAATGAAGCACAGAAATAACGATTCCAAGCTCGGCGCGCAATTCGAGCAGCAAGCGCAACATCGCAACCGAATCAATCCCCCCCGAAACCGCAACCCCAACTCGGTCTCCAGCCCGCAACAATTCCTCCCGCCGTATCCGTCCCAACACGCGCTCCGCCAATTCATGCACGCAAACATGGTAACCCGGCGCCGCGCAAAACACTTACAGGAGCAGTCGAACTTCAACTGCCCCGTAGTGCGTGAGCCCGAAAAGATTCTCTCCGTGTCTCTGTGGTGAAAGGTCTTGACTTACAGCCCCGAACTCTTCTCCGCAATCAGCTTCCGAATCTTCTCCACGAACTCCGCAGCGCTCATGTCCTCAGTCTTCTCTTTCCCGCGCGTGCGGACATTCACCCTGCCAGCCTCGGCCTCTTTATCTCCGACCACTAGCAGGAACGGCACTTTCTGCATGGCATGTTCGCGGATCTTGGCATTCATCTTTTCATTCCGAGCATCCACTTCCACGCGCACCCCGATGGCCTTAAGCTGATCCGCGACTTTGTTCGCATACTCCGCATGGCGCTCGCTGATGGGGATCATCGCCACCTGCACCGGCGACAGCCACACCGGAAACGCACCCGCGTAGTGCTCGATCAGCACTCCGAAGAATCGCTCAATCGATCCAAACAGCGCGCGATGCACCATCACCGGCTGTTTGCGCGAACCGTCTTCAGCGACGTATTCCAGTTCGAAGCGCTGCGGCAGGTTGAAGTCGACCTGCACCGTCGAGAGCTGCCACAACCGGCCAATCGCGTCCACCAGCTTGATGTCAATTTTCGGCCCGTAAAACGCCGCCTCGCCCGGCATGGTCTTGTACTCGATATTCCGGCCCTTCAATACTTTCTCGAGCGATTGCGTGGCGTGGATCCATTGCTCTTCACTGCCCACGAAATTCCTGCGGTCGTCGGGATCCCAGGTCGAAAGCTCAGTCTGGAACTTGTCGAAACCAAAATCCTTCAGCACATCCAGAGCAAAGTCGAGACAACCGGTAATCTCGCCTTCGACCTGCTCCGGCGTGCAGAAGATGTGCGAATCATCCTGCGTGAACCCGCGCACCCGCAGCAGGCCATGCATGACTCCCGAACGCTCGTAGCGGTAAACCGTACCCAGCTCTCCCAACCGCACCGGCAGGTCGCGATACGACTTCAGCGAATCTTTATAAATCAAAATGTGCCCGGGACAATTCATCGGCTTCAGCCGATATTCGGCGTCGTCGAGTTCCATAGCGTCGAACATGTTCTGCGCGTAATAGCCCTCGTGTCCCGAGGTAAAAAACAGCTGCCGCCGCGCCACATGCGGCGTGTAAACCAGCGAATACCCCCGCTTCAAGTACTGCTCGCGCATCCAGTCTTCCATCTGTTTGCGGATGATGCCGCCCTTCGGATGCCAGAAAATCAGCCCCGGCCCCGCCAGTTCCTGAATCGAAAACAGATCGAGCTGTTTGCCCAGCACGCGATGGTCGCGCTTCTTCGCCTCTTCCACCTGCTGCAGATGCGCGTCGAGGTCTTTCTTCGAAAAAAACGAAGTCCCATAAATGCGCTGGAGTTGCTGATTCTTCTCATCGCCCAGCCAGTAAGCCCCGGCCACGTTGAACAGTTTGAACGCCTTGATCTTTCCGGTCGAAGGAATATGCGGCCCGCGGCAGAAATCGGTGAACTTGCCGGTGCGGTAGATCGAAATCTTTTCATCGGGCTTGGTAAATTGCTCGATGAAATGGCACTTCATGAAGTCGCCTTCTTTTTTGAACTCCGCCAGCCCTTGATCGCGAGGCAGAAATTCGCGCGCATACGGAATATTCTGCTGCACCAACTCCTGCATTTTCTTCTCGATCTTTTCCAGATCTTCGGGCGTGAACGGAGTCGGCCGGTAGAAGTCGTAGAAAAATCCGCTCTCCGTCGGCGGACCATGGCCCAGCTTGGTCTCAGGAAAAAGCTCCAGCACGGCGGCGGCGAGCAAGTGCGCCGACGAATGCCGGTAAACCTCCAGCGCCTCCGGATCTTTTTCAGTCAAAAGTCGCAGGTCGGTATCTCTTTCCAATGGCTTGGTGAGATCAATCAGATCGCCGTTGGAGCTTGGTTCGGACGGGGCATCTAATTGAGAAAAGAAGGGCCGCGCCTTGGCAACCAGCGCCGCATCCGCCAGCCGCGGACTGATCGACTTCGCAATCTCAAGCGCGGTCGTACCCTTAGGGACATCTTTCACGCTTCCATCCGGAAGCTTTACATGAATGCTATCTGCCATAAGTTTGGGACCTACAGAAGTGGTGGATACTTCAGTTTATTGGAGGGATTCAGAGGGGTCAACGGCGGGATTGTCGATTAGCGAGTGAAGGGCGGAATGCTGAGTCCGCCCTCACTCTGTCTGATGAGTTTTACACGCCCACATCCTTCACATGCGTCGCCAAGTACCAAATATTCCCAAACGGATCAGTCACCGCCCCATTGCGATCCCCGTAAGGCTGGTCTGCCAGTTCGTGCAGTGATTTCGCGCCCGCCGCCAACGCCCGGCGGTACACCGCATCGCAATCCGGCACATACATATAAAACATCGAAGGCATCGGCTGATAAGGCCCATGCGCCTCGCCCATCTCGACCACCGAATCGCCCACGCGAATCTCCGCGTGATGCACCACCCCATCCGGCGACGCATACTTCGAGATCTCCTCCGCCTCGAAAGCGCGCTTCAGGAAGCCGATCACAGGCTCCGCCCGCAGCGGATGCAGATACACATTCACATTGTGCAGCCCCTTCGGAACGTAGCTCTCGCCGTTGTGCGTAGCAATGTACCAGAAGTTCCCAAATGGATCCTTCACGCTGGCCCCGCGCTCGCCGTATTCGTGATCTTGCGGCGCGCCCTGCGAAATCGCTCCCGCCGCAAGAGCCTTGCGATACGTCGCGTCCGTGTCTTCGACATAAACGTGCAACGCAGTCAGCTTCGCTTCAGCCTTGAAGGGCTTGCCGGGAATGCCTCCGCCCATCATCAGCATGGTGTCGCCAATCCGAACTACGCCGTGGATTCCGCCGGCTCCGCCGCCTTCCGCGCGCAACATAATCTCCGCTCCAAAGGCATTCTTGGCGAAGTTCAGCATCGCATCTCCATCCGCCGTCACAATATAAGGCGTCACCCGATGGAATCCGCGTGGAACCGGGTCCACTCCCTTCCGCGGCTCGCCTTCCGCCGGCATCGGCCCGCCCTCCGGCCCGGTCGTCATCCCCTGCATCCGCCGGTGCATCTCCTCTACCGACATCTCTTCCTTCACAGTATAAATTCCCCAGGTATATCCAAAGGGATCAATCACCGTTGCGTCGCGATGGCCGTAGAACTGATCCTTCGGCTCGCGCACCAGTTTCATTCCTTCGCTGACAGCATGCTCCGCAAATGCGTCGACATCCGGCACCTCGATCGACATCCACACTGGAGAATTACCCAGCGTTTCGGCGCTAAACCGGCCGCCTTCGGGCCATTCGCCGGTTATATCGATCGTCGAATCGCCAATCATAATCTCGGCGTGAGGAATACTCTCGCCCACCTGGAAGCGGAATGTTTCTTTTGCCCCCAAAGCTCGCTGGTAGAACTCAATCGCTTTGGCGGGATCTCGAAATGCCAATCTTGGTGACGCACTCATGCGAACGCTTGCAACCGGTTCGGCAACGGTAGACATACTTTTCTTACCTCCTAATTCGGATTTCAATCGTGCCTTAAAGCTTGCGCTCGGCAGATTGCGCAATTCTGCCGCAACACGCACCAGTGGCTCGATCGCCGGTTCGACCTTCGGAGCCTTGCCGTCCATCCGAGCGAACATCGCATCCACAGCCCGATTCAACTGCTCGACTTTCTTTGCGTCGTTGTTTCCCGCATGCAGAGAGCGCTTAGGCATCGGCACCCTCCAGGCGCGACCGCAGACTGCTCAAGGCCCGGAACTGCAACTGCTTCACCGCGCCTTCGGTCTTACGGATCTCCCGCGCCACTTCTTTAATACTTTTTTGCTCCACGAACCGCAGCACCACCACCCGTCGCTGCTCGGCGGGCAAAGTATCGACCAGCCGAAACAGAGTTGCCTTGCGTTCTACTTCCTCGAACTCGACGCCCTTAGTCGTTGCGGATTCGATCTGCCCCGGCTCGTCCGCAACATCCTCGCGGCCCTTACGCTGCCAGCGATCGGAAATCAGATTGGCGGCAATCCTAAACAACCACGCCGCAAACGGAATCCCTCGCCACTCGAATTTTCGCAAATTGGCCAGCGCATGATGAAATACCTCGGAGGTCAGATCCTCAGTTTCCGCGCGATCTCCCACGCGCCGCACCACGTATGCATAGACTCTCTCGAAATTGTTCTCGTAGAGCTCCGCGAAGCGCGCAGGATCCTTCTGCGCCGCTTCGACGAGAAGCCGCTCGTCCGCTTCTTTCCCCGGAGCCCTCAAGAGGTTGCCTTCAACGAATTCTCCGCGCGGAGTAGTCTTACACAGGGATAACGACAGGGTAGGAGAAAAGTTACGGACGGATTTTACACTCACGGAGACCGTTCGTTGAGGAAAGACATAGAACGGATCACCAAGCCCTGGCCCCGACAGGGGCGGCATAGGGCAACCCCGGACGTAAGTCCGGGGTAGGCCGAAAAAGCTAGGAACCGAGTCCCGAGTAGGACGGCAGAAACACTATGCGTACCGGATAATCCATTTTTCCTCTGACGGGTGCCCCTTCGCACGGTACGGGGTTCGAAGGCAGAACGGCGATACCGCCGATAGCAATGGCGTTCCCCGCCCTAAGGCCTCAGCCTGGAGCCCGCCTCCGGATCTTCAAGAAACGCCTCCCATAAATATGGTAATATGGGGCAGTGAAGACGACTCTCGAAATCCCGGATTTTCTCTTCCGCCGGGCCAAATCGGTGGCTGCCGAGCGCGGGATTCCTCTGCGCCAGTTCGTCACAGAGGCTGTCCAGGAAAAGCTGAGAATCGCGCCTCAGGAAAAACCCTGGACGAAACATCTGGGCAAGCTCAAGCACCTCCGCAGAGAGCGAAAGCAGATTGAGGAGCGCGTGGAACAGGCCTTCGAGCAGATTGATCACGAACTCTGGCGCTGATCCGCCGCAATCAAAAGCCCTGACGAAGCAATGATCCTCGATACCAACGCCTTGTCCGCCGTGGCCGATAGCGATCCCGCCGTCATCGCCATTCTTGCCCGCGCCGACCAGATGGCGATTCCCGTGATCGTCCTCGGCGAATATCGCTACGGAATCGCCCAATCGCGCCACTGCGCCACCTACGAAAACTGGCTGGCTGGACTCCTTCGCGACTGCTCCGTGCTCGATATTAACGAGCCAACCACCCACCTCTATGCCGAGATCACTCTCGATCTCAGGCACAAGGGCAAGCCAATTCCCACCAACGACCTCTGGATCGCCGCCCTCTGCCGCCAGCACTCGCTTCCGCTGTTGAGCCGTGATCGCCACTTCGATCAGGTGACGGGATTGAAACGGATTGGGTGGTGAATTCGGTGGCGCACCCTTCGCGGTTTGAAAAGGGCGGAAGAGCACATCCGCAGGAAGCGAGGCAAGGAGCGGCAGGCGTATGTGCCAGCCGGGGGCCGCCTACGCCGACTGCGAAGGTGGCGCGTAATACAGGTCTTCCATCGCCTTCTTCACCTTGGCCGACACCGCCTCTAAATCACGCATCGTCATTCCCGCAGTCGAGATCGGCTCGCCCACGCGCATCTCCAGCGGCCGGCACTTGATGTGATAAGTATTCATCGGCAACAGCTCGTAGGTCCCGACCAAAGCCACCGGCACAATATCCACCTGCGCCTTGATCGCCAGAAAAAAAGCTCCCGGCAGAAAAGGCTTGATTTCGCCATCCGGAGTGCGTCCACCCTCGGGATAAATCACTAGCGGCATGCCAGCCTTCAAACTCTTCACCGCCGAACGGATTGCCGCAATCGAATTGGTCGGTTTCTGCTGGTCGATGCAAACCTGCCCCGAACGCTTCAACTGCCAGCCCACCACCGGATATGCCAACAGTTCCTTCTTGAAGACGATGCGGAATTGAAACGGCAAATAAACATAGAGAACCGGAATATCCATAGCCGAAGCATGATTCACCGCGTAGACATGCGGCTTCGACGTATCAATCTTGTCGAGCCCAGTGACCTTCACCGGCGACAAGATCGTTTTCATGATGAGCCACGACCAGGTCCGCGAAAACCAATGCAGACGCCGTCCGCTGCGGTCGAATAGTCCGCCGGGAAGCGCCAGCACTCCCAGACCCAGCGTGTACAGCCAGATCAGCGGATCAAGAATCAAATACGACCGCAGCCGGCTTAACCAGCCGTAGTTCCTCCCGGGAATGGCGTGCGGACTTTGCCGCGCCGCAGCCACCGCAGCCGTGCCCGCGCCTCGCTCCACTTCCACCGACGATGACGAATTCAATTCCGGCACACTTCCATTTTAGGGGAAACCGCCCGCGAGCGCTGCTTCAGACCTTCGCTCCAATCCTGTCCATCACTTCGCCCACCAGATAGATCGATCCCGTAATCACAACCACCGTTCCAGCGCCGCTGAGTTCCCGGGCGCGATCGACGGCACGCTGCACATCTTCTACCAACTCGAACTCCACCCCGGTTCGGGCGCCTGCTTCCTGAATCTCCTGGGGCAACGCCGCCCGCGGATTGTCCGGCCGCGTCGCAATCACTCGATCCGCCAAAGGAAACAGAATCTTCGCCATCTCCGAGATTGCCTTATCCCGCATTGCGCCAAAAACAAAAATCAGCGGACGGTCTTCATAGCGCTCCGAAAGGGCCGAACGCAGCGCCCACGCGCCCGCGGGATTGTGCGCCACATCGATGACCATCTCAGGCCACCCCGGCCGCGCCGCGATCACCTGAAACCGCCCCGGCCAGCACGTCTGGCGCACACCGCTCTCAATGCTCTTCGCCGTGACGCCCCTGAACCCTTGCTGACTCAACTCCACCGCAGCCGCAATCGCCAAAGCCACATTGCGCAATTGGTGCCGCCCCACAAGAGGAGTTTCCATCAAAATTTGTTCTCCCAGAACTTGAAGCGGGTAGCGATAAACGCTGGAGGCTCCGGGCTCGGTACCAGGTACTAGGTACTGAGCGCTCCCAGGCGAAACCGGCGGCACGTACGGAACCGCGTTCACCGCTCGCGCTCCCAGTTCCAGGATCGTATTCCCGATCACATCATTGGCCTCCGGCTGTTGCGGCAGCGTCACCACCGCTCCTTGCAGACGAATAATCCCCACCTTTTCGCGCGCAATCTCGCCCACCGTATTCCCCAGATATTTCTGGTGATCGAGCGAGATGTCCGTGATCACACTGACCCGTGGTTCGACAACATTCGTCGCATCCAGCCGTCCGCCCATCCCGACTTCGAGCACTGCAAGCTCCACTTCCTGGCGCGCGAAATGCTCAAACCCAATGGCAGTCATCATTTCGAAAAAACTGGGATGCCACGGCAACTCCGCGCGTTCCATCAACTTCTCCGCAACTCGATCCACCTCGCTCTGAAGCAACGCAAACTCGTCGTCACTGATCTCTTTGCCGCTCACCCGAATCCGCTCGTTGATCCGCACCAGATGCGGCGAGGTGTACAAACCCGTTTTCAATCCCGAAGCCCGCAAAATCGCAGCCAGCGTCGCCGCCGTCGAGCCTTTGCCATTCGTGCCCGCGATGAGCACGCTCGGGAAGCGCCGCTCCGGATGATCCAGCGCAGCCAGCAGCACCCGCATGTGCGCCAGATCGAACTTGTGCGACACCGTTTGCGCCAGTTCGTGTCCCAGCGCAAACATACGCGCTACTGCGGATTGGTAGGACATATTAAGGAATCTCTCAGCTCTCAGCCGTCAGCTTTAGCTTGTATCTTCAGATTATCAACTTGGAGAATAGATTCGAAATGGGCGGCAGGCTAGCGCTTGCTTTCCCTGATGGCTGAAAGCTGATCGCAGACAGCCATTTCACGCAACCATAAAATCCATGGCCCGCGCGATGTACGGCTTGANNAGCGCGCCAGGTTCCGCAATATTCAAATCACCCAGCATGGCGAACGATGCCGTCACCCCGCCCGTCGTCGGATCGGTCAAAACGGAAATGTACGGAACCTTAGCTTTATCCAGCCGGGCCAGCGCGGACGAAATCTTGGCCAGCTGCATCAGGCTGACCACACCCTCCATCATTCGCGCCCCGCCCGAAGCCGAAACAATAATCAAAGGCGTCTTCGAGTCCAACGCTCTTTCAACCGCCCGCGTAATCATCTCGCCCACCACCGCCCCCATGCTGCCGCCGATGAACGCATACTCCATCACACTGGCGACCACTGGGCGTCCCAGCAGCTTGCCCTGCGCATTGATCACGGCATCTTTCAGCCCGGTATCGTGTTGCGCCTGCCGCAATCGCGACGAATAGGGCTTCAGATCCACAAACTTCAGTGGATCGGTGGATGAAAGATTTCCGTCCAACGTTTCGTACCGATTTTCATCCAGCAGCAATGCCAGCCTTGTCCGCGCGTCAATGCGAAAGTGCTTTTCGCACTTCGGACAAACGTTCAAATTTTCTTCCAGATCTTTTTTCCAGATGATCTGCCGGCAGCTTTCACACTTCACCCACAGCCCTTCGGTGCGGACTGTCTTCTTGCCCGATGTGTCGAGCTCCCCGGATTCACGCTTGAACCAAGCCATAGAATTTAGCAATTGAGCGATTTTGTGATTTGGCGATTGAAAACCGAGTCTTGAAGCTTGGACAAATCGCCCAATCGCCCGATCGCAAAATCACTCAATCAGTACTCGATCCCTCTCTGCGCCATCACGCCCTTTTCATAAGCGTGCTTCACCTGCCGCATCTCCGTTACCGTGTCGGCGACTTCAACGATTGTGGGGTGTGCGTTCCTTCCCGTCAAGATCACATGCACCATCTCCGGTTTCTTCTTCAGGCTCTCCACCACTTTCGCCGCGTCCAGCATGCCATAACTGATGGCGTAATTGATCTCATCCAGGACCACCAGATCCCACGTCCCTGAATGGATTGCCTTTTCGCTCTCGGCCCACGCTTCCTCCACCATCTTCACATCTTCCGGATCGGGCTTCTCCGCGCCCACCTTCACAAATCCCCGCCCCATCTGCTTCATCACAAACTTGTCGCCAAAGGCCTGCACTGCATCCAGCTCCCCGTAATGCCATGAGCCTTTCAGAAACTGCAGCATCAACACTCGCATACCCTGGCCCACCGCGCGCAAAGCCGTCCCCATAGCCGCGGTGGTCTTACCTTTGCCCGGCCCAGTGTTCACGATAATAAGACCGCGGCGTACGTCCGTCATAGTTGCAGGATGCCTGATTCTACTAGAAAGCCTTCCCAATAGCCGAGGGAGCGGCCCGCAAGTCACGGCAGACGAGACTACGGCGAGCCTACGACCGCAAAAAAACCAAACAAGGAGGGTGGACAACCGCTCTTTCTTATCGTGAGTGCTTACGTGGTACTTTTTGTGCCAACGCTTTGAGGATGGATTTTAAGAAATACCGAATTTTTCCCCGGAACTCGTGCATCCAATTTTGCGTATCCGGCAGCAAGCAGATCTCTCTCCCCTGGCAGACTGCGGAGGTCTCGTCGTGATCAACAAGGCCGTTATTAACATTAGTGCAGTGTTATTGTTTTGCTTCCTCATGGTCATGCCTGCGTTTTCCGCACAGCATGTTGCCCTTCACCCCAGACCCGGCTTCGACTCCGCCGAGCAGGAAACCATCCGTCAGATTGTCGACATGGAGCGCCAAGCCAAAGAAGCCAGCCTGCGCCGTGACTCCGATTTTTCCCTGCGAACCCTCGCCGAGGACTATGTCGCAATCACCCCGCTCGGCCAGGTTACGACCAAGCAGGAGACCATTTCAGCCCGCCGCAGCGGCCAACTCCGCTACGAAGCCATGAACATTACGGATATGGTCGTGCGCGTGTATGGCGACACTGCCGTCGTTACCGCTCGCGCCGACGTGAAAGGCCACCAGCTGGGCGAAGATTTCAGCGGACCCTATCGTTACACCCGCGTCTGGGTTCGCCGCAACGGCCAATGGCAAACGGTCAGCTACCAGGCTACCGTCACGCAGTGAGAATTTGGCGCTCCTGCGGGACGGACACTCTTATCCCTCGCTCTTTCTTTGGGTTTGAAGTCGAGGGCGGCGGTGAGGAATAATCCAGCAACCGCCGCAAAACAAACCTTGACTCCGGATGACGGAATTAACTCAATTCCCGGCTAACCTATTGGCAGTCGTTGACGTTGAAGGCATGATCGGGTCGTCTTCCGTTCGCAGCAGTGGCGCTGCAATCCGCAGTGCCTCGACCTGCTTCTTTATCTTCGATAACTCTTGTTCCTTCGCTCGCAGTAGCTCCATTACATCTTTCATCATTACTCCCCGGAATCCGCTCTCGCTGATAATTGCACTCGTGAAGTCGATCTTATCCTACCCGCAAACTTTAAGTGGAGCACGGCTCAGACAGCAACTCACGAAAGTGCACGGAGTTGCAGTTCAGAGAATGCTCAGAGGTTTGCTGTTGGCCGCACGATGGACGGGGAGGCAGGCCCTGCCTCAGTGTCCCGAATGATAAGGATGCCCCTTCAGAATCGAGAACGCCCGGTAGACCTGCTCCAGCAAGACCACGCGGGCCAGTTCGTGAGCCAGCGTCATTTTTCCCAGCGAAATCGTATGCTGCGCCGCACCGCGCGCGGTTTCGCTGAATCCATCCGCCGGACCCACCGCAAAGACCAGCGGCAGCGGATTACGGTCCTGATATTCTCCCAGAAAACGGGCAAACTCCTCGGACGAAAACTGCTTTCCGCGCGCATCCATCAGCACCAGCGTTGACTTGCCAGCGCTTGTTTTGGGATTCGATTTGCCGCTCTTGCCTTGCGTTGCCCGTCCACAGAGTTCCAGGAGCGCGCCCTCATCGCGGAGCGCCAAACTTTCCACCGGCACATAACGCGAAATCCGTTTCAGATATTCGTCCGTCAGCGCATGTATCGCTGGCTCTTTCGTCTTGCCCACCCACGCAATTTTTATCTTCACACTCGATTGTCGTTCCAAAAAAGCGTTCTATGCGCCCCGCCGCGCTCCTTGCGGCCTAGTAAACGCGCGTTTGGCTCGCTTCTTATCTACTTGCTGCCAGACGCCAGTACCACCGATGCGCCGAACTCGATATTCGCCCCTCGCACGTGCGCCCCGATCGCGGCCAGCACTTCCTTGTGAATCCGTGGCCACATGTCCTCGGGTACACGATCCAGCATTGGCCGGAACGGTACAGCTACCGCCTGCGCCTGCTCCCACACCTCTTCCGGCGTACCCGGCCAAGTCCAGGACACAGTCTTTGTTTCCTCTTCCACGGCACGAAGGCCCGCACTGCGCAGTACCGCCGAAAGGCTCTCCGGCTGCGCAAAGCGAAACGGATCCGCACCGCCCGGCTGCAGCAGCGGACCACCCACATAACGATGCACCACCCCCATGGTGCTTTGCCAGTAAGGCTGGTCGAACGGTCCCCACGCTGCAAAGCACGCGCGCGCCCCCGCGGTCAAAACACGGTGCAACTCGCGCAATGCCAGAACGGGATCGGCGAAGAACATTACGCCGAACCGGCAAGTGGCAAGATCGAAGCTGTTGTCGTCAAAGGGCAGCGCCTGAGCATCAGCCTGCTGGGTGCAAAAGTTATTCAGCCCGCGCTCCCGCGCTCTTCCTTCTGCGATCTCCAGCAGGTCGGCGCTCAGATCGAGAGCCGTGACTCGCCCCTGCGTCCCCACCCGCATGGCGATGCTGATGGCGGGCTCGCCCGTGCCGCTGGCCAGGTCCAGAACTCTCATGCCGGGCTTCGGCTGCGCATATTCCACCAGCGACTCCGTCACTGCCTTGCCCATTACCGCCGACTTCGCCTTCCACTTGTCGGAGGCGATCAGGCGGTACCGGCTTCCCCAGCCAGCTTCACCTTTGGAGGGTTCCGCTTTGGAAGGAGTAGTCATATATGCAGAGCACGATGAACTGTTCGTCCCGAGGACGGAATTACGCCTTCTTGCGACGGGGAGCCGAGGCAATGCGGTGCGGCGGCGTCTTGGTTTTTATTTTCGCAGTTTTTATTTTCGCGGCGGCCTTAGCCCGCGTCTTCGGTTTCAATTCCGAAGGCTCCAGCCGCCGGGCCGTTTTCCACAGACGCTCGAGATCGTAAAACTTCCGCGCCTTCTCGGAAAAGACATGGACGATGAAATCCACGTAATCGACCAGGATCCACTCCGCCTGCTTATATCCTTCGACGCTCGACGGCCGCAGCCCCGTTGCCTTCAGGCGCAGTTCTACTTCGTCTGCAATCGTCTGCACCTGCCGCGGATTCGTACCGCTGCACAGCACGAAGTAGTCGGTAAATGCTCCCGACCCCTTCTCCATCTCCAGGATGGAAAGTTCTTCAGCTTTTTTGTCTAAGCAGGCCTGAATGGCCGCCGCTACCTGTTGCTTCGAATCATTTTTCTTCATGCAGAGAGTCTGTGGTTGGTCATTGGTCGTTTATCGTTGATAGTTAGCCCAGCACGGGCTGAGTCTTTCATTGTAAACGACAGATTGCCTCGCGCGTTGCCGGGGCGAAAGATGAGATGGAAAGCGAGATTTCTTGGCGAACAGCCGCCGACGAACGACTAACGACTCTTATACAATCCCATTTTCTTAATATAGTCCGCCACGGCTGGCTCGACGAAACGGCCAAGGCTCTTTCCGGCGGCGGCGTTCTCGCGAATTGTCGTTGACGAAATGGGCTGGTAGACCTCACTGAGCAGATGAATGGTCGCTCCGCTTAGCACTAAGTCTCCGGTAGCGGCTTGCTTCTGAAATGGCCGGGTGGCTTCCATTCGCGGACGAAGCTTGCCAGGCAGGGCATTAGCGACATCCGCCAAAGAAAATCCCGGCCTGCTGGCAACCACAAACTCACACTCGCGAAACAGTTCTTCGGACTGGTGCCACTTGGCGATGTCCGCGAACGCATCAATGCCCATCAACAGAAACAACCGATCCGCTTTCTTGAACCTTTCCTTCAGCCGCTTGACCGTATCAATGGTGTAATTCGGCTTCGCGGCGCGCTCTTTCTCTTTCTTCACCACCGCGCGGCCCGCATCAAATTCTTCCGGCGCTTCGAGCAGCGAAGGAGCGAAATCCTTTTCCTGGGCTGTCGCCAGAGCAGTCATTGCATAGCGGTGCGGGAAAGCCGAGAGTGGCTGAGCCTGCTTATGCGGTGGTACGTTCGCGGGCACGAACAGAATCCGGCTGAGCTTGTAGTGTTCCCGTGCCGCGCGCGCCAATGCCAGGTGCCCACGATGGATGGGGTCGAAGGTGCCGCCAAATAACCCAATATTCATGCGCCGCTAGTGTCTTCGTTTCCAGCCCCGGTTGGCAAGTTCAACCTTCGTGCGACTGCCCGGCATTGGCCGATAGTCCATTGTCTGTGTGGCCCAGCCTCCACCCACCAACAAAACAGCCTCCCGAGAATTTGGGATGAACTCCTGTAATCTCGCGCATCTAAGAATCTATCGTTAGCATAGCGTTTATATGCGGGTAAACCTCCCCCTACTCAGCATTCAACCTGCCCGTGCGCCTATACTGCGCTACGGCGTAGCCGTCCTCAGCACCACTCTGGCGCTGATTCCCGCCCTGCTGCTTCCTAATATCACGGAAAGCCGTCTGGCTGTGTTTGCCGTGGCCGTGATGGTAAGCGCATGGTATGGCGGCTGGAAGCCCGGACTCGTCGCCACCTCCTTCGCCCTCACCGTGAGCGCCTACTTCTCCTTCTCATCTGAACAGACCCCGGCGCAATTTCGTTCCACCATGCTGCGCCTGTCCCTGTTCGTTGTGCTGGCGGCTCTTATCTGCTGGCTGAATGCCGCTCTGCGGGCGGCTCAGGAACGCTTGCGGCGCTCTGAGATGAATTTCCGTTCCCTCGTGACCAACGCTCCTTACGGCATCTGCCGCTGCAATTCCGCGGGCCAACTGCTGGATGTAAATCCCGCGCTGCTGAACATGTTGGGTTATTCCTCCACCCAGGAACTTGTGGGAAAACATCTTGGAGGACTTTACGCCGATACCCAGCTTTGGTTCGAGTTGGCCGATCGCCTGCGCTCTGCCGCGCCCTTCAACGGCTTGATCGCCGAATGGAAGCGGAGAGACGGACTGGCCACGGTGGTGCGCGTCTCCGGTCGGTCCGTTTCTGACGGCGACAAGCGAACCGCATTCGAACTGTTCGCCGAAGATGTAACCGAGCGTCGCGCTCTTGAGCAGCAACTCCGGCAGTCCCAGAAAATGGAGGCCGTCGGCAGGCTCGCCGGAGGCATCGCACACGACTTCAACAACCTGCTGATGGTGATTTCCGGTTACTCGGAATTTCTCCTGGATCGCCTGGGTCCCGATCCGACTCTGCGCGGTCCCGCGCAGGAAATCGCCGCCGCCGCGCAACGCGCCTCTTCGCTCACCCGTCAGCTTCTCGCCTTCAGCCGCAAGCAGATGCTCGCACCCAAGGTCCTTGATTTGAACGGCGTGGTCACGGAAAACCTCAAGATGCTTACTCGCGTCATCGGCGAGGATATCGATCTCATCATGGTGCCGGCTGCTTCGCTCGGCGCCGTGCGAGCCGACGCCGGCCAGATCGATCAAGTCATCATGAACCTCGCCGTGAACGCACGCGATGCCATGCCCTCCGGTGGCAAGCTCACCATCGAGACCTCGAACGTTTCACTCGACGAAGAGTACGCCCGTTTTCACGCTCCGCTCCGCGCCGGAGATTACGTGCTGCTTTCCATCAGCGACACTGGCCTCGGCATGGATACGGAAACTCAATCCCATATCTTCGAACCTTTCTTCACCACCAAGGGGCCGAAGGGAACCGGGCTGGGACTCTCCACCGTGTACGGAATCATCAAGCAAAGCGGCGGTTACGTCTGGGTTTTCAGCGAACCTGGCAAAGGCACCACGTTCAAAATTTATTTGCCGCGGGTCGCGGAGAGAGCGGAACCCGCGCGGGTCGTGGCCGCTAACGAGGCTGCTTTCACCGCTCCCGGAACCGAAACTATCCTGCTGGCAGAGGACGAAGCCAATCTGCGCTACCTCGCCCGGCAGTTTTTGGAGAAGCAAGGCTATACGGTGATCGAAGCAGCGGACGGGACGAGGGCTATGCAGATCGCTCTCGCGCACCAGGGCGCGATTCACCTGCTGTTAACCGACGTAATTATGCCCGGCATGAACGGCCGCGAGCTTGCGCAGCGGATTTCGGAAATTCGTCCGCAGACAAAAATACTTTACATGTCGGGCTATACGGAAAATGTAATCGGCCACAACGGCACGCTGGACGCGGGCGTACGCCTGCTTCAAAAACCCTTCACTCTCCGCGAGCTGAAAAATAAAGTTCGTGAAGTGCTGGATTCCATTCCCGCGGGACGTGAGGCTGATGTGCCAGCTGTTGCCGCTCGCGATTCGGCGGCGCAAGGCACGGAACAAGCGCCGTTGTTGCGCGCGCCCCGTTTTCAAGTTCACTTGCCTTTGAAATATCGTCGTCTGGACGAAGAAAAATGGCACGCAGGCGAAACCAGAAATATCAGCCGCTCCGGCATGCTGTTTCAGGCGGAGGATCTCTTGCAGCCGAATGTGCAACTCGAAATTAATCTGGTGCTGCCAGCTGAAATCGCCGGCCTTTCCCCCACGGAGGTGGTTTGCCGTGGAGAAATCGTGCGCACCGTCAAAACCACAGGAGAGGAGATGCCGCCCGCCCTGGCAGCGAAGATTCTTCAATATCACTTCCAGCACGGCTCGCAACTGCCCCGCGCGTAAATCTAGAGTACCTAGTCCTGAGTACCGAGTTAAACTGCGCTTCTCGGTACTAGGTACTTGGTACTAGCTATCCGCCCCTTCGGCCTGCTGCTGCGCCTGCTCGCGCAGAGCGTCTACTTCCTTGGCCATGGCGTACTTCAACTCTTCGATTCCTTTTCCCGTCACCGCTGAAATTTCATAAAGCTTCAGTTTGTGTTTCTTGCAATAACGTTTCAACGCCGCCACTTTGTCTTTGTTGGCCACGTCGATCTTCGACGCAACCATAATCATGGGCTTATCTTCCAGGTGCGCGCCAAAGCTCGCCAGTTCGCCGAGAATCACTTCCACATCCTTCACCACGTCGGCGCGTCCACTCGCGTCGGACACATCGGCCAGGTGAACCAGCAGGCGCGTGCGCTCGATATGCCGCAAGAACTGCGTGCCCAGCCCAGAGCCGGCATGCGCGCCCTCGATTAAGCCCGGAATATCAGCCACCACAAAGCTGATTTCATTATTCAGATCGCCCACCGCAACCACGCCCAGATTCGGCTCCAAAGTAGTGAAAGGATAATCCGCGATTTTTGGCCGCGCCGCCGAGATTCTTGAGATCAAAGTCGACTTGCCCACGTTCGGATAACCCACCAGCCCCACGTCGGCGAGCAACTTCAGCTCAAGCCGATAGTTGTGTTCTTCTCCCGGACGCCCCGGCTCATGCTCGCGCGGAGCCTGATGCACCGAAGTGGCGAAGCGCGCATTGCCGCGGCCCCCGCGGCCGCCGCGAGCAATCACCATCCGTTGGTCCGGACCGGAAAAATCGAACACTTTCTCGCCGGTTTCTTCGTCATACACAATCGTTCCCACGGGAACCTTGAGCAGAACATCCTCGCCTTCGTGGCCGGTCTTGTTCGAACCTTCGCCGTGCCGCCCGCGCTCCGCCTTGTATTCGGGATTGAAGCGGAAGTGAACCAGCGTATTATGCCGTTCGCTGGATTCCATGATCACATCCCCGCCCTTGCCGCCATCGCCGCCCGAAGGCCCGCCGCGCGGAACATATTTTTCTCGGCGGAAGGCCATGCAGCCATTGCCACCGTCCCCCGCCTTCACCCGAATTTTCGCTTCATCGATAAACATGATCGCTTTCACTGCCTGACAAAAAATTGCCGACAAAACAAAAAGCCCCGTCCCGAAGGCGAGGCTCAAGCCGCGTCGCACAGCTCACCGCGGCCGCCAAAGCGCAAAACCGCTTCAGCAAACGGACGCGATTACTCCATCACTTCCATCGGCTCGACCATCACGAACTTTCCCATCGAACCTTTGTTCAGAAACTTAATTCGGCCCGTAATCTTGGCGAAAAGCGTGTCATCTTTGCCGCGGCCTACGTTGAGCCCCGGTTTCACGCGCGTTCCTCGTTGCCGCACGATGATGGTTCCGCCGGGCACGATTTGCCCGCCAAATGCTTTGAATCCTAGCCGCTGCGCGTTCGAATCGCGGCCGTTTCGTGAGGTTCCTTGCCCTTTTTTATGTGCCATCGATCAACTCTCAGTCTTCGATTTTAAAGATAACGGTTACTTCTTTTTCTTGGCGGCCGATTTCTTTGCCGCCTTCTTTGGAGCAGCCTTCTTCTTCGCATGCTTCGCGTGTCCCTTGGCGCTCTTCACTTCAGAGTCAGCCTCGTGCTCGGCTGCGGCCTTCTTCACCTTGGGCTGCTTTTTCGCCACTTCCGGAGCCTTGAAGCTCTGTCCACCAAAAGCAATCTCAGTAATGCGCACTGCCGTGTAAGACTGCCGGTGCCCGCGCAACTTCTTATATTGCTTCTTCCGTTTGTAATGAAAGACCAGGATTTTCGGGCTGCGTCCCTCTTCCACCACCTCACCGACAACGCGCGCTTCCGATTCCGGTTTGCCGATTTGTCCTTCTCCGCCCGAGACCGCCAAAATGTCGGAGAAGTCCACCCGGCCATCGGTTCCCGTAGCCTGTTTCTCCACTCGAATTACATCCCCGGGCGCCACCCGGTACTGCTTTCCACCGGCGCGGATGACCGCGTACATACGTCTGCCTCCATCAAAATGTCGTGAAAAACCAGTTCATCAGGCACGCTTCACGCGCACACGCGCGCAATCATGGCGCCCACTGAACTTTCTCTGCTTGCTGTGTTCTCCGCCCCGGCGCTTCAGCAGCCAGGGCAGGCGTCCCCAGAACGGGTCGGCGTGTACAGGCAAACTCAACTATTTTAGCGTGTGCCGTGGAAATCGGTCAATGCACGCTTTGCGGATTGCCCATCCATGTGCGAGAATTCCGCCGATCTTCGTTGCACCCCGAGGGTTGCACCCCAAGGTTGCACCCTAAAAGGAACTCAACCATGAAGCGCTTTTTAGCGGTTTCGCTATGCCTGCTAGCTCTCTCATTCTCCAGTTTCGCGAACTCCCCTAAGCCTGCCGCGAAAAAAACTCCAGCCGGCCCCGCTCCCGACAAAGCTTACATGCAGAAGATCTGGGATGGCTGGTCCACCCTCGACTCCGCCAACGTGGCCAAATACTATGCCAGCGGCCCGCACACCTTCTTCGATATCGCTCCCTTGAAATATGGCAGCTGGGATGAATACCAAAATGGAGTAAAGGCCGAGCTCTCCGGCTACAAGAGCGCCAAGTTCACGGTGAACGATGACCTCGACATTCACCCGCATGCAGATTTGCTCTGGGCCACCGCCACCATAAAAGAGGAGATGACTAGTAAAGCCGGCAAAATTGAAATGGGCAATTTCCGCTGGACCGTAGTCTTCGAAAATCAGGACGGGAAGTGGCTCATCGTTCACGAGCACGTCTCCGAACCAATTCAGTAAAATGGTGCCTTGTCGAGAAACCTGCTCATTGCGCTGGCCGCATTCGTTGCGCTAACTTTCTCTGCCGCCGGAATTGCATCTGCGTTCACCGCGCGCTCCGTTCGCATTTGGTATCCCTCGCTTCGAAAGCCGCCCGGCCATCCCCCCGCATCGTACTTCGGCCCGGTGTGGACCGTCCTTTATTTGCTGATGACGATCGCTGCCTGGAACGTTTGGCGACTGGGCGACGGCTGGTCCGGAGCGGCGCCGGCAATTACAATTTTTCTGGTTCAACTCGCCCTGAACGCCGCATGGTCTGTGATTTTCTTCGGACTACGCGCCCCCGGCTTGGCCCTGATCGAGATCGTCTTTCTGTGGACTTCAATTCTCGCTTGCATAATTTTGTTCTGGCGAATCTCAATCTTCTCCGCCGCCCTCCTCTTGCCTTACCTGTTATGGGTTACTTACGCCACATACTTGAATGCCGGAATCTGGCGCTTGAATCCGGCGCATCCTCGCTCGTAGCAAGAGATGGACTCAGGCGAACTTTTCATTCGAGCTTCAGATTTGATTCAGCGATAATTACCTCAGTAATCCCGGTAACTTCGGATCGCTTGCAGAAACAACTAAGCTGCGGCAGGGTTAATACAAACTGAGTATGTAGGGAGATTTACTATGCGAGACCGAATTGTCTTTCTGATTTCGTTTTTCCTGCTGGCCAGCGTTGCCTGGGGCCAGCAGCAGCCATCGGGTGGCAACGCCCAACCCAGTGCGCAGCAGAACATGCCGGGCATGGACATGCCGGCTCATGACATGTCGAACATGAAAGGCATGTCCATGGGTAGCGATAGCGAGAAAGATAAAGATAAAGACGATAAAGATGCCGACGCCAGCATGCACGCCATGCATTCCATGGAAGGTCACATGGATATGGGCCCGCACATGAAGATGACGGCCCTGCGTCCCGCCAAGCCCGGCGACGCCGAGCGCGCCCGGCAGATCGTGGAAGCCGCGCGCAAAGCTTCAACAAAATATATCGACTATCATGCCGCGCTGGCCGACGGCTTCAAGATTTTCCATCCTGAACTTCCGCAGAAGATGTATCACTTCACCAACTACCAATATGCATTTGAAGCGGCTTTCAGTTTCAATCCCGAGCACCCCACATCTCTGCTCTATGAAAAACACGGCGACGACTACAAACTGATCGGCGTGATGTATACGGCTCCCAAGCGTCTCGGCGAAGATCAACTGGACGAGCGTGTTCCGCTGAGCATCGCGCAATGGCATGAACACGTAAATTTCTGCACCGCACCCGCAGGGCGAAAGAGCGAATATCTGATCCCGCATCCGCAGTTTGGTTTAAGGGGATCGATCACCACCCAGGAAGCCTGCGATGCCGCCGGCGGAACTTTCCATCCCGTAATCTTCAACTGGATGGTTCACGTCTATCCATTCGAAAAAGATCAAGCCAGCATCTGGTCAGTCGAGCGCCAGCACGGCGACGCAGACTAGTTCTCGGAGTAGCGCTAGAGTCGATTTTGCGCGCGCGAGAGTTGCTTTTGGGTGGCGCAGCGCTTTTAGCGCTGCGATCCTCGTTAGTTTTCAGAACTGGCTTTAGCCGCCGAGGTTAATGCTGCTCACTCCCAGACAGAACACACCGCTGCTGTTCCGCGCTCTTAAGTACGAACTCCCTGAGCTTTCTTGCTACCGGAAATGCGCACGCTTCGTCCAATAATGCGTGATCGGAAGTTAACTAGAAACTTCGTACCCGCACCACGGAACTTTCGATGAGGCACTTTCGTAGTAATAGGAGTAGGCAGCCGGCGTAGAAAGCTGGCAAGGTTTTTTGACGCAGGATTTTTGCGGGGTTAGGGATTCTTTCACTCTCGGTTTGGCGGCCCAGGTGGCAGAACCCCATGCACAGCGAGATAAGCCTTGCGGCTTGTCTGCTGAACCCCAGCGAATGCATTGTAGGCGATTCGCGGCAAAACACAAACGTTTTCTCGCGCAAGTCATGAACCGGGCCGCCCCAGCCGCTCCCCGACGAGATTCGGGGAAGAAATCAAGGAGCAGTCATGAAGTTCGCGACAGTTTCGAAGAGCATCGTACTGGGGTTGGCGCTGGTTCTGGCGATGAGCGCGTTTGCCGCAACCAAAGCCAGTTTGCAACTTGCCAATCCTGTCACCGTCAACGGAACAACCCTGAAGCCAGGGGACTACAGAGTTCAGTGGGAAGGCAGCGGCCCCAACGTCGAGCTGAACATTATGCAAGGCAAGAACGTGGTCGCAAAAGTGTCCGCGCATCTAGTTGAACTACAAGCGCCTGCATCCAGCGATGCGGCTGTGACCCGTAAGAATGACAGTGGACCAAACTCCCTGACCGGCCTCCGCTTCGGAGGCAAGAAGCTCGCTCTGGACTTCGGCGAAGCCAGCGACAGCATGCAAGCCGGCGGTTCCAGCAAGTAACTTTCAGCAATCGACAATAACGGGAGCACAGACAGTGCTCCCGTTCTTTCCGCCCTAGTTGGGCGAGGCCAGCACGTCGTCGTAGTAATTAAGCAGAGCCCGGCGCGGCTTCGCCTTCAACCCCTTCATCGGAACTCTCTGCTCCGTCGAAGCATCTCCCGTCAGCTTGGCCCGCCCCACAAAGGCTACGTTACCGTCCGCCAGCTCAAAGTAAATCGGCACTGGCATGCGAAAATTCTCACTCACCTTCGATTGCGTCACTTTGAAGCTGAACACCACGTCACCATCCGCCCCGGTATCGAAGGAATAATCCAGCTTGTACGAGGGCAACTGCGTGCCATACACATATTCGTTGAAGAACCAGTCCATCTTCTGGTTCCCCTCCATGTCCATGTCTCTGGTCATATGTTTTTCCACCATGGCCTTGAAGTCTTCGGTGGTAGCAACCTTGCCGCTATAAGTTGTGACGAAATCGTGCATGGTCTCCTTAAACCGCTTGTCGCCGGTCTGACGGTCCCACATCATCATCCGAATCATGTGCAAAATGTACGCGCCCTTGGGATAGATAAGCCGCCGCGTCAAGTCAAAACCGGTTCGCGAATTGCTCATGCGATAACCCATGGTCACCGGCCCGGCATCGATCGCGCGGAACCCGTCGGCGTTGCGTTCCAGCAGCAACTCCCGCTCATCGTTCCAAAAACTGATGAACTTCTGTTGACTCCTTTCAATGTTGAATAGGTAGATCGATGCAGACATATCCGCGAAGCCCTCGCTCATCCACTGATCGCGGTAAGAACTGAACCCCACCGTGTGCCCCCACCATTGGTGAGCGACTTCGTGCGGCGTTACCACCTTCCAATAACCGCGGTCGCCAAAATCCATCCCCAGTTGGTGCCGCACCGTGGTATCGAAGAAATAGCACATGGGAATCCAAACCAGCTCCGGCCACGATTGGCCATACCGGCAATCCGTTTGCTGCGTAATCTGCAGATGCTTGAACAATGATGGCCCGAAGTAATCCGTGTAGAGTTCCACCGCCAATTCGCCCTCGGCCAGCGCTTTCTTGTTCAGCAGGGTCGTATTCATCGTACCCAGCGCACCGCCCTCGCTCATGTGCGAGCCTTGCATGGGAAGTGCATCGCCACTAGCTACCCGCTGCAGGCTTCGCACCCAGTTTGGCGGATCCTGATTGGCCAGCGACTGCACCAGATACTCAGGCTTGGTCAGCTTCACTTCTTCCATCTTGAACCGGCCAAAATTAAATCCCGCAACCGTCTGCGGAGCTTCGCTCTTCCATACGCTCACATTCTGTCCACCATCGTTGTTCTCGCTCACCAGTTCGCCGGTAGCCGCCATCTTCATGCCTTTGGGAATGCGGAAGGTCATGTCATACAACGCATATTCTCCGAACGAAGCGCCAGGGTTGCTCGGATACCAGTTCTCCCGCGATACCGGATAATAATTGCCGCCGCCCTCATCACTCACTGCCTCTTTCCCGCTATATGTGGTCGTGATGGTGTACTTCTCACCCGCCGCCAGCGGCTGCGGCAAGATTACCGCGAAGTCGGCGTCGTCATTCTTGTCTTCCTGGACAAACGACAGCGGCCGTCCATCGGCGCTCACACTCTGCACTCGCAACGTGCGGAACAGATCGAACGGAACCACCCGCAACCCATTGATCTGCGATACAAATGTGGTCGTCGCTTTCCCGCTCAAATTGGCGTTCTTCTCAATGGTCGTATCCAGTTGCTGATGTACAATCCGGATCGGCGTGCCCACCGTGCCTCTTTTGTACCAGCCGGAGAGAGGAAAGCCCGCCCAAACACCATACTTATTCTCGTCATACGTCATCAATCCAACTTCTTCTCCCATGACGTATCGCGCCCCTTGCGGATCGATCACGAAAATCTCCTTGTCGTTGTAGCGCTTGCCATGCACAAACGCCACAAACAACCCGCCGGGCTCCGTGCTGAGCACGTCCTCGAGGATTCGAACCTCGAGGTTGTGCTTCAAAGTCCGGCCATGGCGCATCGCGTTCTGGCTATCCCTCAGCAACCCGGCGTCGCATCCCCCCGAGGCTGGAGTTGCTCCAGTCTTGATTTCCTCGTAGGTCGAGTCAGTAAATCGCAGCGCCAAATGGCTGAAGTTTTCGCTGAACTCGTTTTCTTTGGTCAGCAACTTCAGCATGCCCAGTTCGGAGGGCGGCGGCGCAATCACAAAATTACCGTCCCCCACAAATACCGCACCTGTCACTTTGCCTTGCACTGGCGCAGTAAAGCACACAGTGCCAGAGCGAAGATGAAACGTACCCACATCGCGCTTGAGATCAACATTAGTCACGCTCACCGCTTCCCCGCTGAGCGCGAGATTGCGCAAGGCCTGATAGGTTGGGTCGGAGTTAGGCGCCATCGGCTGAGCATTCTGTGCCGCCAAAGGCACAGCGGCTAGCATTAAGCTGATCAGGGCAAGGAAGAAAGTCTTGATGGATGCAAACGTCCCCGACAAACACACTACGGCGCAGCGCGGGAACCGACCGAATAGCGGCATGAAGCCTCCCGGGGGGAAGGAAACTCGTAATTATGCCGCCTTGCAGGAAAAATGCAAGCGTTCAATTTCGGTGGAAAATGTACATGTGGGAACCTCCAGCAGAAGGTGCTCGTGTGGGACAGCCGCCTCGGCTGTCCCGCTGGGCGCAGCGAGGCGCACTATTTCCATGAATCGGCCTTACGGGTTCTGAATTTTTTCCAGATCCGCATTCAGGTGTACGCTGCTCCCGGCCGTAATCTTCAGCTTCCGTTCCCAATCCTTGAAGCCAGCTTTCCTCACCGTGACCGTGTGATCTCCCTCAGTAACCTGCACATCGGAAGGCGTGTTGCCCACGAAACTGCCATCGACTTCGATATCAGCGCCCGGCGGATCGGAACCCATTTGCAGCTTAGCTGAGGCGGAAGCCCTATTTTCGTGGGCCCCGTTTGCCGCCGCGCCTTGTGCCATATCACTGGCCGGCGCGGCTGTCTGGAATTTTGCCAGATCCAGCTTCATGTCTCCGTTCACATAAGCCGTGATCTCAGTGCCCTTCGGAATGCTGATATCCTTGCCGTGCATAAACAGGAAAAAAGGCGCGGCAGGAAAAAATATGAGACTTGTTGCCACCATGCCACCCACCATCCCGCCGGTGTGCCCGCCGCCCTTGACATCCTTAACCGCTCGCAGAGCCGCTTTATCGCCACTCACCAACTTCACGTAATCGATGTTTATATCCAGTTTTCCTCCACGAGCCATTCTCCTCTTGGCCTGCGCTTCGGTAACTGTCGCAAATGCTAGCCCTCCCTTTGGAATCACGAGCGTGCCGTTCACAGTGATGTCATCCAAGACCTCAAAGTCCAGCGTGTCGCCCACGTGTGCATCCGCCGACGAAATGGTCCGATTGAGCCGCAGCCTTACAGGCGTCTCCTCCTCGAGCACAAATCCTTTTGTCGATGTGAAGTTTGTCTGCGTGGACTGCTCTTGAACCGCCTGCTGCGTCGTTGAGCCAGCAGGAGAGTGCTGAGACGTGGTTTGACCTACCGAGAGGCAGGGTAGAAACAACGCCGCAAAAACAATATGCAGAGAAATTTTCAAGGAGACCCTCCCTGTCATAATAAACCTCAGAATGTTTGGGGGCCCAAGAACACGCCATTATCCTCTGCACTGAAGAATTGTCAACCGATTCGTATCAGGGCACGCCTTTCAGGCGTGCCGAACCTGTCCCGAACCATGGATTCGGCTTCAGCCGCTGCTCAGGCCCCATTTTAGGGAAGGAGTCCGCGGCAGCGCCTGAAGGCGGCTCGGTTATACGAACCAAGGCGGTACGGCTATAAAGCGACATTCTGATATGAATCTTCCCAGTTTGGATGTCCGATGCCGAAAATCCTTTAGTCCTGTGACAACCGTCACAAATGAATCCGACTGTTCGGATATATAGAGATTCGTATCAGGGCACGCCTTTCAGGCGTGCCGAACCCGAGGGAAAAAGAGGCCGGCTTTAGCCGCTGCTATGTCCATTCCGCGTCGTCACGCCGACCCGCAGTGCTCTACTGCCGGTGCTCGCACGTTCTTCGTCACATCCTCGATATTCGGCAAAAAAAATCTTCTCCAGACAGAGCGGTCTGCTTCATTGTTGGTCCGTGTATTTTATGAATATCGCGCCCAGAGAAAATTCCGGCTTCACGAATTCGTAGTCATGCCCAATCACTTCCATGTTCTGCTAACGGTGGAATGCGATCTAACCATTGAACGTGCAGTGCAGTTCATTAAGGGCGGATTTGCTTTCAGGGCAGGAAGGGAATTTGGGTTTCCTTCGCCAGTATGGCAAAAAGGCTTCTCTGAGGCGCGGATCCTCGATGCCAACGCATTCCTGCGCACCAGCGAATATATTCGAAACAATCCCGTGGCAGAGCATATTGTTGCCGAGCCGGAGCAGTATGCTTATTCCTCGGCGCATCCGGGATTCGAACTTGATGCCCCACCACAGAGGCTAAAGCCCATTTCCCCGCTCGCTTTGGAGCGGTATGGCTAAAGCCATACCCTGATACGAAACGTGAAGACTCGACAAGGATTTGCTTTGGAGTGCTTTACCACCTGAAAAAGGGAGCGCCTAGCGCTCCCTTTCCGAAACTGGCAACTGACCACTGACAACTGCCCTAATACTTCGGCACCTTCGGATCCACTCGCTCCGCCCACGCAGTAATCCCGCCCGCCAGATTATGCACTTTCTTGAAACCCGCCTGCTGCAGGAAAGCGACCGCTTTCGCGCTGCGACCGCCCATTTTGCAATGAACAACAATCTCGCGGCTCGAATCCAGTTCATTCACGCGCTTCGGCAAATCGTTCAGCGGAATCAGGTGTCCGCCAAGGTTGCAAATCTGATATTCGTGTGGCTCGCGCACATCCAGCACGAAGAGATCCTCTTTTGCGTCCAGACGACGCTTCAGCTCTTCCACTTGAATTTCCGGAACTCCATTCCCCACCGGTTTTTCCTCCCCGCGAATTCCGCAAAACTCGTTGTAGTCTATCAGCTTCGTGACCGTAGGATGCGTCCCGCAGACCGGGCAATCCGGATTCTTCCTCAGCTTCAGCTCGCGGAACTTCATGCCCAGCGCATCAATCAGCAGCAATCGCCCAATCAGCGGCTCGCCCACTCCCAGAATCAGCTTGATCACCTCCGTGGCCTGCATCACGCCCACCAACCCCGGCAAAATGCCCAGCACTCCACCCTCCGCGCACGATGGAACCAGCCCCGGCGGCGGCGGCTCGGGATAAAGGCAGCGGTAGCACGGCCCATCTTCCATAGCAAACACGCTCGCCTGCCCTTCGAAACGAAAGATCGATCCGTAAACATTCGGCTTGCCCGTGAGCACGCACGCATCGTTCACCAGGTAGCGCGTAGGAAAGTTATCCGTGCCGTCGGCGATAATGTCGAAGTCGCGAAAGAGTTCCAGCGCATTCTCGCTGCTCAACCGCATGTCGAACTTCCGCAGATTCAAAAATGGATTGATCCCCGTCAATTTATCCGCCGCGGAATCGAGTTTCTTCCGCCCCACATCGGCAGTCGAGTGAATGATCTGCCGCTGCAGGTTGGTGTAATCGACCACATCGAAATCGACCAGGCCAAGCGTGCCCACGCCCGCCGCCGCAAGATACAAAGCCAGCGGCGATCCCAGTCCTCCCGTGCCAATGCACAGCACGCGCGCCGCCTTCAGCTTCTGCTGTCCCTCCATGCCGACCTCGGGCATGATCAAGTGGCGCGAGTAGCGCAGGATTTCGTCTTTACTGAGTGTCACTGGAATTTCTGTGGTGATCGTAGCCATAAAATCCTCGATTGAATTCTGAAATGCGTTCCGGCAGAGGTCGGACGCTAACAACAGGCAGGACAGATACAACAGCGGTTTGTGGCGGCAGGATTCAACCCTTTATTCCCGATTCTTCGAAAGCCTGCGTTCACCAGGCGCCCCTCCGGCAATGGAAGGCACAATGGAAATGTTATCACCTTCCTTCACCTCGGTCGCCTCCTTCTGCAGATAGCGAATGTCCTCATCATTAACATAAAGATTAACGAAGGCCCGCAGCTTTCCGTCGTCCGTGTACAGATGCCGCCGCAACTCCGGATGCTGCGCCAGCAGCGCGTTCAAAGCTTCGCCCACGGTCGAGGCCTTTACTTCCACCGTGGATTGTTTTCCAACATACTGCCGCAAAGGTGTAGGGATGTGAATCTTGCTCATAGGTGTAAGCATAAAAGATGCGCCCGGAGATTGGGAAGATTCACCTGCCGATGGCAATCGACACCCATGTAGGGACAGCCGCCACGGCTGTCCTTCGCCCGCAGGGCGACTCTTCGCTGCTAACATGAAACCGTGCCCCCGCTTCTCGACATCCGCAACTTGAGTATCGAATTCCCCACCAGATCTCGTGTGGGAACGGGCGACTCGCCCGTTCAAATTCTTCCCGCCGTCCGCGACCTCAACTTCTCCATCGCTCCCGGCGAAGTCCTCGGCCTGGTCGGCGAATCCGGTTCCGGCAAATCCATCACGTCCCTCGCCATCATGCGCCTGCTTCCGCCGCAGGCACGAGTTTCCGGCGACATCCTCCTTGCCGAGAATGGCTCCGCTCGGAATCTTGCCACGCTTCCCGACGACTCCATGCGCCAGTTGCGCGGCTCGCGCCTCGCCATGATTTTCCAGGAGCCAATGACCGCCCTCAATCCCGTGATGCGCGTTGGCGACCAGATCGCCGAGGCCGTGCTCGCTCACGGCTCCCGTTCAAGAAGCGAGGCCCAGAAACGCGCCGTCCAGGCCATGAACGACGTCGCCATCCCCGAGCCCCAGCGCCGCGCCCGCGATTATCCTCATCAACTCTCCGGCGGCATGCGCCAGCGTGTCATGATCGCGATGGCCATCGTGAACCGTCCTCAACTGCTCATCGCCGACGAACCCACCACCGCCCTCGATGTCACCATCCAGGCCCAGATCCTCGATCTGCTCGCGGACCTGCGCTCCCGGTTCGGCTTGGCCATGCTTTTCATCTCGCACGATCTCGCCGTGGTCTCGCAGGTTGCTCACCGCGTCGCCGTAATGTATGCCGGAAGCGTCGTCGAACTGGCCGGCAAACATGAAATCTTTCACGCTCCCGCACATCCTTATACTCGCGGTCTCCTGCAAGCCGTGCCCGACCTTAAGACCCAGCGCGACTGTCCGCTGGGAACCATCGAAGGCGCAGTTCCGCCGCTGCACGCCATGCCTCCGGGCTGCGCCTTCGAGCCGCGTTGCGGATTCCGTATACCCGAATGCACCCGCGCTTTCCCTCCGCTCGCGCTCGTTGCGGCGGAGCACTGGGCCCGCTGCCCGGTCGTCAATTCGAAATAGCGATGGCGGAATAACCGCTGCCCGTGTATCCTCTTCCGTCCCACTCGTTCTATAATCGCCATCCGTCTGGTGTCTATTGCGCATACTGCTGCTTAGCGACATTCATGCCAACCTCGAAGCCCTGGAGGCCTGCCTGGCCGGGGCTCCCGCCTACGACCTCGTAGCCAACCTCGGCGATGTCGTCGGCTACGGCGCCTCGCCCAACGAAGTCATCGATCGCTCTCGCGCCCTGGGCAAAATTTTTGTCCGCGGCAATCATGACAAGGCCGCAACCGGTTTGCTTGAACTCGATGATTTCAATCCCCTGGCCGCCGCCGCCGCTATCTGGACCCGTGACCAACTCACTCCAGAACATTTCGATTGGTTGCACTCACTGCCGCAAGGCCCACTCCCCTTGGAGGATTTCCCCCACGTGCAACTGGTTCACGGCTCACCCGGCGATGAAGACGCCTACGTGGTTTCGATCGGCGACGCCCTGGTTCCGCTCATCACGCTCACTACGCCCATCACCTTCTTCGGACACACCCACCTGCAAGGTGGATTCTTCGCCAACGGCTCCAGCGCCGATGGCTTCCGTCCCGAGTACCGCACCGTCGGACAAGCCGAGTCCGTCTCCTTGCAACTGAAATCTTCCACGCGTTACCTGATCAATCCCGGCTCCGTCGGACAGCCCCGCGACGGAGATTGGCGCGCTGCCTTCGCCTTGTTCGACACGGAAGCCCAAATCGTCCACTTCCATCGCACACCCTACAACCTGAAAGCCGCGCAAGACCGCATCTTCGCCGCCAATTTACCCTCGCGATTGGCGACGCGCCTGGCCGCCGGCCGCTGATACAAGTTGGGACTGTGGCGTGCACAAAAGCCCTTGTCATCCCGAGCATCGCGAGGGACCTTGGTTCATGCTTGCAGGGACAGACAATCCAGCGCGCCGTTGTAAACTCGTCAGCATGCCATACCCTCGCAGCACCGGAACCAGATCTCTTTTTTCGCAGCGGGAAAACGCCTCCCGCGAGAATCCCCCCGAGCACTACCTCGTCGCCCACAGCGATGGAGGCGCCCGCGGCAATCCCGGACCCGCCGGCTTCGGCGTCGTCATCCAGGATCAATCAGGGAAAAAGGTCGCCCATCTCAGCGAGTACCTCGGCCACCAGACCAACAATTTCGCCGAGTATCAGGGCCTCATCGCCGCCCTCGAATACGCCCTTCAGCACGGCCCCAAAGCCCTCAAGCTGATTAGCGATTCCGAACTGCTGGTCCGCCAGATCAAAGGCATCTACAAAGTCAAAAACGCAACACTCCAAGATCTCCACGGCCGCGCCAAGGAATTAATCGCTCAACTCGAATGGTTCTCCATCGGCCATGCCCTTCGCGAACACAACACCGAAGCCGACCGCCTCGCCAATCAGGCCATGGACAAAGGCATGGGACGCAGTGTGGCGCGGACGCCCTCGCCCGCGATCACCGACGCAGGCAAGGAACCTGTGGCCGCAGGCGACTCGCCCGTGCATGTTTCAAGAGACTCAAGTCTTATCCCGCAGGAACTGGAAGGCATAATCCGCAACGGCGTAGTGGAATTAATAAACGGCAAACTCCCCGAAGGCACCCGAGTCCAAGTTCGAGCAAAGAGAAGCTAGGAGCAGTTCACTCCGCCACCGAAGTATGGTCGTGCACAATCTTCCATCCCTCCGGAAACCTGCGAAACACCAGCGTGAACAGTCCATGCGGCGTTTTCCCATCGGACATCGTCAACTGCCACGCCCCGCGGGCAAACGCCGCATCCGTGCCCAGCATCTCGATCCGCAAGCCTGAGAATTCCAGCTTCCCCATCTCATGACCCGGACTCGCATAGGTCGCCCGATAACGGTCAATCGTGGCCCGCCATCCATCATGCTCTTTCGCGCCAGAGAAAAATGTCAGCTCCGAAGAATTCCAGTAGCCCGCCATGAAGCCCTCCAGATCATGCCGGTTCCACGCCTCCTGCTGGACCCGCAATACATGCTCGATGGCATCCTTCGGCCCTTCATTGCCGCCGGCCGTGACCTGCGCGCGGACTCCACCGCTGCTTGCAAGCAGCATGATCGGAAGAAAGAAAAGAAGGGAGCGGACTAATGCACTGCGCATGCAAACCTCCGCGTCTGGCAAACCAGAGCGCACCAGTTTCGCATGAGAGACGAGTTCTATGGAAGATTTTGAAACAGGCCGCTGAAAGGTTTACGCGCGCCCCTTCTTTGCCGCGACCGCTTTCCCCGCGGCCCCTTTCCCCGCAACTTCCCAAGGCCGCTTCGGACGATCCACCGGCGCCTTGTCATCGTCTTTAAGCCGGTCGTAATGGTAGGAATCGCTCACCGTCCCCAGCGACTCGTTGTAAAGGCTGGGCAGCCCAAGCCCAACTTTCAGCTCTTCTGCAAACGACTGCAGCGCCTTCAGATGATCGGCGGTCGCCGGAACTTCCGTCTTCGAGTTCTTCAGAAACTGCTGGTATCCGCGATTCACCAGCTTCGAAATCTCACTGCCAATCAAGTATCCTGGGTACGCGAAAATCTTTACCCCGTCTTCGTCCGTTTTCTGAATTGCGGCCGACACATTATATTTCCTGAGGAAGACGCGCCCGTTCGTTCCCGGCGCTTCCGTCAAATCGAAGCCGTGATCCCGCAACCACCCCAGCGCTTCTTCGTAAGTTCGTGCTTCTATCGCTTTAGGCATCTTCTCGTTTCCAATCCTTCATTTAGATGCAGCCTGCGCAAAAACCGCCCACACCTTATTCCGCTGCATCGGACTTGCAATCTGTGTCATCTAAGGACACCATACTACATAGCCTGTTTGGCCGGTTCTTGCATAATTACGTTAGTCACGGGAAAATCGTTCGATCATGAGTCAGAGTTCAGCCCGGATGGCCGCAACATTCTCCGCTCATCTTGCGCCGGAAGCCGCGCCGGAAGCCGCAACGGAGCGCCCCGGCCAGAGTTTGCTGGACCGCATCGGCAACACTCCGCTGCTCCGTTTTGATCGCTTGACCACACATCTGCCCGGCGTCACACTTTTGGGCAAGGCCGAAT
>PLUI01000027.1:0-9983 GCA_003164855.1 Acidobacteriaceae bacterium
CTTCCGGCATCATGTAATACGACGACTCGAAATAAACTGGATCCACGTCGCTCGCCTTGACGAACTCGAGAATCTCCATCGTCTTCGCCGTCTCCGGCTCGATCTTCTTGATCTCTTCGGGCTCAATGACGATGTATTCGTCCTTGCGAAACTCGTAGCCCTTCACCATGTCAGCGCGATCAACTACGACGCCTTCAGCCTGACAGATGTATTGCTGTTTCAGCCGGGACTTATCCGTGCGATGCAGCATGTTAAAAGAAATCCCGCTGCTGCGCGCGCCCGAAAACAAGCGCACTGGCATAGAGATGAGCCCGAAAGTCAAGTGTCCAGACCAAACCGACGCTGCCATAGTTCCCTCTCGTTCACCGCGGTATGTGGGGACGGCCGCCTTCGGCCGTCCGGCCGAGCGTAACTCCGCACACGGGCCTAACCTGCCCAGAGTTGCGAGTTTAGCCTACAAGCGAGGCTTTGGATGCACAAATCTTAGGGCAGGGGGAACCGAAATGCGAAGCCGGAGGGAATGGGGTCTGGAGCGTGGAAGCCCTAGGGGTTGTAGTTAACAAAGCGGGTTCCGAATCTCCGCGTGATAATAGTAAATGCACTGACTAAGCAAGGGATTGGGGAAGCCATGAGCTACAAGTGGGACCGCTCCGTCGTCATTGTAGATGGGAAGCCTCGGGCATACGTTCTGCCTGTTGGCGAGAAGAACAGACACAACGATGCATCGCACTATCAGGCAAGGCTCAGTCCCTCTGGCGAGGGAGGCCTCTTTGCAACGCAAGAGGAAGCAAAAACGTGGTGCGTGGAACAACTTAAACTCGCCGAGGTAGAGGCTACTTTAGACGGCAAACGACGGAGCCAACCCATGCTTCAGTATCTTCCCGCCTTCCTAAGCGCGGCCTCGGCCGTCGCGAGCGGCAGCATCAACGTCAACGGCGCGTCCAGCAGCGGCACAGCGCCATAGCTGGCATACCACGTTGCCACCCTCGCATTCTTGGCGTCGATAACCAGTACGACGCCGCCAACCTCCGCCGCAGCCAACAAGCAGCGCCTTCCCGCTACGAGCAAAAGTTGTCCGCCAATTCCCCGTCCCTGCCACCTGCGATCCACGGCCAGGCGCGCCAAGCGGAAGCCCGGCACGTCATGGCGTGCCAGTCCACGCGATACGGCCTCCGGTGTCCGGGCATAGTCAACCGAGGCCGGGCTCAGGCTATAGAAGCCAAGAATGGTTTTGTTGGAATCGTCAATCGCCAGGAAAGTTTTCGCCCCACCCCGCTCGTGGCTCTTGCGGGCATAACGGCGCAGGAATTCATTCAGCGCTTCTTCCCCGCAGTCGAACCCTTCCCGATCATGCTTTCTGTTGATCGGCTCTTCATGCCACGCCGTCACGATTATCGCCGCTTCGGCAATGCCCGGGCAGCCGCCAGCAGTTTCGCATTCGGCGCTGGCGGATTCTCCAGCAGCTCGAGCACCCGCAAACTATCCCTCTCGGAAAGCTGCACGTGATCCGCTTGCTCGATGACCGCCCTGGCGGCACGCAAGGCGTGATGAATCACAAAATCCGTCAGGTCGGTATGCTTCAGCGCCACCGCACGCAGCAACAAAGATTTTTCCTCGCGCCTGATCCGCAGGGACATCCGGCTATTGTCTTCCACCGCTATTCTCGGCATGGCAGCGGTTTCTCCATGTACACATTCAAATAGTACACTAAGATGCAGGCGGAGGCAACAGCTATCCTTGCACCTTCCGGGCATTCCCGATCATCTGTGAACAAATACTCTCGATCGGAGACGAACATGACCGACCTGCGCTTCCCCATCGGAAAGTTCCACTACGAAGGCCCACTCACCGAAGATCAGAAACAGAAGTATCTCGCTGACATTGAACAAGCCCCAGCCAACCTGCGCGCCGCCGTCAGAGGCCTTTCAGACCAGCAACTCGACACACCTTACCGTCCCGAAGGCTGGACCGTCCGCCAAGTCACGCACCATGTCCCGGACAGCCATCTCAACGCCTACATCCGTTTCAAACTCGCCCTCACCGAAGACGACCCAACCATCAAGCCCTATGCCGAAGACCGCTGGGCGCAACTCGCCGACACGCAAACCACTCCCGTGGAAGTCTCGCTGACTATGCTGGATTCCCTGCACGATCGCTGGGTAAGGCTATTGCGCTCGCTGAAGCCGGATGAATGGAAGCGAACATTTCGGCATCCCGACCTCGGCGAAGTAAGCTTAGAGAAAAATCTCGCGCTCTACGCCTGGCACGGCCGCCATCACGTCGCCCACATCACCGGCTTGCGAGAGCGCAGCCGCTGGTAGGGGAACGGGCTTCGGGCTTCGGCTATCGGGCTTCGGGAACCGATTTGGTTCCTCGCAAATCTAAAGGCAGAGAATCCTGGTTTGCCGACGCGCGGTAGCCAAAGCCCGAAGCCCGGTTGCCGGAGCCCGCTAACTGATTCCCAGCTTCCAAACTAGGTAACTGCAAGCCTCGCGCAGCACCGCATAAGCCCTCTGCACTACGCTACGCGGACGCGAATCCGGCCGCGGCGCTACATACACCGGCCCAACGCCCTCGTGCTCCAACAATCGCTTGATCCGAAAAACGTGATAAGCGTCGCTGACCGCAACACAGCTATGCAATCCGTTGGTGCGCATGATCACCGCCACTCGCACCGCCGATTGGGCAGTATCGGAACCTTGCGTTTCGGCAATCAGATTTCGCTCGGGAATTCCGCGGTGCATCAAATAATCGCGCCCCACCCCGCCTTCGCTGAAACTGGGATCGGCAGCCGCACCTCCAGTTGTGATCACCACCGGCGCAAGCCCTTGCTGAAAAAGATTAAAGGCGTGATCCAAACGCGCGCGCAGCACGGGCGAGGGATGCCCGGCATACTCCGCGGCGCCAAAAACAACGATCACATCCGCCGGATGTACTTCCTGCAGCGACCCTTCATGCACCACGCGAACTGCAGTCAGCACCAGGAACGTCGCCAGCGCCAGCGCTCCTAACACTTCCAACCGCACCAGCCAGCGGCCTGGCTTTCGGGTGGCTAGATCTTCTTTCATCCTTTGGCAAAGAAAGTCGAAATCTCTTCCGCGGGAATCGCGCCTTCGCGCATGATCCTCCAGCGCGCCGCTTCATCGGTCAGATCGACAATGGTCGATGGAATATCGCGCGGCGAAATTCCGCCGTCAACAATAATGCTGATCCGCCCATGCAGTTGTTCGTGCACCTGCTCGGCGCTGGTGCATTCCGCTGCCCCGCTCAGATTCGCCGACGTCGCCGTGATCGGAATAGCCGCCGCCGTCACCACCGCCAGCGGAATCTTCGCATTCGGCACGCGCAGCGCCACGTTCCCGGTGTTGGCCGTCACCTTCAGCGGCAACCGCGATCCCGCCTTCACAATGATCGTCAGCGGCCCCGGCCAATATTTCCGGGCCAGGGCGTAAAATTCCTCGGGCAGCGCTTTCGCCAGCTCCTCCGCATGGTCCACGCTCTCGATAAGCAACGACAGCGGTTTGTGACGCGAACGCGTCTTGATGTCATACACGCGATCCACCGCGCGCAGGTTAAACGGATCGGCCGCCAGCCCGTAAAACGTATCCGTCGGCATGCCCAGCACTTCCCCCGCCCGAATCTGGTCCGCGGCATACTTGATCAGCGAACTCTCAGGGGACTCACTATTGATTTTTACGATTTCGGCGCGCACGGCCATCCTTCCTGCCTGCTTCTCCTGTAAGATATTTTGCCCGTGAAACTTACCATAATACGGCAAAACCCGAAGGAGCAGGTTTAGGAATTTCCGTCCGTCCTCAATCCGGCAACCCACCCTTAGATAGCGGCATCCAAACCGCGTCCGATTGTGGAGGTTGTATGCGCCGCCCACTTTGTCTGGTTCTGTTGATTCCTTCGTTTGCCCTCAGCCAGAACGTCGCCTCAATAGTCCGCGGGAACCAATCCCCTCCTGCGGGATCGCCGCCTTCGTCAACCGTTCAAGTCCTTTACGTGGTTGATAACTCTGTGCTCACCACCTACAACGTGGACCCGCTGACCTTTCAGGTGACCGCGGTTGGGACCACGACGATGCCTGCGGCGAAGTATGTCGATCTCATACCTTCGCCGAATGGGCAGTTCATCTACTATCTCGCGAATCCCACCTATTACAGCGGACACCAGAGGTTATACGTGTTCGATACGGACGCGACCGGTGTCCCGGGAAGCACTCCGGTTCAGGCGACCAACGCCAACCAGTTAGGGGGCTTGGCGGTGAATCCAGCCGGCACTTTCTTTTATTCCGTCGCAATCGGCCCGGCCGGCCCTCAAACCACTAACTACTCCATCGTGCGCAATGTTATTAGTCCGGTCAATGGCTCACTGAGCCAGCCCGTGACCGAAGCGACCTACGCGTTGGACAACGACCCAAGCGGCAACGACTGCAATCTCGATATCCTGGGCTTTAATCCGGCGGGAACGACGCTCTACGACGAAATATTCTGCAGCGGTCCGCACGGCAGCGGCTCGGAAACCTTCAACCAGCGTACCGTTGATTCACAAACCGGCGCGTTGGGACCGGACGAGCAAGTCTATAGTTTTGGCATGTACGCCGGCAGCGGCTACGCCGAGGTCCAGTTTGAAAACAACCTCCTGTTTGCCTTTAATTTGTTTCTCAATCAGGGACCGAACGCCAACAATGTCCAGATTTACCAGACGCAACCTCTTTCGGCTGCACTGGTGAATTGCACCGTATCGATGCTGGCCATTTGCGGGGATTTCGGCACTCCCGCTTATGCACATCCATCGGGGAAATACGTCTTTCTCCAGGACACAAATGACCTGACAGATATTTTGCAGGTGGATCTCACCACGCAACGACTCAACCAGGTCAATACCATTCCCGAAAATGTGGAGAGGTTCAGCCCGGATGGCTCTGTCATCTATGGCGACAATCCTGGCTTCTCGGAGATTCGGATTGCCGGCTTCAACGCGGCGAACGGCGAAGTGAAGCTGGGCGGCTCAGTCCTGCTTCCGCATGTGGTCGATTACTGGATCCCAGCGGAGAGGTACTAGACGCGTAGGGTTGGCCACAACAGCAAAAGAGGCTGCCCCATCCTTTCGCGTTTTTTGCGAAAGGGTGGGTGCCGCGGACACGTGCACAATCTGAACCTGTCCCGATGCAATCGGCGGGGGCGCAACCAGCGTGAAACGGGCGTTTGCAGCGAGCGCCGCCTATAATCAAGAGGAATGGAACAAACCCGCTCCGCTGCTCACCCACGCCTTCGCCGCATCGAAGGCCGTCACAACCCGCTGGTCAAGCAACTGCGCCAGGCATTTGCCCATTCCGAACTCACCGAAACGGGAGACTGTGCCATCGAAGGCCTGCGCATCCTCGAAGAGGCCATCCGGAGCGGCCTGCGTTTCAGTTCGGTATTCTTTCGCGAGTCCGCGCAAGACCGCGCCGACCGCCTGCTTCCGCAGATCGGAGCCCAGGTCGAAACCCTTCTGCTGCCCGACAAGTTATTCGACAGCCTCGTCCCCAGCGAATCTCCGCAAGGCGTAGCCGCCCTCGTGCGCCTCAAACAATTCTCTCTCGACGACGTCACCGAGCGCCTGCAAGTCGGCCCCATCATCGTTCTCGCCGGCCTGCAGGACCCCGGCAACCTCGGCACCATCCTCCGCTCCTCCGAAGCCTTCGGAAGCGCCGGCGTCATCCTCGGCGAGGGCACCGTCAGCCCCTTCAATTCCAAAGTAGTCCGCGCCTCCGCCGGATCGGTCTTCCGTCTGCCAATCATTCACAATCAAGGCAAGTCAGCAGATGCCAAGCTGGAAGAAGTTTGCGAACGGCTGCGAGCCAAAGGCGTGCGCTCGATTGCAACCTCCTCGCACAAAGGCACTCCGCTCGATCAAGCAGACTTGAAGAACCCGTCCGCGATTTTCTTCGGCAACGAAGGCTCCGGTCTCCCCCGCGACCTGATGGCCAAAATGAATGAATCCATCGCCATCCCCCACACTCCGCAGGTAGAATCTCTCAACGCCGGCGTAGCCGCCAGCATCGTATTGTACGAAGCCGCGAGGCAAAGAAGATAGCTCTTAGCCATTGGCCCTTGGCTTTTAGCTTAGAGCCAATGGCTAAGAGCTAAGAGCTTGTTTATGGGACTTTTCCAACCCATTCCGAACCCCGCGACCGACCGCACCCGTCCGCTAGCTGACCGCATGCGTCCCCGCACGCTCGAAGAGTATGCCGGACAGGAACATTTAATCGGCCCCGGCAAACCGCTTCGCACGCAGATTGAGCGCGACGACACCGGTTCCCTCATTTTCTGGGGCCCGCCGGGTACCGGAAAAACCACGCTGGCCAAGATCGTCGCGGCCATGACGAAAGCGGAGTTCATCGAATTCTCCGCCGTTCTCGCCGGAATCAAGGAGATCAAGCAGGTCATGGCCGACGCTGAACGCGCCCGCCAATACGGCACCCGCACCATCGTCTTCATCGACGAGATTCACCGCTTCAACAAAGCCCAGCAGGACGCATTTCTCCCTCACGTGGAAAAAGGCAACATACGCCTGATCGGCGCCACGACCGAGAATCCGTCCTTCGAGATCAACGCCGCCCTGCTCTCCCGCTGCCGCGTCTACGTTCTTCAACCCCTCACTGAAGATCAGATCGTCCAACTTCTCAAGCGCGCTCTCACCGACGAAGACCGTGGCCTCGGTAGAATGAATCTGCGAGCCGACGACAACATCCTCAAGAAAATCGCCAGCTACACTAGCGGCGACGCCCGCGCTGCCTACAACGTGCTCGAAGTCGCCGCCGGACTCGCGCAGCAATCAGGAACTCAGCCTCCGGAAATCACTGACCACATCGTCCGCGACGCTCTACAGAAACGCACCCTGCTCTACGACAAAGCCGGCGAGGAACATTACAACCTGATCTCCGCTCTGCACAAATCCGTGCGCAACAGCGATCCCGACGCCGCTCTCTATTGGCTCGGACGCATGATCGAAGCCGGCGAAGATCCGCTCTATATCGCGCGCCGCGTCGTGCGCATGGCCGTGGAAGATATTGGCCTCGCCGATCCCAACGCTCTTTCCCTTTGCATGGCCGCCCGCGATGCCGTGGATTTCATCGGTATGCCGGAAGGCAATCTCGCGCTTGCGCAAGCCGTCGTCTATCTTTCTGTCGCGCCCAAATCGAATGCGCTCTACACGGCCTATGGCGACGTGCAGCACGATATCGAACAAACCGCCGCCGAACCCGTTCCCTTACATCTCCGCAACGCACCGACCGGGTTGATGAAAGGCCTCGGTTATGGCAAGGATTATCAATACGCCCACGATGTCGAAGGCAAGGTCGCCAACATGCAATGCCTGCCGGACAATCTGCGCGACCGTGTCTATTACCGCCCGACCAACGAAGGCATCGAGAAGCGCATTCGCGACCGGATGGAAGAGATCAAGAAACTGCGCTCCACGCGCAAATCCCGAGATTCAACCTAAGTTTGAGTGGATTATGTGCGGCTCATCGAAATCGCGCCCGATGTTCCTTCAGAATGCATCGGTCCATCACCACAAAGATCCCCGCCCTGCGCGCCTTCTCCGCGGCCTTCTCGTGAGTCACATCTTCCTGCATCCAGATCGCCGGTACTTTCAACTGGATCGCCTGATCCACAACTTCCTCCACGAACTCCGGCCGGCGGAAGATGTTCACGATATCGATCTTCTCGGGCACGTCGAGCAGTGAAGCATACGCCTTCTCGCCCAAAGAAGATTCGATCTGCGGATTCACCGGAATAATGCGATATCCCTGGCCCTGCATGTACGCGGAAACCCCGTGGCTCACCCGTATCGGATCATCGGAAAGTCCCACGACCGCAATCGTTTTCGCGCGCTGCAACAATTCAGTCACGGGATCGGTTTGCGGAAGCGAAGCCACTTCATTTGTCATCCTATTCGCCGCGTCATTTCTTGTTCGCCGCATCCATCTTCTGCTTGTACATCTTCAGCGCCATCTTGCGAACGGTCTCTGAAACCTCTTTATTAGCTGAAATATTTTTCAAGTCCACCGCAATCAGATGTTTGACCAGTCCCATCGCCAGATCCAACGGGGTGCGCGGGTTCGCCACTAGATTCCGCACCACGATGTAATTCTTCATGAAGCGGCGCTTCAACGGAATCTGCCGCAGCACCGCTTCCAGCACGTTTTTCTGCAACGCAAACTTTTCCACTTCGCCATCGGAAAGTTTGGGGGCCTCCAGCACCGCCAGTGCCACCACTTTCGTCCCGTCGCGAATCAGAATCGAGCGCTCCTCTTTGTTCCCCTTCAGCGCAAGTTGGATGCGCCCCTTCACGTCGAGGCGGTTGATCTTCTGCATCGAATTGTCGCGCTTCGCTGGGACCGGAAGTTGAGACGCACGCCCAGCCGGGTTAGCCGCCGGGCTCATGCCGGGCTTCGCCGCCGCGGCGGAGGCCGTCGCCGCCGCAGGGATAGGCGCCGCCGTAGTCTCCGCGACGTCTGCGGCTCCCTGCACCGCCGACACCGGGAAATAATCTGCGCCCAGCAAATCCATGATGCCGCCAATCGGCTGAAATGGCTTGCCTTCTTCCGCAACAATCTCGGTAGCATGCTCGGCGAGATAAGCAGAAACGTGTTCTTCAGGAACCTCCTCCTCTGCATGCTCTTCCGTCTTCGCCGCATCGACGATTGCTTCGCCAGCCACGGCAGCCGTTACCGGCGCAGCAGGATGAGCACGCGCACCAGCCTCAACTTCCGCCGGCGCAGCAGATTCGCCCCCGCCGAGCAATTGCGCGACCGTGGTAGCCTCGTTCGCCTTCAAGTACGGATTCGATCTTAGCGACTCCAGAATTCCCGTAGCCTTCCGAACCCGTGCGCTCTGCAACATGGCTGCAATATTTTCCGCAGACGCCGAAATCGCCACCTTGGCCAACTCATTCTCCGAGACCGAAGGATTTTCCAACAATGCCGGCAACAGCTTCGGACGCAAATTTTCCGGCGAAACCAGGTAATCAAGCACCTCCCGCGCCGTCTTCGGATCGGAAGCCGCCGCCAGCGAAGCCTTTTCTTCCCACCCCGCCAGCGTCATGCGCGCCAGATCGCCAAACACCTTGTTGTGCTTGGCAAGATGAACCAGAATTTCCAGGTTCTCGTCCGGCGGCACCGACAGCGCTCCCCGCGCCGCAAACTGCATCATATTCGACGGCAGCTTCGAAGCCCGAACTTGATCGATCATGCGCCCCATCACTTCACCTCACTACTTGAAACGATGCTGGACTACTAGACTTTGCCTGCTCTTCCAGCTCCTGCACCGCGAGTTCCAACTCGCGAATCAGCCGGCTCGGCTTGCCCCGCTTAAATTCCTCCACCAAAGCCCGATAGTACCAAAGCGTTCCCTCGCGGCCGCCGTTGAAACGTGCCCAAATTGATTCCCCGACTTCCCGGTGATCCGAAAGAATCGAACGCACATTGTTTAGTTTGTCCGCAGCGGAAACCAGCCGCGTCTCCGCATCCGCACTCTTCAAATGCCGGATGTAAGCTTCCTTCCGCTCGCGCCACGGCGGCTTTGGATAGCTGTCAGAGTCCGTACATCCCTCCACAATCTTAGCTACCCGGCTCCCAAACCTTCGCCTCACTTCTTTCAACATCGGTGCGCCGCCGCAATCCTCCACCACGTCATGCAGCAGGGCCGCGATCGCCATTTCTTCATCTCCGCCGTACTCCAACACCAGCGAAGTCACTCCCATCAAATGTGCGATATACGGCGTTGTCGAAGCCTTGCGCACCTGCCCCGCATGTTTCTCCGCCGCAAAAAGAAATGCCTTCAGAAACCGCGGACCAAGTTTGATCGCCTTTCCCCGCTTCCCGCCCACTATTGTTTCTCCTGTTTCTCCCCGCGCCGTGCCAGCAAATACGCTCGGATGAACGGTTGCAAATCGCCATCGAGCACGCGATCCACATCGCCCACTTC
>PLUI01000027.1:9995-22959 GCA_003164855.1 Acidobacteriaceae bacterium
GCTGCGAGCGCTCGTTCTGGCAATTCGCCACCAGGCCAGTTGCAATGTGCGTAATCCGCACCGCTGAATCCGTGGTATTGACGTGCTGTCCACCCTTGCCGCTGGAACGGTAAGTATCGGTGCGGATGTCCTCCGGCTTAATTACGATATCAATGCTGTCATCAATCTCCGGCGAGACGAACACGCTGGCAAACGACGTATGCCTTCGCTTGGCCTGATCGAACGGCGAAATCCGCACCAGCCGGTGCACTCCGATCTCGCTCGTCAGCAATCCGAACGCATAGTCCCCATTCACCGCAAACGTCGCCGATTTCAGCCCCGCTTCTTCGCCCGGCTGGTAATCGTACAGAACGGTTTCGAATCCCTGCCGTTCCGCCCAGCGCAAATACATGCGCAGCAGCATGTCGGCCCAGTCCTGTGATTCCGTCCCCCCCGCACCGGGATGAATCGTGACAATCGCATTCAGCGCGTCGTTTGAACCGGAGAGCAGCGTCTCCGTCTCCAGTTTGTCCACCAGATCACGCAGCGAATCGATCTCGCGCCGCAACTCGGCATCGACACTCTCGCCTTCCTTTGCCAAATCAAAGTAGGCGGCAATGTCGTCGCCGCGGCGGCCCAGGTCCGCATCGGTGGCGAGCAAGTGCTCCAGCCGCTTTTTCTCGCGCATCACCTGCTGCGAGCGTTGCGGATTCGACCACAAATTCGGGTCGGCGGACTGCTTCTCAATTTCGGCTAGTTGCGGACGGAGTTTGTCCGCGTCAAAGATACTCCCGGAGCTCGCGCACCTTCTTATTCAGCAACCCGTATTCCTGCTCGAACTCTTGATTCATGCGGATGTTTCTGCTATCCTGCCTGCCTTCCAGCGAAGCCCGAAGCGCGTGAGCAACGCTCCTACTGAAATTATCGCACACAGATAAGCGAACCAGTCCCCGTGCCGCGTGTAGAACGTGGTTACGGAAGTGAGGGCGTACGGCGCAACCAGCGCGCCGCGCTCTTTCCGCGGAAGCCGCGCCACCGTCCTACCATAAGGATCGATCGACGCCGTCACGCCCGTGTCCGTCGCGCTCAAAATCCAGCGGTCGTTCTCGATCGCCCGCATGCGCGTCTGATTCAAATGCTGCGCATACGCCCCGCTGTCGCCATACCAGCCATCATTCGAAATGTTTACAAAAACCTGCGCGCCGTTGTTCGCAAATTGCCGAACTTCGTCAGGGAACACCGACTCGTAGCAGATAAAAACTCCCAGCCGCTCGCTTCCCGCCTCCAACGGCGCTCTGGAGGTTCCCTTGGTGAATTCTCCAACTTCTTTGGTCAGCCCGCCGGCAAAAGAAAACAAGCGCGGAAACGGCAAATATTCTCCGAAGGGCACCAGATGATTTTTGTCATAACGCGCAGTCCATTCGCCCGACGGACTAACCAGCGCGGCGGAATTGAACACCTCCGAAGCCGGCCCACCGTTCTGCGTCGCATTCGTGCTCCCAATCGCCCCCGTCACCACCCAACTCCGCGTCTCGCGCGCCATCCCGCTCACCGGTTCGCGGAACAGCGGATCGTTGGCAAAAAAAGGCGCGGGAGATTCCGGCCAGACGATCAATTCCAACTTTTCCGGCACACCGCCGATTATGCGTGTATTGGCCGCCTTCACAGTGAGATCAGTCAGTTCCCGCAGCGTGAGCTCGAAAGTAGCGCGCGTCCAATTCTCATCCACCGGAATATTTTCCTGCACCAGCAACGCGGCGTGATCCGCCGGAATCCTCGGGGCGTCCACCAGCCTGCCCGCCTGCAGCACCGCTGCCGCCGCAATCGCTGCCAGCAACAACGTGTTTCTTTTTTTTCTCGGCACCAGAAACGCCGCAGCCACCGCAACATTCACCAGCATAATCTCGAACGAAACTCCGTACACCCCCGTCCAAGTGGTAATACGGCTGAGCGAAATGTTGTCCACCTGCGCCGTGCCGAGAAGGTCCCAGGGAAATCCAGTAATGCGCGTCCGCGCCAACTCCACCGCAACCCAAAGAAATGGTGTGGAAATCAACGCGCGCCGATTATCGCGGCCAGGTCCTGCCGCCAATCCCAGCAGCAGCCCAAACAGCCCGTGATATAGACCGAGATAAAGGCAGAAGAGAAACAACGCCAGCGCTGCCCACGGCGCGCTCAGCCCACCATGCTCGTGCATGGTGTCGTAAATCCAATAACATGTACCCGCGTACCAGAGAATGCCGGAAGTGTAAGCCAGCAGAAAAGCCTGCCCCGGCGTCGCAGCCTGAAGATGAACCGCGCCGTCGATCTCCAGAGCCCCCGCCGGACGCGCCCGCAACAGCGCCACAATCAGCGGCGCGAACGCCACCCACGACAAAACATAAAGTCCGGGCAGAGGAAAAATCAGGACCTGCAACAGCGACGACAGTCCCACCAGCAACCATGCGCTGTAATGAATTTGCCTCACCGGCAAGAATAACAAAAATGCGATTGACGAAATCGGTTGTGCTTTAACCGCGAACGCTGATTCTCGAAAACGACAGCACTGCCCGGGACGAGATTGGATGTCCCATCGACATCGCCGGACGGAAGGTGGTGAAAATCAGCATTCTCTTCACCTGTGGGAGAAGTTCCTGAGAATCGCCGGGGTCGGAGAGGATCTTATAATCCTCGACCCGGCCTTGAGAGTCGACGTAAGCTTCGATCACGAGCGATTCGGCGTTGATCGAACTCATGGTACCGAATGCGCTTTGCTGTAATTCTGGTCCGGTATTCAACACCAGAGGCACATCCTGATTATTGGCCTGCAACTGTCCAGGAATTGCCAGGATGGCGGCGACCAGACCGAAAATGAGTATGGCGCAGGCCAGACCGGCCGTCGCGGGTACCATAAAAGCGTTCAGAGTATTTTCCAAACGGACGCGCAAACCTTCATAGCGCGGGCGGCGGGCTTGCGCGGCCTCGCGTGAAATCGCCAGACGGAGATTCAGTCCGAGATCGGCGGGCGGCGTGGGACGGCCAGCGCTGGCTAGGAGCTGTTGGGTCTGGCGCAACAAAGTGTATTCCCGCGAGCACGCCGGACAAGCCTCAAGATGTCGGCGCATGGCCTGCATCTCGGTGCCGGTCACCACTCCGTCAAGATAGGGCGACAACAGCCGATTCACCTCGGCGCAGTTGAAAGTTGCTTTGCTTGTGGACATCTTCGTGGCCATATCTTTCATGGCATCACCTCGACTCTTCTACCCCCTCCAGAAACTTGGCGCCGCGAACCTGCGGTTTGGTCATCGTCTTCTGCCAGCGGGGCGAGCCCCAGTTCGCCACCCACTTCGCGCACATACGGGGCCAGCCGTTGTTTCAGGGCATGGCGCCCGCGCGTAAGTCTGGACTTCACCGTTCCCAACGAGATCTGCAAAATTTCCGCAATCTCTTCGTAGGACATTTCTTCCAGGTCGCGCAGGATCAGTGCGGTGCGGTAAGGCTCCGCAACTTTTCGCAGTTCGGTGTCCACCCGTTGCTGCACTTCACGCTGCGCCACGTTGTCGAAGGGCGATTCGTGGCGATCGGTAAGGGCATTCTGCATGGCTTCGTCACCGCTCGACGATTCCGCCGGCTCGATGGAAGTCTCCTGCGCCTTGTGGCGGAACCACCAGCGCTTGCGATTCGCGGCCTCGTGCAACGCGATGCGGTAAATCCAGGTTTTCAAGCTGGATTCACCATGGAAGTGCTTCATGCCGCGAAACACTTTCAGGAAAACATCCTGCGTGGTATCGGCGGCGTCGGCAGCATCGCTGACCATGCGGTATACCAGTCCGTACACCGGCCGCTGAAATTCGCCGATCAGCCAGGCGTAGGCGGCTTCTGAGCCGGCTTTGAGATCCGCGACAATAGCCGCTTCTTCTGCCCGTGCTCCGATCGCGCTTGCCAAATCTCCCAAGGTGGTTGCTCCCGCCATGTGCAGGCGTCCTTTGATTATAGGTTTTTCCACCCTACTCTGAACCGAAAAATTGTCAGCCAGCCGATCGGTACGCGTCCCTACGCTTAATTACGCCTAATCAAGGATAGACTCCGGCCAGGGGCGCGAAGTTCCCGGGTGGAACAATGACGACAGTAACTACAGGAAGCGACGACAGTAACCAGAGGGAACCCCCTCGGTTGCGATTTCCTGCCCCGCGCATCGACGACTCGCTTTTGACGAGCCGTGCTAGCGTTCGTAAGATGTAGAGACGCTGCGTCGGCAGGTTGCAAATTGAATGATCGACCAAGTCATCTCCCATTACCGGATCGTTGGAAAGCTCGGCGGCGGTGGCATGGGTGTGGTCTACGAAGCGGAAGATATCACTCTCGGCCGCCACGTCGCCCTGAAATTCCTTTCTGATGATCTTGCCAAAAGCCCGGTCGCACTGGAGAGATTTCGCCGCGAAGCCCGGGCCGCATCGGCGCTGAACCATCCCAATATCTGCACCATTCACGAGATTGGCGAATACGAAGGGCGCGCCTACATCGTGATGGAACTGCTCGATGGTATCGCGCTCAGGCATCGTATTGCCGGGCGGCCGCTGGAGGTCGAAGAACTGGTATCGATCGGGATTGAAATCGCCGATGCTCTCGATGCCGCTCATGCGGCGGGCATCATCCACCGTGACATCAAGCCGGGAAATATCTTTCTTACCAAACGCGGCCATGCCAAGGTTCTGGATTTTGGACTGGCCAAAGTGGTCCTGAACACAGACGCCAGCGACTCCCTACCCACGCAAAGCGACAATCGAGGAGATCTTACCGACGCCGGCAATGCCGTCGGTACCATCGCCTACATGTCGCCGGAGCAGGCATTGGGCAAACCGCTAGATCCCCGCACGGATCTGTTCAGCTTCGGCCTGGTGCTTTACGAGATGGCTACCGGCCGCGCCGCATTCTCCGGCGCCACCTCCGCGGCGATCTTCGATGTCATTCTGCACGGAGCGCCCGTCGCCCCGGTCGCTCTAAACCCGGAATTGCCAATCGAACTCGAACGCATCATCAACAAGGCGCTGGAAAAGGACCGCGAACTGCGCTACCAGTCCTCCAGTGAAATGCGAGGAGACCTCAAGCGCCTGAAACGCCAAACCGATACCGGACGAGAGGCCGCTTTCGGCGTGGAGACGACGCACAGCCCCATCCTGCCAGATCGGAGATCCTCTGGGACTTCGCCAGGCCAGACAGCGGGCGGTGAGGCTGCGCCCCATGTAACGCAAGCCGGATTGAAATATGTGAGGCGGGTAGCTCTGGCGGCGGTTGTGATGGCCGCTGTAATTCTCGCCATCATCGCCGGCTGGTACTGGCGCTCGCGCCAACTGCGGCAGCTCACGGCAAAAGACACGGTAGTGCTGACCGACTTCGCAAACACCACCGGCGATCCCGTTTTCGACGATACCTTAAAGCAGGCGCTGGGCATGGCGCTGCTGCAGTCGCCGTTCCTGAACATTCTGTCCGATGATCAGGTGGCCGCTACTCTGAAACAAATGACGCGCCCTGCCGACACGCCACTCGTTCCCGCTGTGGCCCGCGAAATCTGCCAGCGATCCGGCAGCAAAGCTTATATCTCCGGCGCCATCGCCAGCCTGGGCAACGACTACGTGATCGGCCTCAAAGCCGTGAATTGTCAGAGCGGAGATATTCTGGCCCAGCAGCAGGTCACCGCCCCTGCCAAAGAAAAAGTTCTCGACGTACTCAGCGGCGCCACGACCAATTTGCGGCGTGATCTGGGCGAATCTTTCGCCAGCCTGCAAAAGTTTGATGTCCCGCTGGAACAGGCCACCACATCGTCGCTGGAAGCGCTCAAGGAGTACAGCCTGCAAATAAGGGTTGAGCGCGAAAAGGGTTCCGCCGCGGCGTTGCCCCACGGTCTGCGAGCCATCGAGCTCGATCCCGAATTTGCCCTAGCGTACTGGGCCGTGGGCGGCAATTACGGCGACATTCTCGAGTACGGCCATGCCCGCGATTACTTCGCCAAGGCTTTCCAATTCCGCGAGAGGGCCAGCGAACGGGAGAAGCTGCTGATCTCCGGTTATTACTATCTTGGCGTGACGGGAGAAGTGGACAAAGCCGCGCAAATCTACAGCGAATGGATTGAAAGCTACCCTCGCGATTACATCGCCTATGGCAGCCTGGCGATGGCGGAGTCGGAGCAGGGCCTGCACGAAAAAGCTTTGGAAGCGAATCGCGAGTTCCTGCGCCTGGCGCCGGACAACGTCATCGGCTATGTGAACCTTGGCTTTGCGCTTTTGGCTCTGCAGCGCATTGCCGAGGCCCGCCAGGTGCTGACCCAGGCCGAGACGCGGCATCTCGACGAACTGAATATACACATGAATTTGTACGCCGCGGATTTTCTGTCGGGCGATGCAGCGGCGATGGCGAAGGAATTGTCCTGGCTGGAAGGCCGCTCCGAGTATCGCAGCCACGGCCTTTCGCAGGAATCCAGCACGGCGGCATACAGTGGGCAACTTCGCCGAGCCGATCAGCTAGCCGAGCGCAGCGTTGAGGCGGCGATGCAGGTGAACAATAAAGAAACCGCCGCCCTGTGGCAAGCGAACGCCGCCCTATGGCAGGCGGGCTTCGGCAACTTTCCGGAAGCCAGACAGGCAGCGGCAGCCGCTCTCAAACTCGCTCCCGAAAGTCCCGGAGTACAAATTGAAGCGACTCTCGCCTTCGCTCTGAGCGCCGATACACCCCGCGCCGAAGCCTTGGCCAAGGACCTTTCAGCCAGGTTTCCGCTCGACACGCAAATGCAATTGTTGTGGCTTCCCACGGTCGGCGCTCAACTGGCGCTCAACCGCAAAAATGCAGCTGGGGCTTTGGAACGTCTTCAGGCCGCAAAGCCATTGGATTTGGCATTGATCCCCTTCACCGCGAACGGTTCCTGCCTGTATGCCCCTTATGTGCGCGGGCAGGCCTACCTTGCCTTAGGAGACGGCGCTTCCGCCGCCGCCGAATTCCAGAAAATCCTTGACCATACCGGTATCGTGGTCAACTGCTGGACCGGAGCATTGGCCCATCTGGGCGTGGCTCGCGCGAACGCTCTGGAAGCGAGAACCCTGCAGAGCCCACAAGCCGATGCTGCCCGCGTTCGAGCCCTTGCCGCTTACAAAGACTTTCTTACTCTCTGGAAAGATGCCGACGCGGATATCCCCGTTCTCAAAGAGGCCAAGGCGGAGTATGCAAAACTGCAGTCCTAAAGGATCAGTTCACCGGACTAATTCAGGAAGTACTGCCGATACAGCGTGTCCCTCTGCGCAGGCCGGAATCCCGCGTCGCGGATGATGCGGCGCAGTTCTTCTTCAGTCGTGCAGTTGGTCACACCGGCAGCTCGTACTACATTTTCTTCTAACATCACCGAGCCGACGTCGTTGCCGCCGAAGCGCAGGCCCATCTGGCAGACTTTGAGTCCTTGCGTTACCCAGCTGGATTGCACGTTGAGGAAGTTCGAGAGATAGAGGCGCGAGATGGCGAGGACTTTCAGGTATTCGACTGCGGTGGCTTCGTCCCAGTGGCGGCCGCCTAGCGCGGTGTTTTGCGGCTGGAAACTCCATGGAATGAACGCAGTGAAGCCGCCGGTCTCTTCCTGCAGATCGTAGAGTTCCTGAAAGTGGTTGATGCGGTTTTCGTAATTCTCGCCCACGCCGAACATCATGGTCGCGGTGGTGCGCATGCCGATCTGGTGAGCGGTGCGGTGAACATTAATCCAGTCACCCGTGAGGCACTTCAAGCGGGCGATTTTGTAGCGGACCTCATCGTCGAGAATTTCAGCGCCCCCGCCGGGGATGGAATCGAGGCCGGCATCGCGCAGACGGAGAATCGTGCCGCGAATGCTGAGGCTGCTGTACTCGGCGATGGCGATGATCTCGGAAGCGGAATAGCAGTGCAAGTGGACTTGCGGAAAACGCTCTTTGATGCCGCGCAGCATTTTCTCGTGCCAGTCGATTTTCAGGTCAGGATGCAGGCCGCCTTGCATCAGCACACCCGTGCCTCCGAGTTCTACGGTCTCGCGAATCTTTTCGTAGATAGTGTCGAAATCGAGAATGTAGCCTTCCTTCGCTGCTGGTCCTTTTAGCGGGCGATAGAAGGCGCAGAAGGTGCAGTACTCCGTGCAGAAGTTCGTGTAATTAATGTTGCGGTCGATGATGTAGGTGACGGTGCCTTCGGGATGCAGCCGTCGCCTGACAGCGTCGGCTTCCATGCCGATGCCAATCAGGTCGTCGGACTCGAACATCTCCAGGGCTTGCTGTTTGGTGAGGGACATTTGCAGTTCAATTCTAACGGAGGCGGGTAGCTGGCTCCAAATTTGGAATGAGTCTATTTCTTCCGCATACGAAGATACTGGACGAGCGACAACACTGCGCCGATGACCGCCAGCCCGATCAGGACCGCCATCGCGGGTTTGTAGTATTGATCGAAGAAACGCAGGATATGTCTGCCGTAGTGGTACCCGAGGCCGGCACCGATGGTGTAGCGGACGCCGCGACCGAGGGTCAGGGCTCCCAGAAATTTCTTGGGAGAATACTGGCCCGCGCCGGCGGCAATCAGGAATGGGACGAAGGGAAACGGCGGCGGCAGCAGGGCGGGAATGGCGACGGCAAAGAATCCCCAGCGACCGAAGGCTTTTGAGACTTGTGCCGCGCGTTTTCTTGAGAGCTTGCGTTCCATGGTTTCTTTGCCGCCCTTGCGGGCGAGGGCATAAGTAATATAGCCGCCGATCACCGCGCCCAGAGTTGCCATGAAAGCGTAATAGGGCCAGGGCTCGCGGTGACGGGCCGCCAGCCAGATGGTGAGAACGTCCATGCTGCCGGTAAGCGGGATGATGGAATTGTCTGCGACCCCGAGCAGCACCAGACCGGGCCCTCCGAGGCGGCGGAGGCGGTGCCAGATAGGGACGGCAAGCAGAGGGCTCAAATGAAAAGCCATTAGGGTTTGAAAAGTTTACAGGCTAGGCTCTCGATTACGCTATACAGGCTTTTACGTCGAGAAAAATAATTTTGGGAGCGGCGGGCAAGGCTCCGATTTCAGCCGCATAGCGATAGAAGAGTTGCAGGCCTTCGAGGCAGGCTGCGTCCAAGCGGTAATAAATACTTTCCGTGAGGTAGGAACGCACATCGGCTTCCTTGAGGCCAAGTCGCGGCCCCCACTCGCGGGTGATTTGGTCGAGACTTGCGGCTTCAAGTCCGTGGTCGCGCGATTGTTGAAATACTGCAGCCAAGTCGTGCGACGGTGCCGTTTCGCGCAACGCCTGCTGACGAACCGCCCAGAAAGCGAAGACGAAAGGCTTGCCGGTGTAGCGAATCCATTCTTCGGCGAGGTCAAGCGTGAAATAGCGCGAGCGGTCGATCTGCAGCGCGGGATCTCCAATAACCAGTGCGGCATCGTGCGCGGTGAGCATGGCATCGATATCCGGCGCCATCGGAGTAAATGTTCGACCGCCCCCGAGCCATTTTTCAAACAGAATCTTGGTCAGCGCCACCGAGGTCATGGAAGAAGTATCCAAGGCCACGGTGCGAATCTTTTCCAGCGGCACTCTGCTGACCAGCAGGATGGAACGCACCGGCTGGCGCGAGGCGATGGCGACTCCAGGCAAGACCGTCAACTCCGGAATTTGTGCGTAAGCTGCCGCCGGGATGATTCCGATGTCGGCGTTCCCGGCCTGCAGAGCGCGAGCGCAGGCCGAAGGCAGGGTGTAGGAAATGTCGAACTCGCGCCCGGCGTGGCCGCGTTCGAAATCCCACATGAGGGGAGCGGTGTTGAGGTAGGAAATCGCAGAGATGCGCAGAAGTCTCATTCCTGTTTTGATTTTAGCAGACACTTTTTAACTCCTCTTTGTGACGTCTCCCCTTGACGCCACATTCCGAGAATGACTACAGTCCGCCCAGTCCAGCTAAGTTCAGACGACCTAAGTTCAGACGAAGGACTGGAGCATCGACTTGCCAAACGCCGTAGCCGCACCCGCAACTCATATTTTGGAATGGCTCGCCCTGTCACTGACATCTGGTCTGGGTCCTACGAAGGCGCGCAAATTGATCGAACATTTCGGCGGCGCCGAAGCCATTTTCCACGCCTCACTCACCGAACTGGAAGGCACGGGAATCAAGGCGGTTTCGGCGCAATCGATCGCTACCGGAAAGTCGGCGGAACTGGCGCGGGAAGAAATCGCGCGCGCCGCGGCCGCGGCGGTGACGGTGCTCTCGCCGGAAGATCCCTGTTACCCCTCGCGGCTGAAAGAAATCTACGACCCACCGATGGTGCTGTATGTTCGCGGCAATCCGGAAGTATTGACGCAGCCCGGGATTGCTATGGTGGGCACGCGCCATCCCACGCCTTACGGCTCGGGGATGGCGGAGCGGTTGGCCTGCGATCTGGCGGCACAGGGATTGGTGATCATCAGCGGCATGGCGCGCGGCGTCGACACGGCCAGCCATCGCGGAGCGATCGCCGCCAAAGGCAAAACCGTCGCCGTTCTTGGCACCGGTGTGGACGTGATTTATCCCAAAGAAAATTCGCGGCTGTCCGAGCAGATTCTGGCGTTGGGAGGCGCGTTGATTTCCGAATTCCGCATGGGAACATTCGCCGCGCCGCAGAACTTTCCCATCCGTAACCGCATTCTAAGCGGCATGTCGGTTGGTGTACTGGTGGTAGAGGCCGCCGAGTATTCGGGAACCCGCATCACGGCGCGTTGCGCGCTCGAACAGAACCGCGACGTTTTCGCCGTACCCGGCAACGTTACCAACAAGAATTCCTGGGGACCGAACACGCTGATCAAGCAGGGCGCGAAGCTGGTCGCCACCTGGGAAGATGTGTGGGAAGATCTGCCCGCGGAGGTCAAGCTTGCTTTGACTCCGCCACCCTCGCCTGAATCCGGTGGGGCGTCTTCCGCATCTCTATTCCCGGACGAAGGACTTCCTCCGCATGAGAAGCGAATCCTGAACTTGCTGAAGGCAGACGAGGCCACGCACATCGATGAACTGGTGGAGCGTCTGGAAAACGAAATGTCTTCATCGGAAATCTTCGCCGCCCTGTTCGAGCTGGAGCTGACCGGCAAAGTAAGGCAAATGCCGGGGAAGAATTTTGTGAAGAGCTTCTAGCTGCCAGCTATCAGCTTAGAAGCTTTCACCCGTAACTTGTTGTCTTCATCCCATTCGTGCTAGCTTCGAAACAATTCTTACGACCTGAGGGTACATTGTTAAAAAGTTTAGTCATTGTCGAATCGCCGGCCAAGGCGAAGACGATCCAGAAATATCTGGGAAAGGGATTTACTGTCGAGGCCTCGCTCGGCCACGTGAAGGATCTGCCCAAAAGCACTCTGGGAGTGGATACCAATAACCACTTCGAGACCGACTACGTCGTAATCCCCGGCAAGGAAAAAGTTCTGGCCAGGCTGAAAAAGCTGGCCGGTCCGATGGACGCGATCTATCTGGCGCCTGACCCGGACCGCGAAGGCGAGGCCATTGCGGCGCATCTGGCGGGAGAACTTGCGCGGAACGGCGGCGCGAAGAAAGCAAGAAAGAAGAAGAAAGAAGACGCGGATGTTCCGCCGCGCATTCAACGCGTCACTTTCAATGAAATCACCAAGCGCGCGGTGCAGGCCGCGTTCGAGCATCCCCGCGCCATCGACCAGAATCTAGTGGATGCACAGCAGGCGCGGCGAGTGCTTGACCGGCTCGTCGGCTATCAGGTTTCGCCGCTACTTTGGGATAAAGTTCGCCGAGGTCTTTCCGCTGGACGGGTGCAGACCGTAGCCCTGCGCTTGATTGTGGAACGCGAACGTGAAATCAAAGCGTTCGAGAAGAAAGAATACTGGACGATCGATGCGCATCTTGCAGCCAGCAAGCCTCCCGCATTCGACGCTCGCTTTTTGGGTAAGGGCGAAGAGAAGATCGAAGTCACCAACGGCGAGGATGCGGAAAAGATCCGAGCGGCAATCGAGCACGCCAACTGGTTAGTCCGCTCGGTCGATAAGAAAGAACGGCGCCGCAACGCCGCGCCTCCATTTACCACCAGCAAGTTGCAGCAGGATTCTTCCCGCAAACTGCGCTTCAGCGTGAAGCGCACCATGATGATCGCGCAGCGGCTGTATGAAGGCGTGGAACTGGGCGAAGAAGGCCTGGTTGGTCTGATCACCTACATGCGTACCGACTCCACTCGCGTTGCGCCGGAAGCGATTCAGGAAGTGCGCGAATACGTTGGCAAGGAATACGGCGCGGCCTACCTGCCGGAAACTCCGAACACATATAAGGAGAAGAAGGAAGCGCAAGCCGCGCACGAAGCCATCCGGCCCACCTCGGCAATGCGTCATCCCGATCAGGTCAAACAGTATCTAAAAGAAGATGAATTTAAGGTCTACAAGCTGATCTGGCAGCGCTTTGTGGCGTCGCAGATTATGCCCGCGGTCTTTGACCAGACTACGGTGGACATCGACGCCAAGGCCAAGAGCGGAGATGTTTACTGGTTCCGCGTGACCGGATCGGTGCTGAAGTTTGACGGGTTCCTCCGGGTCTATGAGGAATCGAAAGAAGGCAAGGACGAAGAAGACGAAGAACTGAAGCATAAGCTGCCGGCGCTGGAAGCTGGGCAGAAGCTCACGCTGAAAGAGTTGAAGCCGGAGCAACATTTCACCGAGCCGCCACCGCGCTATAACGAAGCGTCGCTGGTGAAAGAGCTTGAGGAGCGCGGCATTGGCCGCCCTTCGACGTACGCCACGATTCTGAGCACGATCCAGGAGCGGATGTACGCGCAGAAAGTCGGCGGCAAGTTCGTGCCGACCGAAATCGGCCTGGTCGTCACCGATCTACTGGTCGAAAACTTCAAGGATATTTTCGACTTCCAGTACACCGCGCGCCTGGAAGAAGAGCTTGACGAAATTGAAGAGGGCAAGCAGACGGGCAATGACGCCCTTACCGAGTTTTACAAAAAGTTCGCCAAGGATCTCCGATACGCCGAGAAGCACATGGAAAATATCAAGCGT
>PLUI01000175.1 GCA_003164855.1 Acidobacteriaceae bacterium
ATCGCCGGGATAGGCGACTGGCGCGGGTGGTGCGGCGGGCCGCGATTCGGAGGATGCTGCCGCTGCCGGCTGCGGAATCGTCGCCGCCGGAGCAACGGGCGCCGGGTGCTCGATGAAAGCCATGATGTCCTGCTTAGTGATACGGCCGCCGAGTCCGGTGCCGGTAATTTGCGAAAGATTGACACCGTGTTCGCGGGCGATCTTACGGACAAGTGGGGAGGAGCGGGCTTCCTCTGCTCCTTCGTCTGCCGGCTGTTGTGCAGGCGGAGCGCTGGCAGTTTGTGCGGGAGTTACTGCTGCGGCTGGCTTCTTCTCTTCCCTCTTCTCCGCAGGCGGCGCGGGCGTGGCTGCAGTTTTCGCAGGTGCGGCTGCGGCTTCGCCATCCACCGCGATGGTGCCCACGACCGTGTTCACTCCGACCGTTGTGCCCTCAGAAACTTTGATCTCCTGAAGAACGCCGGAGGCGGGCGCGGNNTCGACCTTGTCGGTGGAGATTTCGAACAATGGTTCGTCGCGCTGTACCTTGTCGCCAGGCTTCTTCAGCCACTTAGTAATAGTGCCTTCAACGATGGATTCGCCCATCTGGGGCATGATGATGTCAGTCGGCATGATTTCCTTCCACGCGGCCCACGGTTCAGGACAGAGGGACGCACGCAAACGGATATTATAGCGGTTGGAGGAGTGCGGTCGAAACTTGGCACGGTTCGAGTCGTGGTCCATTTCAAGACTACGACGCCTGCAGTCCTCTATTTCTTCTCTTCCTCGCCGGTTGGTGCCGCCACACCAAAGGTAGTTTTCCAGTAATCCTGAACCGCGGGCGGCAGCTTTTCCATGTGCGAGAGCAAGCTGGTGATCTTCCACATATCTTGCTCGCTCAAAGTTTTTTCCCAGGAGGGCATGCCGGTGTAGCGGATGCCGGTACGGATGGTATAGAAGACGTGCCACTCGGGATCATCGGGGGGATCGGAGATCAGGTTGGGAGCGGGCGGGTAGAAAGATTTAGAGAGAGAGGCGGGCTTGCGGTCAAGGTCGCCGTGGCAAAGGGCGCAGTTCATGCTGTAAAGTTTCATGCCATCTTCAAGGTTCTGGTCGGTGGGCGGGATGGGATTGGTGACGTGAGGAGCGTGGCGCTCCATAGACGCATCGACAGCGGTGTTGGCCAAGCGATGTTCCCATCGAGGCGGTGCAACGTTAGCGGGAGTGGGAAAGTAACCGAGCATGGCGAATCCAAGCCCGCAAAGAATGATTACAAGAACGGTGACGATGACGCCGAGAATGAACTTACCCATGGATTCCCTCCGGGAAGCGACTATTGTGGCAGAAGAAGCAGGTTGGGCGCTAGTTTTGAGCGGCCGAGGCAACGCCTGGCTTCGCTTCTCCAAATATTCCTAATTGTTTTGACAATCAAAATGCCTGAAGCCTGCGGGCTTCGCGCACTACGTCGCTCACCTTGGGCAGGTAATGTTCTTCCTGCGGCGGAGAAAAGGGAACGGCGGAGTCGAGGCCTGCGATGCGGACAATGGGGCCGTCGAGGTCGTCGAAGGCCTCTTCGTTGATGATGGCAGCGATTTCGCCGGCCAAGCCTCCGGTGCGGGAGTGCTCGTGCAGGATGATGACTTTGTTTGTCTTCTTCACGGTGTGCGCAATGGCATCGCGATCCAGCGGTGAAACGGTGCGCAGGTCAAGGATTTCGAGATCGATTCCGTCGTTCTTCAGAACCTCGGCAGCCTCCAACGCTGTGTGCACCATTGCCGCATAAGTAATGATGCTGAGGTCCCGGCCTTCGCGTGCGATGTTGGCTTTGCCGATGGGGACGACATAATCCTCCGCGGGAACTTCGCCTTTTATGCGGCGGTAGAGATATTTGTGTTCGAAGAAGATGCACGGGTTGTTGTCGCGGATGGCGGCTTTGATCAAACCTTTGGCGTCGTAGGGCGTGGCTGGGCAAATGACTTTGAGCCCGGGATTGTGGACAAACCACATCTCTGGATTCTGCGAGTGGAACGGGCCGCCGTGAACGTATCCGCCGCTAGGGCCGCGGAGGACGAGCGGTGCGGGCGCGCCCCAGAGATAGTGAGTCTTGGCGACCATGTTGGAAATCTGGTTGAAGGCGCAGCCGATGAAATCCATAAACTGGAACTCGGCGACCGGGCGCATGCCGGTGAGCGACGCCCCGAAAGCCGCGCCCACGATGGCGGACTCGGCGATGGGTGTGTCGATGACGCGTTCTGGGCCGAAGCGATCGATGAAACCGTCGGTGACTTTAAAAGCGCCGCCGTAGATGCCGATATCTTCGCCGAGGCAGAAGACAGTTGGGTCGCGGTCCATTTCTTCCNNGGCGGATGGCTTCGAGATAGGTTAGTTCAGGCATAGGTGGATTCCTAACAAACAAACTTGAGCGGACAAAACGCGGGCTCCTGCAAATCGCAATAGCTTCCTTATTCAACATCCAGCTTGACATCTATCTCGTCCACACACGTTTGCATGACCGAGTAGTTTGAAGCCGTATGCCACTTTCTGTCGGATTTTCTAATCGAGACTTCGGAGAGCTCATCAACACGGAGACAGCGCCAATTGCTGGTTGATCCATCTGGTTTCAAACCACTCTCGCTCGATCCAGCGAACTGATAAAGCAGTGCCTGCGGATGACCGCTCTTTCTACCAATCACATGAGGGCACATTTCTCGAATATATCCGCCATAGCTAGCGACGACGACCTCTTTGTCGATGATCCCCTGCCGAATTATCCGGTAGATCTCATCTGTGGTCTGGTATCCGGCAGCCATGATGACCTCAAATGCGATCCGGCCATTTGCGGTTAGCGGAGATGTACTGCTGCTTCTGTTTGCTTGAACGCACCAGTTCCCTTCTTCACCTTCGGCATTCCA
>PLUI01000208.1 GCA_003164855.1 Acidobacteriaceae bacterium
TCTGACGCTCCTCCTGCGCCAGAATGTCGCAGAAAACGCAGCGCTCTTTGGCCTCGTAATAGTCGCGTCCGGCGCGGAGTTCATAGAGCACGCGGCGCGGTACGAAAGTGGTCGCAGTCAATTGCGAAGTGGGATGCTCGAATTCCTGTCCCGCTCCCTCGCCGTGATTCTTGAAAATGCTGATGTACTTGAAGCGGCTGTCGCCCTTCAAATCCTGAAGACGCCGCGCGGCCAGACGCAGGAACTGTTCCACTTCCGCGTCGCTCGCATTCCACAGATGGCCGTCATGGCGCGGATTCTCGAGCAGAACTTCGTGAGCCGAGTATGATCCCATGCGGTCATAGAGGCCGTCGCCCCGGCGCGTCGCCTCGCCCTCGATGTGGTAAAGCGCATGCGGATGGACGACCGAACGTGCCGACCACGCGCCTCCATCCACTCCCGGCAGGTTGGCGATGACCTGGTCCGTTTCCGCCGAAGGCCCACAAAACCGGCAAGCCCCGGAAGGCGGGGTGGGATCGATGACATCGTCGCCCGTGATCACCCAGGAACGGGTGATCGGATCTTTACGGAGTTCCATGGCAGTAAGGAGAACAAAAGAACTTGTAATTTGCAATTGTGATTTTTAATTTGAAACTGCTCCGCGATTCAACTGCCGACATTGGAAGCCGTTCCAGCATAGAATTGCTGGGTACAAAATTACAGACGATCAATTGCCAATCACAACTTGCCCCATGTCTGAACCTTCGACCCCGCTGATGCGGCAATACGCCTCGATCAAGAAACAGCATCCCAACGCTCTTCTTTTTTTCCGCCTCGGGGATTTCTACGAGCTTTTCTTCGACGACGCGGTGTTGGCAGCGCGCGAGTTGCAGATCACGTTAACCTCGCGCAATAAAGAAAAGGGTATCGCCATTCCGATGTGCGGCGTCCCTTACCACGCCGCGGAGGGCTACATTTCAAAGCTGATCCGGCGCGGCTTCAAGGTCGCGGTCTGCGAGCAAGTCGAAGACCCGCGGCTCGCGACCAAGCTCGTGCGTCGCGAAGTGACGCGAGTCGTCACTCCGGGCACAGCGGCCGATTCGTCGCTGAACCCGGAGGAAAATAACTTTCTGGCCGCGGTGGCAACGGTCGGGGACCGTGTAGGTTTTGCGGCGCTCGATCTCTCAACCGGTGAGTTTCGAGCCACCGAGTTCGCCGGCGAGTCAGCCGGGCGCCGTATTCAAGAAGAACTTGAACAGTTGCGCCCAAAAGAAATGTTATATGGCTCTTCAGCGCCGCTGTTTGAAAAGAGCGGCAGTGTGGGGACGGGCGACTCGCCCGTCCGCCGGGCGAAGCCCGGCAGGCTCGTGTAAAGCTGCTCTCGTGTGAGACGGACGCTCCTGTCCGTCGCCGTTGACCTTGATGTTGCCGTTGACTTTGCCGTTGACCCGGTCGACCCTGCACCAAACTAAGCTGCCAACCGCGATACATCATCCGCACCCTGGTGCACCACCAACGACATCATCACCCGCGCAGCCCCGCTGAAGATCATACTAATTCCCACCAGCGTCCCGATCGCCCACAGTGAACTCGATGGCCATTGCATGTAGATCAACAACCCCAGCAGCAGGGTGACGATTCCGTCGATCAGCACCCAGGCCGATCCGCCTATCGAACGCATCTTCACATACAGCACGATGTCCAGGATCCCTTCCACCAGAAACAGAGACGCCAGCACCAGCGTAAGCGACGCCACGCCCAGCAGGGGGCGCACAATCAGGTATCCGCCGAAGCACAAATATGCAATCCCCACCAAAGCTTTCCATATCCTGCTGCCAGCGCCATGCGCGCGAAAAGCCAGCATCAGGTGGACCACGCCCGCCAAAACAATCAGCCACGCCACCAGCGCGCTAACCGCCACCGCGGCCAGCAGCGGCAACCCAATCGCCACCATGCCAAACACAATCAGCAAAACGCCCCACAAAGCCGAAACCGTCGAAGCTTTCCGAACCGTCTCCATCGGAGTGATCTGTGCCATAAAGGCCTCCTTAAACAGGCGGCATAAGCCTACCTCAAAAACGCCCTAAATTGAAGCCCGAGCTACCAGCGATTCCTCTTGACATTCGCCTTATATTCGCCAAGAATACCGCCATGGCGATCACACGCAGGCAGCGCGAAGTCTATGACTTCATCTCCCGCTTCGTGGCGGAGCATGGCTACTCTCCGTCGTTCGATGAGATCGGAACCGGCCTCAAACTGAGTTCGCTGGCCACAGTGCACAAGCACATCACCAATCTCGAGAAGAAAGGATTGCTCACCCGCGACTATAACCGCAGCCGCTCCATCGATCTGCTCCCGCCCAAGGGGCGCCTTAAGCAAGCCATGAGCGTGAACACCGGCCTGGTGCTGCCGCTGCTCGGCCGCATCGCCGCCGGCCAGCCCATTGAAGCGGTGCAGAGCAATGAGACTATCTCGCTCGCCGACTTCGTCCGCTCGAAAGAAGTGTTCGTCCTCGAAGTCCGCGGCGACTCCATGCAGGATGAGGCCATCCTCGACGGCGACTACGTGCTGGTGGAGAAACTGAAGACGGCTCACAACGGCGACATCGTCGTCGCGCTGGTCGAGCAGAGCGACGCGACGCTGAAGCGCTTCTACCGCGAAGGCGACAACATCCGCCTGCAGCCCTCGAATGTCACGATGAAGCCAATCATCGTGCCGGCCGCGTCAGTGGAAGTGCAAGGGCGAGTGATTGGAGTGCTGCGGAAGTANNGCCTTACCCGATGTGCCGGTCAATCGCCTGCGCGATCGCATCTTTCGGACGATATCCCACAAGTTGCTCGACCACTTGCCCGCCCTTGAAAACCAGCAACGTAGGAATGCCAGTAACTTTGTAGCGCATAGGCGTCGAGCTGTTGGAGTCGACGTCCATTTTGCCGACTTTGAGTCTGCCTTTGTAGTCTTTGGCCAGCTCCTCCACCACCGGAGCCAGAGCGCGGCAGGGGCCGCACCATGTTGCCCAGAAGTCTACCAACACGGGCGTATCCGATTTCAAAACATCCTGGTCGAAGTTTGCATCGGTTACTTCGACAATTCCGTTGCCTGCATGCGACTGCGGGGATTTGTTTGTGCTTGTGTCTGTGCCTGCCATATCTGTTTCTCCTCGTTGTAACGTCGCACTGTCGGCGGACGCTCCCTGGTTTCGGAAACAACGAGCTGTCTTGCCTGACCCGGCGATCTGTAGCGAATAAGTGCTTGCCCTATGAAGGCTCCTTCTATTATCGCACTTCGGTTGGATGCCGGGGGAGGGTTAAAGTCGCAAAAAGCGGGCGGTTCGATTTGCCCCTGCCGCGCGTGTGAAATCAGGCCTAAAAGATGAATTTGACCGCAGCCTGCATCAGGCGCGGAGCGGCGGCGCTCACCACCTGCCCGAAAGTCGAGCTGTTGATATTGCCATTCACCGAAGCCGGTCCGTAGAACTGGGCGTGGTTGAAGACGTTGAAGCTTTCGAAACGAAATTGAAGAGACTTGGCCTCGGTGAGCTTCACGCTCTTCAGCAGGGCCATATCGTAGTTATCGATGCCGGGACCATAAAAGAAACGTCGCTTGGCGTTGCCCGGCTCCCCCAGAGGCTGAAGACTGAAAAGGCCGGTGTTGAAATAGGATTGTCCGTCGCGAGGATTACGGTTTAGCCGCAGCGCGCCCGGAGTGTACTGAGGTTCGTCGACGCCATAGTTGTTCACCCCATTGGGTTCGGTTCCGAGCAGCGAATTATCGCCGTAGTTGTAAAGCGTAACCGGGAAGCCGGTGCTGAATCGCGTAATGCCGGAGACTGCCCAACCTTGTGTCCAGCGGTTCGAACGACCGAAAATACGTTCGAGCGGAAGCTGGTAGTTGTAGCTCACTACGAGGTTGTGTTTCACGTCGAAAGCGGACAAAGCCCGGCTGAGTGCGGGATTGATGGGGTTGATCTCTTCTCCAAGATTGGAAGCCTGGTCGAGCGACTTGCCGTAAGTGTAGCCGGCGAGAATCTCCAGGTGGCCGCTGGTGTGGCGCAGGGTTACTTCAAGCGCATTGTAGTTCGAATTGCCGATGGTGGCCTGGTTGGTATCGCTGCCGAAGTTTGAACCGAGAGGGCCACGAGTTCCGTCGATTGTCTGATTGGAAGCGGTGATGTAAGTGTTGCCTTCGAGGAACGGTCCGCAAGGGATTTGTCCGCTGGCCAGATTTGCCGGATTGCGCAGTTGCAAACAGAGTGCCGGATTGCCGGGATTGGCCTCCACCAGCGCCAGCAGTCGATGCCCCTGGGTTCCAACGTAACTCGCGCTCAGAAAGGTGTTGGATGACAGTTGGCGCTCCAGAGAAAACATGTATTCCTCGGTGTACGGAATGCGATTGGTGGTGGGATAAGCCGGGAGACCGCTGATGGGTTCGTATTGCGACCAATCGATGTTGGCATCGGGATGGCTGGCTGAGGAGTTGAGCGGCGCGAGTTTGACCGGGAAGTACTGGCTGCCCAGCCCGGTGGAGGCGGAGATGAATGGCGTCGCAAACAGAGGCGGAGTGGGGCTGGTATAAGTGGTGCCGTAAGGGGCGTTGGCACTGAGCACTCCGATGGTGAGCGCTTCAATAGCGGTGTAGAACATGCCGAAGCCGGCGCGCAGGCTGGTTTGTCCGGGGTTTCCAACCATCTTGCCGAGGAGCGAATCCGAATCTGCGCTGGGTGAGTAGACGAGGCCTACGCGCGGTGCGAAATCCTTGTTGCCCGGCGGCGCCAGGGTGCGTGGAACTCCGGGATCGGTCGGGAAAAGAATTCCTGCGGGCGCAGTTGGAAAAACCACGGATTGCTTTCCCGGCTCAAGGACTGCGAGCTGATTGTACTTTTCGTACCAGGGCTCGATCCGGTCCCAGCGCAAACCGTAATTGAGCGTGAGGTTGGGGCGCAGCCGCCAACTGTCCTGCGCGTAGAGACCCAAATACTTGTTGCGTCCGTAAAAGGGTTGGAGTTGGCTCTGGTTGTATTGCGTGGGAGCGCCGAGCAGGAAGTCCGCGAAATCGGATCCGGTCTGGCTGCCAAAAAACAGGAAGCTGCCGTTGAACTGAGCGATGGCGCTGGTGTTGACCTGGTCGAAATGAAATTCGCCGCCGGTCTTAATCGTGTGCGTGCCCACCACCTTGGAAACATTATCCAGCCACTGGAACGTATTGTTCGTCTGCGTAAGCTCGTTGGTGTTGGTTCCGATGGAATAGTTATTGAAGACGATGTTCTCCACGCCCTCGGTTAACGGCGAGAGCGGCACGATGCCCGGAGTGTTGGCCCCGACCTGGAAGCCCTGGGAGGCCAGGCTGACGCCGAGTCCGCCCTGCGGGCGGCCCAGGTCGTTGGAATCGCGCAGGTAGCTGAAGCGGAATTCGTTGACCGCGGTCGTATCCAAAGTCTTGGTATTCCCCAGGTTCAGCAACTGTGCCCGCCCTAAATTCAGCGCGTTGAAGCCTGGAACATTCGCCCCACCTTGGGCCGTGGGATATGGATTGTCCTGAGTAAAGTTGTCGAGGAAATAATAAGCCGAAAACAAACCCCAATGCGTGTTGGCGTCCAGGCGGAGGGCGCCTTTGTTGTCATGAAGGATTTGGTTCTCGGCGGAGGTGGAGAAAATGTTGTCCGCCAGATTCGACGCGGAAATGCTCGACGCGGAGATGTTCGGCGCGGGGAAGTTCGGCGCGGGAATATATTGCAGCAAATGCTGCGCCGGAGCGGACCACGCGCCCATGGGAATTTGCAGCGTAGGAAGGACACACGCCACGGTGGTATTGCAGCCGGGAAAATAATACGGCTCACCCACGGAAACTTGATAACCCAGCTTCTGAGACAGCATGCTGGCCCACGCGGGACCACTTACCGTTGTAACCAGCGAGCTTGCCAAGTCAGACAAATTGCCCAGGCGGTCCTGCGCGGAAGGCACGGGAATCAATCCGGTATCAACACCCTGGGTCTGGCGCGTGCCTTGATAGTCGGAATAGAAAAAAATCTTGCTTCGGCTGATTGGCCCACCCAGCGTGCCGCCAAACTGATTCTGGTTAAAGGAGCCGCGCGTGGGAGAAAAGTAATTACGCGCATCAAGACTCGTATTGCGGAGAAATTCGAAAAGATCGCCATGAAATGCATTACCGCCAGTCTTGGTAATCACGTTGATCTGTCCCCCGCTGTACTCGCCGTACTCAGCATCGAAATTATTAGTGAGAATCCTGAATTCGGCGATTGAGTCTAAATTCGGGATGATGGCCGTGCCCATATTTACGTCTTCCTCTACGTCGCTGCCATTCACCATGAAACTGTTGGCGAATTCCCTCTGACCGTTGATCGACACCGTTCCCGGATTTAAGTCTCCCGAGGGTGACAGCGCGCTGGCGCCCACATCCTGAACCGTGGTGGAGGTCAGGGTCGTGGCGGGAGCAACCCCGGCTTGAAGCGCGAGCAGATCGGTATAGCTGCGGCCGTCCAGAGGCACACCGGTCATGGTGGAACCACTGATGACTTCACCCATCTGGGAGCTTGAAGTCTCGACATGGGCTGCGTTATCGCTGATTGTGATGGCGTCGGTTCGCTCGCCCACTTGCAAAACCACATCCATCAGCAGGCTGCTGTTGGCGTCGAGGGCAATTCCTGTGCGGCGGTAAGGTCTAAAGCCGGCGTAGTCTACTTCGAGAATGTAGTTACCGACAGGAAGCACGGGGAAACTGTAAACCCCACGGCTATCGGCGACGGAGGATTGCCGGAGTCCAGTGCTGGAGTTGATTAAGCTTACGGATGCTTTCGCAATTACCCCACCGGATTGGTCCTTGATCGTCCCTGAGATGCTTCCGGTCACCCCAGCAAAAGCGGTGCCCAGCACACAAAGGAACAGACACATTCTGCACAACAAAATTTTGAAACAGTCTCGCATGAATATTCAGGGACCGCGGCATGAGATGCAGATTGGGATTAACTCCAGTTGCAATCGAGTCGCATCTGAGCTACAGTCTCGATAATGACGGATTTCTCCTAAGGCCGTCAAGAATCGGCAGAAAAATCCGTCGCAGCGCTGTTGCGACAGTTGAGGAATAATTCCCATGCCATTACCCCAAACCGAAATGCCGGGCCGTTTGCAGGCCCACTTTGCGGAGCGCGGAATTCGGATGACGCAACAGCGGCGGGCGATTTTGCGCGTCATGGAGACCGCCAACAAACACCTGGACGCCGCTCACCTTTTGCGCAAGGCCCAGAAGCTGGATGCAAGTGTGGATCGCAGCACTGTCTACCGCACCCTGAAACTCCTGAAACGCCACGGACTGATTGACGAACTCGATCTGATGCACATCAACGGCGAGGGTCACTACTACGAGCGCAAGCTGAATCGTGATCACATCCACATGGCGTGTTTGGGTTGCGGCAAGATCATGGAATTCGTCAGCGACATTTTTGAGAAGCTGAAGGGACAGGTGGAGAAAGATTGCCGATTCCGGATTGTGGTTTCCCGATTGGAAATTGGGGGATACTGCGCGGAATGTTCGAAGTAGGGCTGTTTTTTGATTATGCAGGGCAATAAAAAAAGCGCCTCGGACTTTGCAGTCCAAGACGCCTCGGCAGCCCTCCCCCAGAACTGCCAAACCACTCTTGGATACTAGAATTAGCCTTTTTTTTTGTAAACGTCACTTTGGTAATCGCGTTAGCGGGTAGGAATCATTGCTTCTGCCAGGTTTGGCCGGCGTCGGAAGTGGTCCAGATCTCAGCGGTCGAGGTTGAGATTTTTCCGTGCTGCGTGTCGGAGAACTGGATGCTAATGACGTCTCCGGTGAGCACCATTGCAGTGGTCGAGGGGATTACGCGAATCCAGCGATTGCCGCCATCCGAGGTGTGATACAGGGCGCCGTCGGAACCACCGGCCCAAACTTCCAGCCCGGAGACCGCTACGGCGTGGAATACGGGAGCGGGATTCGGGGCCGCGATGACTTTTCGATCTTGTTTGGCTTGACTCTGTTTGGCTTGACTTTGCCCGGCTTGATCAAACCCAGGTGCATCCGCCCTGGGGGCGCTCGACATTGCCACGCGACCGCTGATCAATCCGGCGTTTAGAGCCGGATTGACATTCTCCCACGTATTTCCGCCGTCGAAAGAACGCTGCAACACGCCGGAAGAGCTGACCGTCCAGCGCGGTAGGGCGCGGACCATGAGAGATGCCGAAGTTTGCAGAGGACCGGGAGACGCCAGCTGCGGCACGGGAGCGGCGCTCGCTGCTGCCTGTCCGGGCACGGGATCTTTAGCTTTTACAACGTCTAAATCGACGGCCTTCCGCCCTTGCAGCGGCACGCCAGTCTGATTCTGCGCAACTAGATTCTGGCTTATTGTCGCGGATTCGGTGTTGACCGCACCTGCAACTCCGCCGCCAGCGCCAGACCCACTTCCATCTCCGGCAAACACCCCGCCGCCGATCCCACCTGCTGATCCTGCTGCTGGCCGGGCTGGCCTGGCTTCAGGAGCAGCTTTGTGCGCGGCCAATATCCGGGAGACGGCCAATGTCTTTTTTCCCATCTCAGTTTGCGGAACTGCCGCTTGGGGAGTAACGGGCGCCCGATCGAACGCTGGGACTGCCGCAGAGCCTTGCATTTGGTTTGAGGCGACGATCTTCTGCTGATGCTGGTTGCGATGCGAGTACTCCACCATTCCGATCGACGCGACGGCCAGGATTCCCGCCGCCAAAGCTCCCCAACGAATCGCCGGCCATCTCAACCAGCCAATTCGAGCGGTGCTGGCGGAGACCGGCATAGCGACGATTTCAGTCACGGGCAAAGCCATCGCAACCACATCTCTACAGTCGCCGCAGAGCGCTAGGTGCTCCATCAAGCGGGCGCGCTCGTCTCCTGAAATAGATTGTTCCGCGAACGCGGTGAGCAAATCTGCGTCGGGATGCGAACCGGCGGCTGGCGGTGTTTCCTTCATCCGCTTCAGCACGAATTTTGGAACGTTCTGCATTCAGCTTCTTGATTCTAGTTTCCAGGTTTCCGGTGTCCAGTGGCTTTTGGCCCCTGCCTTTTCACTCTAAGGTTCGACTGCTGGGTTTTCTCTCTTCCGAGAGAACGTCGCCGGAGGCGATTCTTGCGCCAGGCTGCGGCGAATATCTACCCGCAGGTCGCGTACATCCACCTCTAAAGCTTCTTCGGCCTGGCGGCGGCCCATACCCTGCTGGATCATGGTACTCAGGATTTTCTTGCGCAAGGACTTAGCCAACTTATCCACCTTACGGCTAATGGTGGATTCGTGTACGCTCAGCATGCGGGCGATTTCAGCCAGCGTCCGGCCGTCGAGAAAATAGGCCGCCAGCACCATCCGTTCCTCGCTGGAAAGCGCAGCCAGGGCGGCGTCGGTGGCGGATTCCAGGCGCAAGTCCGGCGACGGAACCGGCTCCGGCTCAGGCGCCGCGAACTGCGCCCCGTCTTCTCCCTCTTCGTCGAGGCTAACCAGTCGCTTGGTCCGGCGGTAGCGATTCACGAACTCCTGCGCTAGCACGGTGCGAAGCCACCCTTCCAGCGATCCGCGCCCGGTAAAAGACGCCAGCTTCGAAACCCGTTCGCCTTCGCGCGTGGAGGTGCCATAGAGCTCGGCATAGAGCGTATCCGCCAGATCACGGGCGGCGGAATCCTCGCGGGCAATGCGCAAAGCCGATTGATACAGCTTTTCGCGGTAGCGCGTAAGGAAAATCTCCCATGCCGTGTTGTTGCCCGCGGCGCATGCCCGGGCCATTGCGAGTTCTTCGACGCGCAACGTCAGTAGGAAAGTCCGCGCCTCGGTTTGGCTGGATCCGGCGGGTAAGTACTTGGAGGCTACATCACAAAGAATTGCACCAAAGGATTCGGAAGTCAGGCCGATCCTTTCGCATCCGCTTTTCTCGTGCAGCTCCGCCAGCAAGCCGGAAACTGCCGATTGCACTGCAGCGGAGATCGGTTTCGCGTCACGCATGTAGAAGAGAAGAGATTACGACGAGCCGGGCTTCTGATACCACTAATTCCTTAGACGCTCGCAATGTTAATTTAGGCCGCAAGCTTTGAAATTCATTTCGTTCTTCCGGCGAGTCGAGACCGACGGCGCGCCCCGGAAAAAGTCCTCCTGGGCTGGGGCGCGCCCGGTCTCGAGGGGAGGAACCCAATGAAGTCGCAAATGTTTCTGGCATTGGCGGTTTTGTTGCTCACGGTTGGACTTGTCACTGTGGGCTTACCCCCGGTTCATGCCGGAGAGCAGCCTGCTGGCTCCGGTTACAAGGTACTGGAGCCGATCCGGCATGGAAGTCTAACGGTGTTTCCCGTGGTCGCTCCCAAGTCTTATGCCACTGGCGATTTTCTGACGCTGGATGAAGGCTTGCGCTCGGGAGGGGTGGTTGTAACCGAGTATGGAAACGTGCGCGGACTGCTGCGGCGGCAGATCACGCCCACGGTTCTGCACGACCGCGCCGAGGTGAACCGGTTGGTGCTGATCAACAATTCCAAGCATCCGCTGTTGCTTTTGGCCGGCGAGATTGTTACCGGAGGCAAGCAGGACCGGGTGATCGGCAAAGATCGCATCGTTCCGGCGGAAAGCGATCCTGTCGATCTTAGCGTTTTCTGCGTGGAGCCGGGGCGATGGGTGGCGACGAGCAATCAGTTCGGCGCATCCGGAACGACATATGCATCGGGAAGTGGAGGTGGGATTGGCGCTGGCAGCGCTGGCGGCATTGCAACATCTGCGGGGACGCTTATGGCTCAACCTTCGGTACGCGCGAAAGCCATGGGCGACAAAGACCAGAACCAGGTTTGGGCGGAGGTGAGAAAGCAGCAACAGGCGATGGTGACAGCCGAAGCCTCGACGGCAGCCCCGCGCGCGAGCACCGCGGAGATTCAATCCACCAGTTCGTACGCCCGCGTGATGGAGAACAAGGACGTGAAACAGAAGGTGGACGAGATCGCCGCACCCATCGAACACAATTATGAAAGTCTGATCAAGCAACTGCGCGACCGCAAGGCGCTGGGTGTTGTTGTGGCTGTAAACGGGCTCATCATCTGGGCCGACGTCTTCGCCAGCACGGAGCTGCTGGAAAAATACTGGCCGAAGCTGGTGCGCTCCTATGCGTCTGAAGCTGTCGTAACCCGTGCGAAGGGCGGTGAGGCGAGCCTGGCGCAGGCGGAAGCGTTCCTTGGAGATATGGAAGGCCGCCGAGAAACAATTGAGAGCGAACCTGGAATCTACCGCCACACTGAAATCAATGGTGATGGATTCAAGGCGTTCGCGCTGACATCGCTACTGCCGCAGACCGGCTTTGATGTGCACGTGGCGAAGATGGCAGAGTAAAAAAAGTGGCCAGTGTTCAATGGTCGGCAAAAAAAAGCCCGCAAGACCTGGCCACTCATCACTGTCCACTGGCCACTGCCGTCTGATACCAGTTCCGCCAGGCGGCGGAGTCGTTCGGCAGCCGTTGTTGAGTGATGTCGGCCAATGCAACGAAGGCCCAGCTGCGAGTCTGAGCGTCGAGCGCAGGATCCTCGGAGTAATTGATAAGTTGCGGTATGGCGAGGAGGCGCTGATCGTGGCTAAACATGCCGGATTCCGCCAGGCTGGATGCTGCCCGCTCGCGCACCAACGCGGAGGGATCATTGTGCATTGCGTCGAGCAAGGGCGCGATCGTTGGGGTAGTGCCTACCAGGGCCAGGCCCGCGACGGCCCAACGGCGCGAGTCTTCGGAATTATTATCGGCTAGGTGTTCAGCATCTTTGAGGTGAGTGGTCAAGACTGCGACCACACGGTCAGTCTCAATGCCGCGGTTCGCCAGCAGACCTAAACTCCAAAGAGCCCAAATCTTTTTCGAGTGGTCGGCGGAGGCTGCCTGTCGTACCAGCGCATCGACGGTCGAGTCCCTCTTGCTAAGGCCGTAGGCTGCGAGTTGCACTTCGATCGCGGAATCCCTTACATTTCGGTCGCTGGAGTTTAGGGCCACAGTGGTAAGTTCGCCGAGTTGTGCATCCCATTTGAGCTTTCCTCGCCAGGCATCGACGCGCGCTTCGATCTGATTGGTAGCCCCATCGGTACGGGCTACCGCGCGCTCGAGCAGGATTTCGGCCTGCCTCTGCGGCTTCTGCCGATCAAGGTCGCGATCCGACGATAACGCGGAGTAGTGGTCAGGATTTTTCCGCGATGAGAATGGATGCGAGAATTTTTCCCCAAAAGTTCCCATGACCCCGCTGGTGGAGACCGCCACCGCGAGCCCGATTCCCGCCATCATGACGGCAACATGCAGCAGGCGCTGCGTTGAGACTTGCCTCCGGTCAGGCTTTTGATCTTCCAGAACGAGCTTCGATGCAAGTGCTGAATCCGGACCCAGCTTGCCGTAATCCGGCATCGGCTGTGGGAGCGGGTCTAAGCTCAGGCCACCGTCTTGCCTCAGCAGATTTGGCCGATGGACATCCATAGTCCAGAGTTTAGGCAGGGGTCTCGATAGGGTAAAGTTACTTCAGGGTTTCGCCCAAATGAGGTTCGATGCGCGAGTGCGGCTACCTGCGAGCCGAAACTGGCATCGGAATAATCGCCGTTGACCTGGAAAGTGATGGAGGAAGCATGGCTGGCAAAGGAATTAATTTTCGCGGTTGGATACCGGCTTCTCTGGTTCTGATTCTGGCCGCTGCGGCCCTGGCCGCAGCTGGTACCGGATACAAAGTGGTGAACACGTACAAAGTAGGTGGCGAGGGTGGTTGGGATTATTTGACCGCGGACGCGGCGGCGCGGCGTCTTTATATTTCTCGAGCCACTCATGTCATCGTGCTCGATCTGGATTCCGGCAAGAGCGCAGGCGACATCGCGGACACGCCGGGAGTGCACGGTATTGCGCTCGCGCCGGAGCTGGGACGAGGCTTTGTCAGCAATGGACGCGAAGGCACGGTGAGTATTTTTGATCTGAAAACGTTGGCTACCAGCAGCAAAGTAAAAGTGGGAGAGAATCCGGACTCGATTCTTTACGATCCGGCAACCAAGCGAGTATTCACATTTAACGGCCGCAGTCAGGATTCAACCGCCATCGATGCGACCAGCGGCACCGTGCTGGGCACGATCAAACTGGACGGCAAGCCTGAATTCTCCGCCAGCGACGGCAAGGGCGAGATCTTCGTGAACATCGAAGACAAAAGCGAATTGACCGCGATTGATCCCAACAAATTGGAAGTGAGAGCGAAGTGGCCGCTGGCGCCCTGCGAGTCGCCCTCGGGTTTGTCCATGGACAAGAAGAACCGCCGCCTGTTCGTAGGGTGCGACAACAAGATGATGGCCGTGGTCGACGCCGATTCCGGCAAAGTCCTGGCGACGCCAGCCATTGGCGAGGGCGTGGACGCCACCGCCTTCGACGATGGAACTGGACTGGCTTTCGCATCGTGCGGGGAAGGTGTGCTGAGCGTAATTCACGAAGATTCGCCGGAGAAATTCAGCGTGGCGGAAAACGTTCCCACGCAACCAGGCGCGCGCACCATGGCGCTCGATTCCAAAACCCACAATGTGTATGTGGTGACGGCGAAATTCGGGCCGCCTCCGTCGGCAACGGCGGATAATCCGCATCCCCGGCGCAGCATCGTGCCTGACAGCTTTGTGGTTCTCGTCTTAACCAAATGAGTTGCAGCGTGAGTTGCAGCAAATGATGCGCATTCTCAATTCCTGGAGATCGCCGATCTGGCTCGGGCTGGCGCTTGTTATTGCGCAGGTCTGCACCGTGCAGCCCTGCGCAGCCTATTCCGTGCTGACTCACGAAGAGATCGTCGACCTCGCGTGGAAAGATACTCTCCTGCCCTTGCTGAAGAAGCGCTTTCCTGCCGCTACGGACGACGATTTGAAGAAGGCGCACGCCTTTGCCTACGGCGGCTCTGTGATGCAGGACATGGGATATTATCCGTTCGGGAACAAGTATTTCAGCGACCTCACGCACTACGTGCGAAGCGGCGACTTCGTCGTCAATCTAGTCAAAGAAGCTTCCGACCTCGACGAATACGCTTTTGCGCTGGGCGCTCTGGCTCATTATTCCGCCGACAATTGCGGTCACCCGACCGTCAATCAAGCCGTAGGTCTTGAGTTCCCCAAGCTTCGAAAGAAGTTTGGGGACATGGTGACCTATGAGGACAATCCTAAGGCGCACATCCGCACCGAGTTTGGTTTTGATGTAACCCAGGTAGCGAAGAACCGCTATACTTCCGATCGTTATCACGACTTCATCGGCTTCCAAATTTCCGAACCCGTGCTCGAACGGGCGTTTCAGGATACCTACGGCATTCCGCTAACTGACGTCCTCACCAAGGAAGATCTGTCCATCGGAACGTTCCGCCGGGCGATCAGCAACATTATTCCCGAGATGACGCGCGTGGCGCTCATCGCGCGCCGCAAGGAGATCGTTTCGGAAACTCCGAACTTCAAGGCGCGCGAGTTCCGTTATTACTTATCGCGCACCAAATATCAAAAGGAATGGGGTAAGGGATATCGTAAGCCAGGCTTCGGGACACGACTACTGGCGTTCTTTCTAAGATTTGTTCCCAAGGTTGGACCATTCAAGGCGCTCGACTTCAAGATCCCCACGCAGAAAACTGAAGATCTTTACATCGCCAGCGTAGTGAACACGGTGCAAGATTACACCAAGCTTCTCCAGGAAACTTCAGCCGGAGACTTGCACCTGACCAACACCGACTTTGACACAGGCCACGACACTCGTTCCGGCGAGTATGCGCTCACCGATAAGGCGTATGCGCACCTGCTCGACCAGTTGTCTGGACATAATTTCGATCAAGTCGATCCCGATTTGCGGGCAAACATTTTGGCCTTTTATGGCGACCCGAACGCGCCCAACGCGATCAAGAAGAAACCGGCTGACTGGCAAAAAACTCAGGACGAATTGGCGAAGCTCCGTGCGCTGCCCGAGCCTGCGCCGGCTGGAGGCAAGGCGGAAGGACGCATCGAGCCCGAGGCGCAGCTCCTTGAATTGCTCCTGGGAGACTCCGCACAAACTGAATAACGCTCGCCTGACGAGAGCCGACGACTCGAACGACCGTTCGGTTGTAAAGTGCCGGCTCGCCGTGTATCATCGCAAATCTTTATTCACCCGTGAAGCAGGCTTTGAGTCGGCGTTCTGGATGCTTCATGGATTCCAGGGGATTCTTGCAAATGATGGTGGACGACAAGTTTTACCGGGCCCAGGTCACTCGACGCGAGGAATTCGCCCCCGACCTATGGATGATTCGCATCCAGCCCGGCGGCGAGTTCAACTTTGCTCCGGGACAGTATGCCACGCTGGGGATAGAACACGACGGCAAACGAACGGAACGTCCGTACTCGATTGTCTCGGCGCCTTTTGAAAGTGAAATGGAATTTTTCTTCGAACTGGTGCCGGAAGGAGCTCTTACGCCGCTTCTGTTCAAGCTGCAACCCGGCGATGAATTGCTCATGAGAAAAATCCCCAAGGGAAAATGCACGCTCGATACCGAAAGCGGACGAAAACATCATTTGCTGGTTTGCACCGTGACCGGGGTTGCTCCGTTTGTAAGCTTTGTCCGCGCACTTTCGAAAGATTGGAAAGAAGGCCGTTTCGATGGAAGCCATCAACTTTATTTGCTCAATGGCGCCAGCCGTCCCTGGGAGTTCGGTTACAAAGAGGAACTAATCCGCTTCGACGCCGAATTGCCCTGGTTCAAATACGTGCCCACCGTGAGCCGGCCTTGGGATCATGCAGATTGGCCGGGCGAAATCGGGCGCGCGGACGATGTGTTGCGCAAGTATGCCGATCACTGGGAACTCGACGCCACGAATACGACGGCGTACTTGTGCGGACATCCGGACATGATCGCCAACAGCAAGGCAATTCTCAAGCGCCGCGGCTTCGTCGACCGAACCGCGATCAAGGAAGAAGTCTACTGGATTCCGGCAAAGTAGTCGCGAGTACCTGGTGCCGAGTGGCGAGTTGAAAACGCAGCGGATTAGGTTTCCGCGGGCGCAAAGAAAACTAAAACCGCGAGTTCCTCAGTGATGTTGTAGAAGCGATGCCCGACTTGCGCCGCGACGAAGATCACGCTGCCAGCGGACACTTCGCGGTCTTCCGATCCCGCCTTGAAGCGGGCCCGGCCGCGGACCACGTAGTAGACTTCGTCTTCGCGATGCGGTTTCTGCCGGTCCGTTCCTCCAGCGGGAAGAACATAAAGCCCGGCGCTCATCGCCGGCACGCGCATGAATTCGCGGTAGGGCTTGCCGCTGTCAGCGCGCTGCTCGTCGATCTCCGGAAGGCTGGCGAAGAGCGTTTTCACGCGAAGATGCCTCCGAAGATAAGCTCGGTAAATTGCGGAATCAGGTTCTGCGCCTGCAGATCGCCTTCCGGTTTGTACCACTGGTAAATCCAATTGAGCATCCCGAGCAGGGCGAAGGCTGCGGCACGCGGACTCACCTTGCCTTTTGTGGAGTGCGGGTGCCGGACCTTTTGCGCTTCCGCCATCAAGTTCTCCAGAAAGTGCACATACTCTTTCTTGCGGGAGTTGATGCGTTTACGCAACGCCGGAGGCAGGGGATGGTTTTCGTGCAGCATTACGGTGATCTCGCGATCGCGCGGGCTGAGTACAACTTCAATGTGCAGCCGGATGAGTGCGCGCAGCCGCTCCTCCGCATCGGCGATGCCGCGCACCGGATTGATTACGCGCTCCTGAGTGATCTCCATGGCGTGGTCCATGATCTCGAACAGGATTTCGTCTTTGCTTTGAAAGTGATGGTAGAGCCCGCCCTTGCTCAGCTTGAGCGAAGCGGCAACATCGTTCATGGAAGTGGCGTCGTAGCCCCGCTGCTGAAACAAGCGTGCCGCAGTACGCAGAATTTCCTGCCGGGAATCGACCAAGGTCTCGCGGGCCATCGGGTCACATGGTAAACAGTTGCGGAACAGATTACCAATGAGTGCGGAAAAACGTTACACGGGTGATATTGCGCCGACTAATTTCCTGCTTGACACTGATTCCGGGCACAGGTAGCATTTCCAGATACCGACCGGTCGGTCGGCGCGAACGCTAAAATCACCCCCGCAAGCAAGGGCTGTGTTGCTCCCTTGTGTAGCGAGAGACGCAGCATCGAGAGGAGCACGCTGGTGGCAACTATTTTTTATGAACACGACGCCAATCCGAATGCCCTGAAGGGCAAAACCATCGCCATCCTGGGCTACGGCAGCCAGGGACACGCCCAGGCGCAGAACCTGCGCGACAGCGGCTGCAAGGTAATCGTGGGTCTCGAACCCAATCGCCCCAGCGCGCAGCAGGCCCGCGCCGATGGCATGGTGGTCGTGGCTCCCGATGAAGCCGCCAAGCGCGCCGACTGGATTCACGTGCTCACCCCTGACGAGACTCAGGCTCAGGTCTACGAGCAATACATCAAGCCCTATCTGCATCCCGGAAAGATTCTCGGCTTCTCCCACGGTTTCAGCATTCATTTCAAGACGATCGTTCCGCCCAGCGATGTGGACGTAGTGATGATCGCGCCCAAGAGCCCCGGCCATCTGCTGCGGAGGGTGTATAGCGAAGGGCGCGGCGTGCCGTCGCTGATCGCGATTCAGCAGGATTCCAGCAAGCGCGCTCACGAGTACGCGCTGGCCTACGCGCATGGCATCGGCTCGACGCGCGCAGGCGTGTTGCAGACTACGTTCAAGGAAGAAACCGAGAGCGATCTTTTCGGCGAACAGGCTGTGCTGTGCGGCGGTCTGACGTCGCTGATCAAGAAGGGATTCGAAACGCTGGTCGAAGCCGGCTATGCGCCGGAGATCGCCTATTTCGAGTGCCTGCACGAGATGAAGCTGATCGTTGACCTGATCTACGAAGGCGGCCTGGGACGGATGCGCTACTCGATCTCGAATACCGCCGAATATGGCGATCTGACACGCGGCGAAAAAGTTGTGGGCGATGCCACGCGAGCCGCGATGAAGAAAACTCTGGCCGACATTCAGGACGGAACCTTCGCTCGTGAGTGGATCAAAGAAAACAAAGACGGAGGCTACAACTTCACCGAGTTGCGTGAGAAAGAACAGAAGCATCCGATCGAGATTGTGGGTGCGCAGTTGCGCGGCATGATGAGCTGGCTTCCCGGCAAAGAAACCAAGAAGCCGGCCGAGGCGAAGAAGCCGGAACCGGAACAGGTCGTGAATGCTTAAGGGAGCCGAAATCGTTCTGCAATGCGTGCGCGCCGAAGGGGTGGATCTGGTGTTCGGCTATCCCGGCGGCGCGATCATGCCGTTGTATGACGCATTGGAAGGGAGCGGCATCCGGCACGTTCTCACGCGGCACGAGCAGGGCGCAGCGTTCGCCGCGGAGGGCTATGCGCGAGTTACGGGAAAAGTTGGCGTTGCGATTGCAACCAGCGGCCCCGGCGCAACCAATCTGGTGACCGGCATTGCCGATGCCAAGATGGATTCCGTCCCGCTGGTCTGCATCACCGGACAAGTGCGCAGCGCGGTAATCGGCACGGATGCATTTCAAGAGACTGACGTTTTCGGCGTGACGCTTTCGCTGACCAAATGGAGCCGGCTGGTACGAACCATCGACGAAATTCCGGAAGTGATTGCGGAAGGATTTCACTGGGCCCGCAGTGGACGCCCGGGACCAGTGGTTATCGACATCCCAACCGATTTGCTCAAGGCAAAAAAGGAATTTTCTGGTCCGGCGAAGTTCACACCCAAGGCGCGTACTGCCGATGCCAAGGCCGAGGGATCATTCAGCGACACGATTGCGGCCTTGCTGCAAGGGGCGAGCAAGCCGGTGGCGCTGGTGGGCGCGGGGGCAAAGCTTTCCGGAGCGATTCCGGAGTTGCGGCGCTTGCTCGACGATTTGAATATTCCCACGTTCGCCACCGTGCACGGATTGGGCGCCGTTCCCCCGCAGTCGCCGTATTACCTGGGTATGGTCGGGATGCATGGAACGCGCGCGGCGAATATGGCGCTGCACGAAACCGATTTGCTGATGGTTTTCGGAGCGCGGCTGGATGATCGCGTAACCGGCGAGCCGACGCGCTTTGCCCCCAACGCAAAAATCGTTCACTTCGAAATTGATCCCGCGCAACTCGATCGTGTTCGGGCCTGCGAGTTGCCGGTGATCGGAGATTTGGCAGAAACGATTCCGGCGCTTTACGCGGAGCTCCACCCTGCTTCCCTTCCTGACTGGAGCGGCTGGCGTGCGGTGGCCTGCGGACAGGAGCGCGCGGAGGTTGATCCGCGGGGACTGGCGCAGCCGACGATGCGTTTCCTCGATGAACTATTCAGCCGCCTGCCGCAAGACAACGTGGTGATTGCCGATGTCGGCCAGCACCAGATGTGGGCGGCGCAGCGCTACCGTTCTTCGTCACCGCGCGGTTTCATCACTTCGGGCGGACTGGGGGCGATGGGTTTCGCTCTGCCCGCCGCAGTCGGGGTGCAACTGGCGAAGCCGGAGACTTGCGTGCTTTGCGTTTCCGGCGATGGTGGTTTCCAGATGAACATCCAGGAACTGGCCACCGTGCGCCGTCTCGGCCTGCCTATCAAAATGGTCATCGTCGATAACAAATATCTGGGTATGGTGCGGCAGTGGCAGCAGCTCTTTTACGAACGCAACTACGCCGAAACCGATTTAAGCGACAACCCGGATTTCGTCGAGATTGCCAAGGCCTACAAGATCCACGCTTGGCGTCTGAATGAGGCTGCTATGGCGGAGTTTCCCGTGTCGGAGGAGACGGGAGATCTGATCGAGAGATTTTTGCGCTCGCCGGAGCCTGAGTTGCTGGTGTTTGATTGTCATCCCGAGGCCAATGTTTATCCCATGGTTCCGGCAGGTGCAGCGCTTTCGGAGATGGTGTTCGGGGACGAATGAGGAATTGAGCCATTGAGTGATCGGGTCATTGAGTGACTGAAAAACAAAACGGTCAGGATTTTCAATCGCACAATCGCTAAATCACTCAATCGCTAAATCTGCTTAGGGGAACTAACATGCAAGTCTTTCACATTCGCTATCGCAACGCGCAGGGCGCACTGATGCGCATCCTCAATGCTGCTTCGCGCAGAGGGCTCGATCTCACATCGGTACATGCCGAAGCCGCCGGGCAGGACCATGCCGTCACCCTGCAACTGGAAGCCTCGCACAAGCAGATCGGCCAGCTTTGCCGGGAGTGGTATGCGATTGTGGATGTAATCGACGTACGTTCGAGCGCGGCCTTGCGCCAGCATGGAGACCCGGAGTGGGCGCCGCTACCGCCGGGCTCGGCGGGCATTCCGGAGCAATCGGCGCGTGCTGCGTTGGCATAAGTTTTGGACTGTAGTGTCAGAGCGTGATGCCTCCTGGGTAAGCATCATGCGAGTTGGGGGATCTGCAGTAGGGTGCGCCTCCTGACGTCACCTGATTGCAGGTTCCCCGTTTTTTCTGTCATCTTTTTTCTTCTCATCCCGAGCAAAGCGAGGGTCCTTGGTTCTTGCCTGCGCCACCAATCTGGCCACTGCGGACCGACGCCAAGGCCCCTAGCCTCGCTCGGGATGACAATCATGTTGTAATCTTTCCCGTGTATCTTAAACATCATGGATCTCAAGCATCGCAGCCGCGGAATTACTGATGGGCGCGACCGGGCTCCGGCGCGCTCCATGTTCAAAGCCATCGGATTCACCGACGAAGATCTTCGCAAACCGCTGATCGGCGTGGCCAATACCTGGATTGAAACCATGCCGTGCAACTTTCACCTGCGGCGGCTCTCCGCCAAAGTAAAGGAAGGCATTCGCACCGCGGGCGGCACTCCCATGGAGTTCAACACCATCGCCATCTCCGACGGCGAAACCATGGGCACGGAAGGCATGCGCGCCTCGTTGGTGAGCCGCGAAGTGATCGCCGATTCCATCGAACTGGTCTGCCGCGGACAATTGTTCGACGCGGTCGTGTGCGTGGTGGGATGCGATAAAACGATTCCCGCGGCGGCCATGGCCTTGGCGCGAATGGATCTTCCCGGGCTTGTACTTTATGGAGGCACCATCGCACCCGGCCGTTACGGCGACAAGGACGTCACCATCCAGGATGTATTCGAAGCTGTCGGCGCGAATGCCGCGGGGAAAATCACAGATAAAGAATTGCACGACTTGGAGGACGTGGCCTGTCCCGGCGCCGGCGCCTGTGGCGGGCAGTACACGGCCAATACAATGTCCACCGTAATGGAGATGATTGGACTTTCTCCCATGGGCTACAACAGCGTGCCCGCGATGGACGAAAAAAAAGATTCAGTGGCCTTCGATTGCGGCAAAGTCGTGATGAATCTGCTGCAAAAAGAAATCCGCCCGCGGGAAATCCTCACTCGCGATGCCTTTGAAAACGCCATCGCGTCCGTGGCCGCAACCGGAGGATCCACCAACGCAGTGCTGCATCTGCTGGCCATCGCGCGCGAAGCTGGCGTCGAGTTGGAGATCGACGATTTTCAAACGGTGAGCGAGCGCACTCCCCTGCTTGCCGATCTGAAACCCTCCGGGCGTTTTGTAGCCGCCGATATGCATCGCGCAGGTGGTGTGCGCTTATTAGCCCAGCGGTTGCTGAACGGAAATCATCTTCACGGCTCGACGAGAACCGTCACCGGCTTTTCGCTTGAAGAGGAGAGCAAAAGCGCCGTCGAAGCTCCTGGTCAGGAAGTGATTGCCCCGCTCGAAAAGCCGCTGAAGAAAACCGGAGGGCTGGTCGTGCTCAAGGGAAATCTCGCACCGGAAGGTTGCGTGGCCAAGATCAGCGGGCATGAGCGGCTGGAACAGCGCGGCCCGGCGCGCGTTTTTGAATCGGAAGAAGATGCCATGACTGCCGTCACCAGCAAGAAAATTCGTTCCGGCGACGTCGTCGTCATCCGCAACGAGGGGCCAAAAGGAGGGCCAGGCATGCGCGAAATGTTAAGCGTCACCGGGGCTCTCGTAGGCGAGGGATTGGGATCCTCGGTTGCGCTTTTAACCGACGGCCGCTTCAGCGGCGCGACCCACGGATTGATGGCTGGCCACGTCTCACCGGAAGCCGCGCTGGGCGGCCCGATCGCCGCGGTGCGCGACGGCGACATGATCCGCTTCGACGTCAGCCAGCGCGTGCTGGAGGTTGAGATCAGCGACGACGTGATCCGACAGCGAATGAAAGAATGGAAGCCGCCGCAACCGCGTTATCCTACCGGCGTGTTCGCCAAATATGCGGCACTGGTGTCGTCGGCTTCGCAAGGCGCCATCACCCGGCCGCCGCAATAATCAGCAACTCGCACTGCCAACGACGTTCGAATAAAAAAGGGAGCGGCCTGGCCGCTCCCTTTTTTCTCCGGTTCCGCTTGTCTACTGCGCGCACCCAGGGCTGAACGCCGTCAGCAAATTGGCCACCGCCGAAATGGCGCAGTCATAAGCCGCGCCAGTCGAATCGTAGTAGTTGTATTGCTGCCCGCTGGATTCACCCGTATTCCCGATAATCTCGAAAGACGAGTTTAATTCCAGCGTATCCGTGTGCTGGCCGGTGTTCGTGAGCGAACTCGCATAGGTGACTTTACCGGACTGCGTAGTGCTGGTGTTGAGATCGTATGTCTGTTTGGCGGTCGTCGTCTGATTGATGTTGCCGTTCGCGAGGAAGACATCCGAGATATTAACCGTCAGCGGCCAAGTGTAATCCTGATAGTAGACCACGCTTGGGACTCCAGTCTGCGACACCGTCGTATTCGAGGTGAGCGTAGTGTTTTGATAGATGTCCTGCACGTACTTCGTTCCAGTGATGTCGAAAGTCTGGTCGTTGAAAAAGTTCGCAGTCTGCGAAACCTTCGTCGTCACTTTGCCGTGCGAAGTATTCACGTAACCGGAAATCACAAAGCTGCGTTTTGAAGTGACATCCACTGTGCCGGTAATGGAAGTCGGCTGCACATTAAGGTTCTCCGTGACCACCGGAGACGGCCCGGTCAGCGTGTTCACGGTGATCGCACCGCTGGTTTGAGCGCCGCCCGGATCCGTGTAGAGCAGAAGCGACGCGGTCGCCGAAAAATAATTATCGGCGTTGTACACACTGAGTGAAACCGTGTGCTCCTGACCATTGCTCAAAAGGCCGGCGAACGGAGTGAGATTCACGCGATAGGGAGTAAAGTTCAAAGTCTGCACGCCGGGAATCGGGAACCATAAGTAAGGATCGATGCCACCGGTATAAATCCAGGGAAAGACCGGCGCCACGCCGGCGGGTTGGCCGTCAATCGTGATCTCGGTCTCGCGAAAGCCTGTGTTGCCGCAGCTTTCCAGTTCCCCGGAAACGTCGTTAGGAACGCAGGTGTACCAGAACTCATCGGCGTTCTGGCTTTGCGCGTAGACATCAAGGTAAGCGGCCTGCACGTTTGTCGGCATCGGGAACGTGCCGGATAGCGTGCTGGAGCCTGAGCCCAAAGCGACCGTGCCGCCCGAGGGACCAGCCGACAGCGGCAGTACCACGTTGGCAGAAACCGGGGCCGACTCTCCCGCGGGAACCGGATAGAACTCCAGCGAGGCGGATGCATAAATCGTAGAAGTAAGGCCGCAGCACAAAGTGTTCCCGATGTCAGCCTGCCCGGATTGCGCCGTGTAGAAAATCGAACTGTAATCCGTTAGATCGTTCTCGATATGCCACGACGGACCTTCGCTCGGCGACGGCTCGGCGGTGGTGCCGAAATAAATATTCACCGGGCCCAGCCAGAAATTCGCGGTGCGGTCATACTGAATGCCGGCGTTCAGGTTGATATCCGCCTCCAGCACAACCGCAGCCCAAGGGCCGGGACAAGCGGAAGGCGGAGTGTAAGTGAAGTTCTCCACATTGAAATCGTAAAAACTGGCATCGCTGAAGAGCTGCACTACGCAAGGGGTGGTGGAAGGCCGAGTCACGTTGGGATCGGCGCTGACTGTGTTCGCAGAACCGATCACATAAGGGCCGGATGCGGAAGCAAAAGGAACCAAGACTGCTGCGAGTAATAGAAGCGGAAAAATATTTCGCGCCAAGCGGGCAGTACGGGGCATTCGAATCCTCCTGGGGATAGTGACAAAAGCCGCGTCCGTCTCGGCATTGCGGGAGCACAGGCAGACGGAAGCGGCGCTAGCGCGAAAAGTATTGCGCGTTCGCCGGAATGTGTCAACAGAAGACGAAAGTCTCTAGCCGGGCAGTCTCTCTCGCCCATTCGGGGAGGATGTAGGCACGTTCGTGGGGTTTGCTTGGCTGCGGATCACGCTATACTACGCAGGCTTCGCTTCCGCGAGCAGAAAAACAAACTAGGAACATTCAGGATATTTCAGAGTATGGCCGCTCATAGCCAGCCTCTCGCGCCGAGAAAGCGTCTGGATTCATGGAAGGAAATTGCCGCCTTCTTCGGCCGTGACGAGCGCACCGTCAAACGTTGGGAAAAAGAACGCGGGTTGCCCGTCTACCGCGTGCCGGGAAGCGCTCGCGGCGGCGTCTTCGCTTACCCAGAAGAATTAGCGGAATGGCTTAAAGCACCCAACCACGTTTCGGAAGTCGCCGAGGCCCCCGCCGAAATTTCTTCCTCAGATGAGGGTGGGGCCATAGCCGCCGTCAAGTTGCCGGCGAGCAACGTTGCCGGCAATGTTCCCTCGGCGATACTCGCCTTTGATCCCCGTCTCGTCCCGAGCGCATCGAGAGTGGCCGCGGCCAAACCTTTTCTATGGCTTGTACCGTTGGCGCTGATCGTCGGCACTTTCCTGGCTTTTTCTTTTGGTCACCGCGAGCCGCGCTTCAAGAATGCCCTGGCCGCTCCGCACGCGCCCAGCGCCGAAGCTCAGGATCTCTACTTGAAGGGCCGCTATTACTTCGAGAAACGTACTCCTGACGATCTGAACAAGGCCGTGGATTTCTTTACCCAGGCGATCGTGCATGATCCGGCTTATCCCGCACCTTATGTCGGATTGGCCGACACTTACAATCTGCTTCGCGAGTACAGTGCGATGCTTCCGCAGGAAGCGTTTCCCCGCGCTCTGGCTGCCGCCCGCAAGGCTGTGGAACTCGATCCCAATTCCGCCGAGGCCCACAATTCCCTCGCCTTTGCCAGTTTTTGGGGATCCTTTGACGCGGCTACGGCCGACCAAGAGTTCCGGCGCGCCATCGAACTCGATCCGACTCTGCCGCGCGCTCATCACTGGTACGCAACCTTCCTGGTCCAGCTTGGACGCGCTCCGGAAGCGCTGGTCGAAATAGAGCGAGCCCGTCAACTGAATCCATCCTCGACGCCGATTCTCGCTGATAAGGGACTGATTCTCGCGGCAGCAGGAAAAATAGAAGAGGCCAGAACGCTGCTTACGCAAGTCATAGTCTCCCAGCCCGACTTCGTGCCTCCGCACCGCTATCTGGCCGAAGACATTTACTTTCCCGAAGGAAATTATGCCGGATATTTCGCGGAAATGGGAACCGTCGCGCGTCTGCGCCGCGATGCCAATGCGGAGAAAAACGTCAACGCGGAGAAAGCAGCCTATGAACGCAGCGGCCAGCGGGGACTGTTTGAGGAGCGGTTGACAACCGCCCGGGAATTGTTCAACCGCGGCGGGTCAGCCTTCGAATTGGCAGCTGCCTACGCCGCCCTGGGGCAGGATAACGACGCCATGAAGTATCTCGAAATTGCTTACCAGCGCCACGACCTTCACCTCACCACGCTCACTACTGCCCTCGAGTTTCAGCACCTGCATCCGAACCAGGACTTCCGCGAGCTCCTGGCAAAAATCGGACTGCCCCCGATACGCTGATCCAACTACAGTGGCTGCCACACTGCGTATGCCGACGCCGGCTGCACTCTCGAGAGCCCTGCCCGTGAGGGCTGTACGAACTAGAGTCCGGCTCGCCCCGGATTGGGTAGCTTCTTCAGCCTTTAGAGTGCCCGACTGTGTAAACTAGTTTCGCGATGAGATTCCTCCCCCACTCGATTCGTGAGTGCCGTCATTTTCTGCCGTGGGTTTTCGCCCTTTTGCTGTTCGCGACCCCGCCGGCGGCGTTTGCCTCGGCTTACAACGCCCATCCGAAGCTGGTTGTCGTCATTGTCATCGACCAGTTTCGCGGCGACTATCTGGAGCGTTATCGCGACCAGTTTGGCGAAGGCGGATTCCGCCTGCTCCTCGATCATGGCGCCAACTTCACCGACTGCAATTACGATTATGCCAACACCCGCACCGCTCCCGGCCATGCCACGCTCTTCACCGGCGCTTACAGCAATGGTCACGGCATCGCCGCGAACGAATGGTGGGACCCGCAGAAGAAGCGCATGGTCACTTCCGTGGAGGACGACGCTACCAAACTCGTCGGCCTCACCGAGGATAAGACAGGCGCGTCCCCACACAATCTGCTGGCGGACACTTTAGGTGACGAACTGAAACTCGCTACCCAGGGACAAGCCCTGGTGTTTACCGTCTCCTTGAAAGACCGGGCCGCCGTTCTGCCCGGCGGCTTTGCGGCAGACGCGGCTTATTGGATCGAACCGAAGAGCGGCGCGTGGATCACTTCCACTTACTATCGCAGCGACTTGCCCAAGTGGGCACAGGATTTCAACTCCAGCAACCATGCCGCGAAATATTGGGACCGCGATTGGAAAAATAATAACGGAGACGTTCTGCGCTCCACCGCGCATCGCAAGAGCAACAGCAAAGACGGATCCGATGCCGGCTTCTACGAAGTGATCGGCTCCACGCCCTTTGCCAACCAGTACGAACTGGAATTCGCCAAGCAATTAGTTGTTTTCGAGAATGTCGGCGCCGGGCACGCTACCGACCTGCTCGCCATCAGCCTTTCTCCCAACGACATTCTCGGACATCAGGTCGGTCCCGATTCGCCGGAGATGGCTGCCATGGCGCTCTCGCTCGATCGCGACCTTGCCGACTTCTTCAATTTCCTCGGTCACCAGATCGGCCTCGCGAATGTATGGATCGCGCTCTCCGCCGACCACGGAGTCTCTGCCCTGCCCGATGCCGCGAAGAAATTGCGGATTCCCGCCGCAAACCTGGGTGCCGGCAAACGCGAAGCTCAACTCAATGCCAGGCTGACGGCTAAGTTTTCCCCCACTCACCCCGCCTCCTACATAAACCTCGACTTCCCCGACGCCTGGCTCGATCCGGACACTTTCGCCGCCGCTCACGTAAAAGAGCATGACGCCGAAACTGCCGTGGGCGAGGCCATGAAGCAAGCCGGACTGCTGCGCGACTACTTTACCAAGTCGCAACTCGCAGAAGGCGCGGTTCCCGACACCGCTTTCGGCAAGAAATTTTTAAATAGCTATTCACCTGAGGGTAGCTGGTATGTGCTGGGTGTTCCCGATCCCTACACCGTCGGCTCGTCCGCAGGCACGGACCATGCATCGCCTTACACCTACGACACGCACGTACCGCTGGCTTTTTACGGCCTGCCCTTTCGCCCCGGCACTTACCGCACCCACGCCGAGCCCGTCGATATGGCGGCCACGCTGGCATCTCTGCTCGGCATCAACGCTCCCACCCATGCCGTGGGACGCGTGCTGACTGAGGCGCTCGCTCCTCCACACCACGCCGAACCAGAGACAGGTTCCGCTGCTGCAGGGTCAAACTCTGAGAGGCCCCCACAGTGACCTCCCCCGGCAACGACAAGTCGTCCCCGGATCTAAGCGTGAGCCTCGCAGGCATCCCGCTGAAAAATCCGATCATCGCAGCCAGCGGCACCTTTGGCTACGGCGTCGAGTTCGAAGATGTGGTCCACCTCGACAAGCTCGGAGGCTTTGTCGTCAAAGGCCTTTCGCGCGAGCCCATGATCGGCAACCCGCCCCCACGCCTGTGGGAAACCGCAGCCGGCATGCTCAATGCCATCGGCCTGCAGAACATCGGCGCGGCGGCGTTCCTCGAAGAGAAGCTGCCCAAGCTCCGGCAGATCAAGAACGTCGTAGTTTTCGCCAACGTCTTCGGCTACACCCGCGAAGACTACGAACGCACCATCGAGATTCTCAACGATGGCGATGGCATCGCTGCCTACGAGCTGAACGTTTCCTGCCCCAACACCGCCCACGGCGGCCTGCAGTTCGGCAGCGATCCGCGCTCCCTGGACGAAGTGGTGACCACCGCGAAACGGGTTGCGCGTCGCCCTCTGATCGTAAAGCTCTCGCCCAACGTGACCAGCATCGCGCAGATGGCTCACATCTCGCAGGAGGCGGGCGCCGATGCCCTCTCGCTGGTCAACACTTTCGTGGCCATGGCCATTGACGCCGATACCCGCAAGCCGCGCATCGCCAATATCACTGCCGGACTTTCCGGCCCCGCCATCAAGCCCATCGCCCTGCGCATGGTCTACGACGCCGCGCACGCCGTGAGCATCCCAGTGATTGGCATGGGCGGCATTTCAACCGCAGCCGATGTCGCGGAATTCATGCTCGCCGGCGCAACCGCCGTGCAGATCGGCACCGCGAGCTACTGGGATCCCTGCGCCACGGAAAAAATTGTGAACGACCTGCAGAGTTGGTGCGCCGACCGCGACATCGCGCACCTCGCCGATCTCATCGGCGGCCTGATCGTGGAATAACTGCAGCTCCGAGGGTGCCCCGCCCTTGTCCCTGCGTTCTTTGCAGGGACAGGGCGGGGATTTTGACTCCCACTCCGTTTTCCTATTCCCGGAAGACGAACAAGAAATAGTCCTAGGTTCGTCAGAGAGCGGTACGGATTTCTACGTCGTTATGCCCGAGCATGTTCATTTGCTAATCACAAAACCGGAAAGAGCGAAGCTTTCTCTTGCATTGCAAATGCTGAAGCAAACTGTTGCCCGAGGGTGCCCCGTCCTTGTCCCTGCGTTTTTTGCAGGGACAGGGCGGGGATTTTGANNGGGACAGGGCGGGGATTTTGACCTCCGCTCCAGTTCCTATTCCCGGAAGACGAATAAGAAATAGTTCTCGAACCATCGGCTGACCCCGCACTCACGACATACTATTGTCTCAATATGCCTTGGGATCTTAAGCGATTTCAGGAAGCGCGCTGCCTGCACTTCGTTACTTTCAGTTGCTACCGCCGCGCCCCTCTGCTNNTTCACGCCGCGAGCCCGAGACATCTTCGAGCAAACTCTGGAGCGCGTCCGGAAGTGGTACGGATTCTACGTCGCCGGATATGTTGTTATGCCCGAGCATGTTCACTTACTGATCACCGAACCGGAACGGGCGAAGCTCTCTCTTGCACTGCAAATGCTCAAGCAGAACGTTGCCCGCCAACTTCGTGAACCCGAGGGTGGATCGTTCTGGCTGCCACTCTATTACGATTTGAATGTCTGGAACGAAGCCAAGCGCATCGAAAAGCTGCGCTATATTCGTCGCAATCCGGTAAGAAGAGGATTAGTGTCGAGCCTTGAGCAATGGCCGTGGAGCAGTTTTCGCCACTACCGTTCAGGCCTCGTGGGGTCGGTAGAAATCGAGTCGCAGTGGACGGCACGAAAGAGAGAGCAACTCGGGATCACGCCGCAGTTGACCCGTCAAGATCAAAGTCCCCGCCCTGTCTCTGCACAAACGCAGAGACAAGGACAGGGCACCCGCGAGAGTAGGGTTGTTTTGGAGAGGCTGGGCCCGCCACCTTCTAGTTCGCCTTGGCCGCAGGCNNCGCGCCGGGCTGCCATCGGCCTTCACATAATGCGCGTACCAGCTGAGGAAGCGTTCCAGCCGGTCCTTAATATGCGAAGGCGTCCTGAAGCCGTGGAACTCGCCGGGATACACCACCAGTTCGGTTTCGCGGCCCAGGCTCTTCAGCGCTTCGTACATCTGCTCACCGCCCACGATCGGCACATTCCAGTCCGCGTCGCCGCCCATGAACAGTGTCGGCGTGGTGATGTTTGTAACTCGATAGAACGGCGAGATTTTATCCCACACCGCACGGTTCTCCCACGGGCGCCCGACTTCCACTTCGTAGTCCAGGATGTACTCGTCGTGCCCATACAACGACGCAAACAGAGCCGACCCCGCGCCCGAAATCGCCGCTTTGAAGCGCTTGGTCTGCGCAATAATGAAGTCCGTCGAAATGCCGCCGTAAGACCATCCGCCCACGCCCAGCTTGTCAGGATCGGCCAGCCCCTGCGTGATCGCGTAATCGACCATCGCCATGTCGTCCTGATAATCCTTGTTCCCCCAATCCGCATAGATCGCCTTGCAGTAATCCTGTCCGTATCCAGAAGACCCGCGCGGATTCGGCTCCAGCACCACGTATCCATTGGCCGCGAGCAGTTGCCAGAAATGGTTGAAGTCACCGTAATAAGCGCTCACCGGCCCGCCGTGCGGGATCAGAAGCGTGGGATATTTTTTCCCCACCACGTAATCCAGCGGCTTGTAAAGATAGCCCGCAACCACGGTGCCATCCTTGCTCTTGAAGTTCACATACTCGGGTGTGACGACCCTGATCTTCGCCATGAACGCGTCGTTCACATGCGTAACGCGTGTCATAGGCGCGCCAACGGCGGGAATGGTGAAGACTTCGGCGGCCCGGTCCATGCTTGTGATCTGCGCGGCAAGGTCGCCCGATTTGGCAACGGTGTAGTTGGAGACCACAACCCGCCCGGAAATTGGCCGCGTGATTTCCCCGCCCGTTGCCGGGATGCGGCACAGGTTCAGCGAACCGTTGTCATCGGCGATGAAGTAGATAAATTGGCCGTCGGGCGAAAAGCGCGGCATCCTCGCCATACGATCAAAGGCCAGCGTCAACACTTTGGCTTGCCCTCCCGCCGCGGGCGAAACCGCAACGTGCCGCGTCCCATACTGAAAAAGTTTTGGATCGAGCTTCGTGAGGTAAGTGATCCACTTGCCATCAGGCGACCACGCCGGCTCCTCGTCTTCCCCAGGATTGGTAGTCACCTGCGTCAGGTGCGCACCTTTGTCGGTGTTGTCGGCGGCCACTACCCAGATGTTCGTGTCGTAAGTGCGATCTGGATCGGGAGTGGATCGATTGCTTTGAAACGCCAGCAGCTTGCCGTCAGGAGACCACGCCGGCGCCTCATCGTCGAAGTCGCCGGAAGTAATCTGCACAACCGCCTTGGTCGCAACATCGAACACATACAAATGCGTACGCCGCCGGTCGAGATATCCAATCGTGTCGGTCTTGAAGCGATAGCGGTCGATCACGAAGGGAGGCGGAGTCTTCGGTTTCTTGGGCTTCGCGTCCTTATCTTTATCTTTATTGCTATCGTTGCTCCCCGGCTTGTCTTTCTCCTTAGCTTTTGCCTCGTCCAACTCTTCCGGCGTGGGATCTTGCAGGGTGAGCACGAGCCTCTTGCTGTCGGGCGACCAGGCAAAATCACCCACATCTTGAACCGTGTCGGTCAGCTTCTGCGCTTCGCCGCCCATGCGATTAAGCAGCCACACCTGCGTCTTGCCTTCATTGCGCTTGGAGAGAAATGCAAGATATTTTCCGTCCGGGCTCCAGCGCGGATGCGAAGAGGAAACGCCTTCGGCCGTCATCACGACAGCATCGCCGCCACCAGTCGGCGCCATCCAGATGCGCGTCTCCGTCTTGTCGTCCTTCAACGAGGCCGTCGCAACCGTGTAGGCAACCCACTTGCCGTCGTCGCTGATTTGCGGATCGCGCACCTCGTGGATTTCGAAGAGATCGTCCACCGTGATAGCCCGGGGCGCGGGTGGTGTGGAAGGAGCAGACTGAGCGGTCACGAACCGCGACAGAAAAAAAGATGCGCAGGCCATCGCGCAAAACGGCAAAACAGCGGAGCGGAATCTCATAACCGTTTGCTTCCTCATGGGAGAGTTTTTGGACGCAATACGTCGCTGACGTTCACATTGCTGACGTTCATATTCATATTTGAGATCGGCCAACTTCAGCCCGCTACGGATGCAGGTACGCCGAACAGAATAGNNGTACCAGATCGATCCCGGAGACTTGTAATTCCGTCCCTCGCCCCACACCACATGTGTAGTTCCGAGGTTATCGATGGCGATCGAGAAGTAGTCGCCGAAGGGAAAGCGGAACCCCTCCGGCAGAATGTAGTCATAGCCGCGCACTGGGCCGGAAAGTTGAGTTTCAGGCGACCAGGTCGCGCCGCCATTACTCGAGCTGCGCTGGAAAACATTCCACAGCGGCTGATCCGGCAGAACCTGGTTGCGCGTATCCATCCATGCAACGCGCACATCCCCAGCCGCTCCCGCCGTAACCGCCGGAAAACTGTGTTCCGTCTGATCGTCGGCGGAGGACACATCCGCTTTCGCCGACCAACTCGCTCCGCCGGTGGTTGAAGATGAGAAGTAGATGCGCTCGCGGCCGCCATTCGTAGCACCCGCGTTCCATAGCGCATAAAGCGTTCCTGCCGTATCGGAAGTCAGCGCAACTTGCGCTCCCAGATAACCAGCCTCACAGCCCTCGGCAGCACAATCCGGCGGCGCGCCTGAAACGTCCAGCAGCACCGTATTCCAAGTGTGCCCGGAATCAGCCGACCGGCTCACGTATACGCCAACCGGGCGGCTGCTCGTTTCCTGCCGCCCGTAGGCTGTCCATGAAAAGTAAACATTGCCTGTGGCATCAACCGTAGCCCCGCCCGCCAGCGACCATCCCGGCGACGCGCCAGGATTCACCGCCTCCGAGGCAAAAGTCTGCGCGTAATCGTGGGAAGCGGCCACCAGAAAATTCTGCTCGTGATTGAATCCCACATAGACATCGGCGCCGTGCACCGTCAGCACCGGCTTATCGGCGTCGTCTCTCCCCCTTGCCGCCGCCGACAAGTACCAGGAACTCCCGAAATCCTGCGACCGCGCCACCATCACATCGCGTTTATTATTCTGCAGCCATGAAGCATACAGAGTCTGGTGATCCACGGGATCGACCACGATCTGCGGATCAAACTGCCCGGTCGAAGAAACGAACAGCGCATGTGGAGTTTCCCACGAAACTCCATTGTCGTTGCTAACCATCAGAGCGATCGTCGGGGCCGTGCAGGCCGGGCAGTCGCTCACCGCGCCGTACTGCGGAAACAAAATATAGATGTGCCCGCGCCCATCCGCGGCCAGCGCGGGTTCCCACTGATCCCCAGTCGTGTAGCCAACCCGCCGCTGCGGAGTGAAATTCGGCACGGCCAGCGCCGCCTGCGCCGTCGACAACGCCACAAGCAGCCAGATGGCAAACCTCTGCACATTTCTGGCGCGGCTGGAGCTCAAAACCACACACCTCTCCTGGGAAAAATTCCTGCAACAACCTTGCCGAACTTTATCCTGAATCCCGCCACACCGTCAATTACCCGATTAGGCCAATCCGATGCGGCGACAGCCCCGCGCACAAAAGTGACTTTCTGGCGATTTCGTCATCTAATGTAGGCAGCGGATTCATTCCGACCTCATTCAACGCAAGGAGCGATTTCTAAGATGCAAAAAGCCACGTTTGCAGCGGGATGTTTCTGGGGAGTAGAAGCCACCTTCCGCCAGATGCCGGGCGTGATCTCCACCCGCGTCGGCTACACCGGTGGGAATACGGAGAACCCCACTTATAAAGACGTTTGCACCGACCGCACCGGCCATGCCGAAGCGGTAGAAGTGGAATTCGATCCCGCCAAGGTTCGCTACGAAGATCTTCTGAAAGTCTTCTGGGAGAACCACGATCCCACGCAGCTCAACCGCCAGGGCCCGGACTGGGGCACGCAGTACCGCTCCGCCATTTTCTTTCATACGCCGGAGCAGCAGGCCGCGGCGCAGGCCTCAAAAGAATCGCTGGAGAAAGCCCGCCGCTTCTCCAAACCGATCGTCACGCAGATCGTCCCGGCAGTGACCTTCTTCCCCGCCGAGGACTACCACCAGCAGTATCTGGAAAAGCGAGGCATGGCCAGCTGTCACATTAAGGCGTAGAACATTTGATTTTAGGCGACGCGGCGCTGAGCCTCTAAACCATGGGCCGCCGCTCGGCTAAACAATCGCTGCCGGCGCTTCCTCATACCCACGGGGCCGAGGTTGGGCTGCATCTCCAGAAAGCAATGGTTGTCCACTCTGCAAAACATGGGCCAGCCACGCGCCCGCAGCTTGGCTGGTAAGAATGGCGACCAGCACAAGAGTGGTATAAAACACGGCATTGATGATGCCGGCATCGAAAGCCACACTGGCCAGCACGATCCCCGGGCCACCACGCGCGTTGAGAGCGGTCGCCAGGTTCACGGAGTCCCTGATTCCAAATCCCGCCACTCTTGCTCCCAGTCCCGCCGAAGCCAATTTCACCACGGAGGAAAGAATAAGAAAAACAGCCAGCATGGAAATCGAGAAGCTCCGGCTCAAGTCCAGCTTGTAGCCAACCACCGCAAAGTAAATCGGAATAAACACGGCAAACGAAAATTCCGAAACTGCCTTTACGGCCTGGGCCAGGAAGTCGCGGTCGGCGACAATCGCATACCCTGCCAGGAATGCGGCGAACACCAGGCTGATATCAAACAGCGAGGCCACCGCCGAATAAGCCAGCAGAACCACTACCACATAAGCGATTGGCGAAGTTGCAGCCAGTATGTTCCATCGGGATCGGGTCAGTTTGGCAAGAAGCCTGGGCGCGAGAAACAATCCCAGCCCAAAATAGATTAGGGTCAGGCCGACGTGCAGAGCGATCTTGCGATTCGGCACGTTGCCGGATTCCGCCAGGGCTGTGGCCACGGCCAGCACCGCCCATAAGATGATGTCCTCAATCACCGCCACTCCCAGAACCAGTCGAGCAAAGCGGGTGTGCAAAATGTTTAGGTCGTGAAGGATCTTCGAGATCACAGGAATTGAGGTGACCGCCATGGCAATGCTCACCACCAGCATCAGCGGCAGCTTGGCATGGGAACGCCCTGCGAGAAGGCCAAGTGGAATGAACGAAACCAGGCACAGCGCGGCGGCAAATGGGATTCCCGTTCCCAGCGCGCCCAGCCAGGCTACCTGGCGCCGGTCTTCCCGATTAAATAATCCTTTGGTCTCGGCGCCGGAAGCGAACATCAGCAGCAACAACCCAAAATTGTAAAGAAACGATATCACCGCGCCATACTCCGCGCTAACCGCCGATCCCGGATGCAGCGGAAGAATCGCCGCCGATACCGTCGGCGCAAATCGCCCCAATAAACATGGCCCCAACACCACCCCCGCAAGGATCTCCCCAATCACCTTCGGCTGGCGCAGGCGCGTAAATACATACCCCAGCACTCGGGCCGCAGCCAGAAGCAGGAAAAGAAAAATCGTCATTGAGCCGAAATCGGCATTCGACATTGAATGAACCTCGCGGGAGTTGGATGCAATTCCTGCCGCGCCTGCTTACAGGGGGCTATGTCCTGCCGTAAAAATGAAGGCAAACTAATACGCGCTCTTAGCGTAGCATTACCACTATAATGTCGATAGAGTAAGTAGTATATAAGCCGAAACAGCCAAAAGTCTCCATAGCGCGCTGTTTTCTCGATAAGCCTTCAGCCGTCCAGGCTTCCAGCATCGCCGGGGACTACCACCAGCAGCATCTGGAAAAGCGCGGCATGGCCAGCTGCCACATCAAGACGTAAAGGTCACGAGGCGGAGTTCAAAATCGTCGGCTTACGGCGTGATCTCGAACACCGTGCCGAATCCGGCGTTTCCGCCGTACGACGCGGTACCGTAAAGATTGCCCGCCGTATCCAGAATCAGGTTGCTATACGGCCACCCGCCGTCTCCGCCGGTGCCGGTAAAACTGTAGAGGATGCTCTCCGTCCAACCGCCGCCGGTGGCGGGCGTCAGCTTGTACACCGTGCCGTAGGTTTCGGTTGCGGTAGAGCCTCCGAAGAGGGTGGTGCCGTAGAGATTACCGGCGGCGTCTGCGGCTAATCCCGCTTCCGGATTGCCTCCATCGCCGTTGGCTCTGGTGAATTCGTAAATAATAGTTTCAGACCACGTACCGTTGCTGGAAGACAGCTCATACACCGTGCCGCAGCCCGCGGGATTATTGCTGCTTGCTCCGCAAGCTTTGGGCTCCAGCCCTCCATAAGTCGTCGTGCCGTAAAGATTTGCGCTGGCATCCATGATCAGATTTCCGGCGGGGATGGCGCCATCGCTGGTCGATCCCGCAAAGGAATGAAGCAGCTGCTCCTGCCAGGCCCCGCCAGCCGTTGGGATCAATTCAAAGACAGTGCCGCAGCCGATCGGCTTCAACAAAGCTCCCTTGCAGTTTNNCGGCCCGCCATGAGCAGTCGTTCCGTAAAGATTTCCTGCCGCGTCAAAGATGAGTCCGGCCGATGGTCCCGCACCATCGATAGGATAGCCGCCGAAGCTGTAGATCACGGTTTGCTTGAACGTCCCATTTGTCTGCGGAGTCAATTCGAAGACTGCACCGAAGCCGTTTGTGCCGCCGTCTAACGCGGTCCCGTAAAGATTGCCGGACTTGTCAAAAATCAGATTTCCCAGAGGATGGTCAATTACTCCGCTCAGGTTATCCAGATTTTTTTCCGTATACGTTCCGTGTGAGGCAGGTGATATTTCGAAGACGGAGCCGTATTGGCGAGTGCCGGTTTCTTCCGCGGCGCCGTAAAGATTGCCCGCCGTGTCTAAGATCAGACTGGAGGGAAAGACGCTGTTGTTCCCGTTATCGCTGGTGCCGGAGAAGCTGTAGAGCAGACTTTCCTTGCCGCTCGGCGTCAGCTTGTAAACGGCTCCTACGTCGGCGCCGCCGCCGAGCAAGGTGGTACCGTAAAAATTGCCGGAGGCGTCAGCGAGTAACCCACTTTCGGGACGGTTGCCATCGGCGAATGGAAAGCCGTAGAGAGTGGTCTGCGTATATCCCGTGCTATTGGGAGTGAGTTCGAACACCGTCCCGTTCAGCCCGGTCGGGCCACCATAAGACGTGGTGCCGTAGATTTGGCCGGCGGAGCCGAGGACGATGTCGTTATTAGGATAATATCCCTCGCGGTTCAAGCCGGTGAAGGTATACAAAATTGTGCCGGTCCAGTGCCCTGAAGACAAAGTCAACTTGAACGCCGAGCCACAGCAGAGTTCGCCTCCGCCTTCAAATGTGGTGCCGTAAATGTTGCCGGAGCTGTCGAAGAGGATGTCCTGGGGCTGTACATCGTTCGCGTCAGCGTTGCCAAAGGTGTAGAGGATCTGTTCGGTCCACTGGCCGCCGGTAGAGGGACTCAATTCGAAAACCGTGCCGCAGCCGCCGGTCTTGTTGCACTTAGCAGCTCCGCCATTGTCGGTAGTGCTGTACAGATTGCCGGCACTGTCGAAGATCACAGCGGCTGAGGGTTCCCAGCCGTCATTTCCCCCCGCAGTGAAATTGTGCAGGACCTTTTCAGTCCAGGTGTTGCCGGTGGAGGGACTGAACTCAAATACGATTCCTCTATTGGTGGTGCCGCCTTCTTCCGCGGTTCCGTAAATGTTGCCAGACTGATCTGGAGTCAAGCGGCCGTAAGGAAAGCCGCCGTCCGAGCCGCCGGAGAAAATATGGATCACGTTCTCGGTCCAGCCGCTGGAGCCGAGCGTCAGCTGGAATATGGAGCCGTAAGTGGGACCATAGTTATAGCTGGTTCCGTAAAAATTTCCATCGCTGTCTTCCACGATGCCGGGAGCGAGGTAACCGCTCACGCTGAAAGTCTCAAGCACGGTCTGGTTCCATTCTCCGTGCGCCGTGGGCGTGAGTTCGAAAAGTTCGCCCAAGACGTTGGGGATCACAGTCGAGTAGGCTAAACCATAGATATTCCCTGCTCCGTCCAAGGTGATCCCCAGCGGCCCCGTTCCATCGCTCCCGCCGGTGAAGGTGTACAGCACGGTCTCGGTAGCCTGGCCTTGCGAGTTGAGGGTGAACTTGAGGATCAATCCGTGCTGGTAAGCGCCGCCTTCGGCGACGACATACAAATTCCCCTCCGCGTCGCTGATGGTGGTGGAGGGGTATACGCCATGAAGAAAGGGCGCGAAGCTGTGCAGCACTTCTTCGGATACGGCCGCAGCCGGGTGCGCGTGGAGCGCCATGGCGACGAAGCTGGCAAGGAGAACAGCTAGAAACAGGATTCTGCGAGTCATGGAAAACTCCTGGGATCGGGCATAGGCCCGGCGCGAAGCGGTTTGGGGGGTACCGCGCCCAGAAGCATACCACAATTCGGTATGCGAAAGCACCGTAAAGACGGGCTTCTGCTAAGGCGAGCAATGAAATAATCGTCGGCCACCTACGCCGCGAGCACTGAATGCGCCGACGGCCTGTGATCCGTGATGACGACAGTCCATTTAGCCGGCGGGGACGAGCGACTTTGGCGACGCTGACCGCCCGGCGGTGTCACTTACAAGAGACGCTGGGATTGTCTTTCGCTAACTCCAGGCAAGCGGCATGTTGTCTCGCTTGCCGTGCGCTGTCTGAACTTTCCTCTTGTGACGGAGCAGAGGGTGCAGCGGTTTGGACAACGGGAGCGGTGGTTGGTGCAGCCTGCGCGCTCAATGTAGGAGCCTTGTCCAACATGGCTTGAAATGCCGCAATCTCCTCCGGCTGGCCCCATATCAGCTCATGAGTTTGCGTCTGGCAGTAATCGTCAGGATATTCCCACACCGGCTGCACAGTCACCTTTGTCATGCCATCGAGTTCCGCTAACGTGTAGGACCACACTTTCTTTGTTGTCATACCCGGACAGGCAGATGAGGCCATGAAAACCGCACTGATGAGCGGCATCTGCCCTGGCTTGGAGAAACGGAACTGCAACTTATTGTCGGAATCGAGCGTGTAGCCTTCTCTTAGATTCGCCTGCACGATGAGCCCTTTGATGGTTTGCGCCGATCCCTTGCTGGTGAATATATACGGTCCGGGTTGAGCTTTCGGTTTCTTATCCCGCGCCCCCGCCAACGTCGTCAGCGCCAACATCAAAATTAGAACTCGCTTCATACTGTTACCCCACTCTGCACTCTACCGATGAGGAGGTGACAACCGCTAATTACGAGAGTCATGGGCTAGGCTGCCGCCGTCAGAACGATCGGCGCGCCCTTCGTGATCACAAGCGTATGCTCGTAGTGCGCTGAAGGCCTGTGATCAGCCGTGACAATGGTCCACTTGTCCTGCGCCACGAACGACCTGCCAGATCCAGCGGTAATAATCGGTTCCACGGTAATCACCAGACCTTCCGTGAGAACTTGACTGGCTTCAGGATCGGCATAGTTCGGCACCCGAGGTTCTTCATGGATCGTGCGTCCAATGCCGTGCCCTCCCAGGTCGCGAATCACGGAGAATCCGCTGCGCCTCACCTCGCGCTCGATCATTCGCCCGATTTCCAAAACCCGAAATCCGGCTCGCGCCACCAGCATGGCTTTCGCGAAGGCCCGCTCCGCGCACGTGATCAGGCGCCGCCGCTCTTCCGTCACTTCGCCCACCGGGACAGTCACCGCGGCATCCGCCATGAATCCGTCTTTCTCAACGGTGACATCCAGCTTGACCAGGTCGCCCTGCTGCAGTGCGCGGCTGCCGGGAATTCCATGCACCGCTTCATCGTTGAGGCTGATGCAGTTCACCCCAGGGAATCCGTAAACCAATGCCGGAGCAGACCGTGCTCCGTGCTGCCTCATCACGCCCGCGCCCACTTCGTCCAACTCCGCCGTGGTGATGCCCGGTCGCACCTCGTTTCTCATCGCCCCGAGCATCAGGCAAACTACGGCGCCGGCGGCACGCATCCCGGCTAATTCCTCCGGACCGCTGATAGACATGGAATCACCTCAGGCCCATGATACTTCCACGCGAGCCCATCTAAGAGCTGACCGGTTCCCGCGGTCCGAAGAAGAAAAGCAGCACGAAGCCGCCAATGTAATACGGCAGGCTCTGCTGAAAATTAACCCCCGTGAAGCGCAGGATCAAGCCAAACAATGCCAGGGCTTCGCACAACGCGTAGGTGACGATGTAACCGTTTCTCCAGTGGTTTATAGTGAGCGCATCGTCGGGGTGAGCCGCCAGGCTTTCGGCCGAGCGCAACACCAGGGTGCGCCTGACCACAAAGATCACGCCCACAATGGCTACGCTCGCGGTGGCGAAAACATAACTCAGCGAGGGATCCACGGCTCTTGCACCCGAACCCAGAACTTCGCCCCCGACAGCATAGAGTAAAATGCTGCCCAGCATCGACCACTGCACCGCACGCACTGTTCTTATAGTCCCCCTCATTTACCTACATTGTCCTTCTGTTTGTCGGCCACAGTCAGGAATTTCTTGGCCGGAACCCGCCTGGACAATATCGTTTTCCCCGGCTAATGATGATGCTCGCTTGCCTGCAGCCCCGGACGCATCCGTAAAAACACCTCGAATGAAACTGGAAAGTTTCCATACGCCGCATCCAGCACGGCGGGCTTCGAGTAAACCGTTACATCCGCGCCCAGCCCCAGTTGCCACGCGCGGTTCTGCACCAGATCGCGCGTGCCGCCGAAGGTGTAAGCCCCGATACGGTAGGACGGTTGCGCCGCCAGCTGCGGAAACAATTCATCTTTATCCACCAACTCCAGCCGCGTAAACGCGTAATCGCGCCGCAGGAAATTCAGCGTGGATTCGAGCAGGTAGCCATTGAGGTTGGTTCCCGGGCCGATCTCGTGTACCCGGCCCCAGACCAGCGAAGTCGCCCAATTGCCCGCTGCCAGCGGATGGTTATATTCCACCGAAGCCGTCTGCCGCCACTGGTTCCAGGGTTCCAGCGCCTCGGGATGGTCCAAGTGCCCAATGCTGTATTGCGCCGCCCAGTCTCGGTTGGGGGCAACACTGCCGCGCACCGACCAGGAATCCAGTGCGGCAGGCTGGATACTCCAGCGTTCTTCGTTCGGTTCGTGTCCGTTAAAGGCCGAGCCTTCCAGCTTCACACGGTCGATCGTAAATCCCGTCGTGACCACTCCAAAGCTGGTGTGCGTGGAATCCTGCAAGTGATGGCTCAATGGCGCCAGCGGCAACTCCGAAGCGGACGTACGGTGAATATAAGTGACGGGACCAAGCGCCGGCTCCGCCGACGGCCCGCCATATAGTTCCCACGAGACTTTCTCCGCAAGCGGCAACGTGTATAGCGCTGAGAGTTCCGCGAAAACATTATGCGGATGCTGGTGATCCACCAGCGGCTCTCCATGATAAGTCTCGCCCGTCTGAAACAGCTCCGGAAAGCCGGGATGCGGCGATGTCAGGGATTCCGCGGAGAACATCTGCCGCAACAGAATCGTTCCGCCCCCGAGCTTGTGCTGCTCCATCAGCATTCCCCAATTTACTGACTCAGCTTTGCCCTCGCCGCGCGGTCCGCCTTGCTGGTTGTAGTCGGTAAAGATCACTCCGTGCGCCATCAACTCCCAGCCGCCCCGCATTAGCATCCACTCGTGCTCCGGCACCGACGCCGGCTCCCAGCCCGTGCCCGATCCGGCGTGCGGTGAGGGCAGCTGCGCAGCTCCATGGTCTTCCATCTGCTGCATCTGCATTCCGCTCATGGAAGGATCCTGCGCAGAAGCGCGCCACGGCAAAATCCCGAGTACGACACTCGCGGCCACGAAACCAAAGGCAACTCTGCCCACAATGACCTCGCTCTCACCAGAAAGAATAAAAAGAATAAAAAGACTGTTTTCGAGACACGTACCTGGAGTACAGCCCGACGAAGAGTTGAGATAACGAGAAGCCGAGATAACGAGTAGGCTAGATTCTGAGAGTAACGATGCCGGGAGGTCCGCCAGAAGACGCAAACATGACTGGAGAGGCAACGGTCTTTCGCGAAACTAAAACGCTATGGCTAGCAATCGTGCCAGACCGCGTTGCATACAGCACCGGGCGCGGCGAAAAAATACTAGTCGGCAGTAAAGAAGCGTGACGGTTCGCGCAGCACTGCAAATCCGCGGGATACGAATGAGATGGGATTGGCGCGGAATGACATCCCGCATGGTGAGACGCTGCGGCGGCAGGATTCGGCGGTGACAATACGCACCGCGCTCCCGCACTGGCCGCTACGATTGCGCCCAGCAGCCCCACCGTCACGACTTTAAACCAACTCCGGACCACAGCTACGTCCCCGTAATCTTCACGCGAATTTCTTCCGGCAGGCGCTCGCGAATCTCGGGAGGCAATCGATCATGCACCCGTCGCGCGCCTTCCTTGGCGGCATCCAGCACCGTAACCGGAGCCGGCGTCGCCACCGCCACCACCAGCCAGATCAGCGCCGACAAGGCAAACCCCGCCAGCGCCGCAATCTCCAGCCAGAAAGCGTGCCGCGGACCGAAGTGGCGGATCACTCCAAAAGCCAGCAGAAATACCCCGCCCGAGATCGACGCCAACGCAATCAGCCCTACATCGATGATGCGGTGCATGCGCTGGCGGCTGCGGCAGTGCTCGCATCCCGCGAAATGGTTTTCGTAGTCGCCGCACATTTCCGGCGCCAGGCCAGAAATGTCATAACGCCAGCCCGCCAGTATTTTGCCTACGATTGGATCGATGCACTGCTGACTCATAAGTAACTAAAGCTGAATGGGCGGCAGCACTTCAGACTGCACCGCCACCATCACGCGATTGTGAAACAAGCCACCGCGCAATGCCAAAGCCCTCTCCGCTTCTCTGCGCGCGATTTCCGGATGATTGTTCTGCTCAGAGAGATGCGCCAGCACAACAAACGCTGCACTATTATCATAGTCGCCAGTGAAGAAATCCGCGAGTTTCTCGTTCGAGAGATGCCCCACATTGCTCGCCACCCGCTGCTTTACCGTCCACGGATAAGGCCCGCCGCGCAGCATCTCCACATCGTGGTTCGACTCCATGATCAGAACGTCGGAGCCCCGCAGGTGGTCGCGAACGTTAACCGGCAAGTAACCAAGATCGGTAGCCACGCTCACTTTCGCGCCTTCCACGCGGAAAGTAAACCCCACCGGATCGGCGGCGTCGTGCGGGATGGTGAAGGGCTTCACCTCAATATCGCCAATGTGGAAGCGATGTCCCGACTCGAACTTCTCCAGTTTCTCCAGCTGCGGCCGCTCCCCATTTTCATTGCGCAGCGCCCTCGCCCATGCCGCGTGCGTCGCCCCCGTCATAAAAACAGGAATACGAAGTTTTTTTGCCAGCATCGCCAGGCCGTAAATGTGGTCGGAATGCTCATGGGTGATGAGAATGGCCGAGAGCGCGTGCGGATCCTCGCCCAGCAACTTCATGCGCTTAAAAGTCTCGCGGCAGGAGACGCCGGCATCCACCAGAATCCGGGTGCGCGTGCTGGCCACAAACGCACAATTCCCCCGGCTCCCGCTGGCCAGCATCGAAACCGTTACACACATGCTGGCAGCATACGCGTCCCCCCTGTGGATTTGGGAGTAACTTCCTGGTTATCCGATACCTTGGAGCAGTGCTCACTGGCCAGTAATCGGTGGCCAGTTTCGATATCCGGTTCCCTGCTCACAAACCGCTGGCCACCGTCCACTGTCTTTTCACTTTCCCTGCCGCAAATTATCCATCGCCCGCCGCATCACCGCGCCACCGTAAGCGCCCGCCGTTCCCGGCAAGGCGGTAAGGAACGATCCATACACCTGGCCTCGCGTGGGTTTCACGGTCATGATCCAGTAAGCCACAAGTTCGGTCAGCGGAATGAAAATCGCCACCACAACCACCCACCGCCACGGCCAGCGCGGCCGCAACAGCCCCAGCAGCATGCAGGCCATGAGCACCAGCAGAGCGGTGAAAAGCAGATCGTTGACGGTCACGTCCACCCACCCCGTGCCCACGCCCGCAACCGCACCCATGAGATAGAACAGCGCATCGCTCCGCGCCCGCGGCAAAGCTGTCTCAGTCGTCATTGCTATTATTGATGGATGATTGGCTAACCGCTAATTGCCAATTGCTGGCGCCCCTGACCGCAACCACAATCCTCAATACTTATAAAACCCCCGCCCGCTCTTCCTTCCCAGCCAGCCCGCATCCACCATCTTAATCAGCAGCGGACACGGCCGATACTTCGGATCGCCCAATCCATCCTGCATCACCCGCATGATGTCCAGGCAAACGTCGAGCCCGATAAAATCGGCGAGCGTCAACGGCCCCATGGGATGCGCCATGCCCAGCTTGAACACTTCATCGACCGCCTCCGGCGTGGCCACCCCCTCCATCACCGCATACATGGCTTCGTTCAGCAGAGGCATCAGCACGCGGTTGGAGACGAATCCCGGGGCGTCATTGACCTCGACCGGCGTCTTCTCCAGCTTTAGTGCCAGGTTACGAGTTTCAGAAAATGTCTCCGGCGCAGTCGCCAGCCCGCGAATCACCTCCACCAGCTTCATCACCGGCACAGGATTAAAAAAGTGCATCCCAATCACTTTTTCCGGCCGCCTGGTAAGCGCGCCCAGCTTGGTGATGGAGATTGACGAAGTGTTCGAGGCCAGAACGACCTCGGGCCGCGCCAACCGGTCGAGGTCGCGAAAAATCTCCGCCTTGATCTCAAACTTCTCCGTAGCCGCTTCCACAATGAAGTCGCAGTTGGCCAGCCTGGCGCGCTCGGTGACAGGCTCGATTCTCTTCAATGCGGACGCCTTTTCTTCCGCCGTGATCTTGCCCTTCGCGACCTCACGCTCCAGATTTTTCGTGATGGTGGCCAGCCCGCGATCCAGAAAGCGCTGCTCCACGTCGCACAAAACTACGCTATAACCGCTGCGGGCACGGGCAAAGACGTGCGCGATGCCATTGCCCATGGTGCCAGCGCCAACGATTCCTACCCTCTTGATGTCCATGATGTCCGCCGCTACAAGTAACTAAGGAAAGAGAACGCTGTCTCTCCCGAAAGTTTCCCAGTTCAAGAAACGTTTGAGTCTAACACCCGCCGCCCCGTCTCCGCCCGGGATGCGTCTCATGGCGACGCTCGCAAAACCATTCAGGCAAGGCAGATGACAATGTGCAGCGGGTAGACTAGAGGCCTGAACTGCACCGGACTACGCCAGAAGGATTTCGATTCGCGGCGGTACTTGCAGTTCCCGAAGCGGCTGGCGGATCGGCTTGACTGCGCGCAGGTCGGCAACCATCTCTTGTACAACATTCCGCCTGTTCGCCACTTCTTTCATGATTGCTGCCGCGCTCATCCCGGCATAGACCTGCCTGGCCACAATCAAATGCAATTGCTCCACTTGCCAGTCGCCGCGATAGTTATAGTCCGCCCGCCAGTAAAACGGCTGCGAGAAATATCCAAAACTTGACTGGAAATAGCCGCGCAGGTGGGTAGGGTCTTCCCAGGCGTCGTCGCTGGCTCCGTGCGGCACGCGAATGACTGCCTTCGCACCCGCCTTCGCCACACGATGCAACTCTTGCATCAGCGGCAGCGTGTGATGCAGATGCTCAATCACATGCGAGAGCAGGAACTCGTCCACGCTGTCATTCTCCAGCGGTAAAGGCGCTTCCGCGCAACGCTCAAGATCGTACACAACGTCGACCCCCGGCAGGACCGCATAATCGACATTGATCCACTCCGAAAGTATGTTCCGGCCGCATCCGATATTCAGCTTCTTCGACACGTCTCGCACTCCCTCGCATCTATGCCCGATTTCCCGCAGCATTCCGGGCTTTGCCAGCTTATTGGATAACACAAGTGGGGATCTTCGCTGAGGAACTAAAGGGAGGATGCAGGTTGGCTCACCCCCGGCGGCGGAATCAAGCATTGCGCGGAAAACTCTCGCGCGCGCAGCGGTGCTAAAATAATCTGTTCTACTATCCATCGATTTCGATACTGATCCTCCACGAGGTGCACTCATGGCAACCCTGGAAGCCCCAGTCCGGCCGCGCTCATCTTCGACGTCAACGTCCCATCAAAGCCCATTCATCAACGAGCCATTTTTCGATTTCCGCCACGAAGACAACGCCCGCAAGATGCGCGCCGCCATCGAACGCGTCCGCGGCCAGCTCGGGCGCGAGTATGACCTCATCATCGGCGGCCAGCACGTCAAGACCGCCGACAAAATCAAATCGCTGAATCCCTCGCGTCCGTCGCAAATCGTCGGCATCCACCAGAAGGCCGGCAAAGAGCACGTGGAACCGGCGATGAATGCGGCCCTGAAAGCCTTTGCCACCTGGAGCCGCACTCCCATCGAAGAGCGCGCCGGCCTGCTATTCCGCGCCGCCGATCTTCTCCGCAACCGCAAAATGGATTACATGGCCTGGCTCGTCTTCGAAGTCAGCAAAAACTGGGGCGAAGCCGACGCCGACATTTCCGAGACCATCGACTTCTGCGAGTTCTACGCCCGCGAAGCTCTCCGCTTCGCCAAGGCCGAACCACCCGTACAACTCCCCGGCGAGCACGATTCCCTCACCTACATCCCGCTCGGCGTTGGAGCGGTCATTCCACCGTGGAATTTTCCCTGCGCCATCATGGCCGGCATGACTCTAGCTTCCATCGTCAGCGGCAACACGGTAATCCTCAAGCCCTCCAGCGATTCCCCTACCATCGCCGCCAAATTCATCGANNATGCCATCGTCGCCCATCCCAAAACTCGCTACATCGCCTTCACTGGCTCTCGCGAAGTCGGACTGCACATCAACCAAGTCGCCGCCACGCAAGCTCCCGGCCAGCTCTGGATCAAGCGCACCATCCTCGAAATGGGCGGCAAAGATGCCATCATCGTCGATGCCGACGCCGATATCGACTCCGCCGTCGAAGGCGTCGCCCAGGCCGCATTCGGCTTCCAGGGCCAGAAGTGCTCGGCCTGCTCCCGCGCCATCGTCGACGAACGCGTCTACGACAAATTCCTCGAGCAGTTAAAAGCAAGAGTAGAAAAAATCACCGTCGGCGATCCCGCGGAGAATAGCAACATGGGCGCCGTGATCAACGAAGGCTCGATGAACACGATCCTCGATTACATCGAGCAAGGCAAGAAAGACGGTCGCATCCTCACCGGCGGCGCGCGCGCCACCGAAGCTGGCGAAGGTTATTACATAAAGCCGACTGTCATCGCCGATATTCCCGCCAAATCAAAACTCGAGCAGGAAGAAATCTTCGGACCCGTGCTCGCCGTGATTAAAGCCCACGGCTTCGATCACGCTCTCGAAATCGCCAACGACACCGAGTTTGGCCTCACCGGCGCCATCTACACCAAGTCCCGCGACAAGATCGACCGCGCCACCCGCGACTTCCATGTCGGCAACCTCTACATCAATCGCAAATGCACCGGCGCCATGGTCGGCGCGCATCCGTTCGGCGGTTTCAACATGTCGGGCACCGATTCAAAATCCGGTGGCCCGGATTATCTGTATTTATTCACGCAGGCAAAGTCGGTGGCGGAGAAGATCTAATAAGTAGCGCCGGCGTCTCGCCGGCAAAAGGCCGCCGGGACGGCGCCGCTACACCGCCACCGGATTCCGCTCCAAAAACTGCCGCTGATGCCAGTACGGATAGACCGGCGTCACATCGCTCGCATTATCCAACTTTGCAATCTGCTCACGCGACAGATTCCATCCCTCCGCCGCCAAATTCTGCCGCAACTGCTCTTCGTTCCGCGCCCCAACAATCACGGTTGAAACCGAAGGCCGCTGCAACAACCAGTTCAGCGCCACCTGCGGAACACTCTTTCCCACCTCTTTGGCAACTTCGTCCAAAGCATCGACAACATTGTACAAATACTCATCCGTAACCTGCGGCCCCAGTCCGCCTGTCTTATGCAACCGGCTCTCCGCTGGCAACGGCTGCCCTCGCCGGACCTTTCCCGTCAACCGCCCCCACCCCAGCGGACTCCACACCAGCGCCCCCACTCCCTGATCCAGCGCCAGCGGCATCAATTCCCATTCATACTCCCGCCCGATCAGCGAGTAATAAACCTGATGTCCCACATACCGCGCCCATCCGTACCTGTCCGCGACCGCGAGCGACTTCATCAAATGCCAGCCGGAAAAATTCGAGCACGCAATGTATCTCACCTTCCCGCTCACTACCAATTGGTTGAGCGTGCTCAGCACTTCTTCCACCGGACTTAGCGCGTCAAATCCGTGCAGATGATAGATGTCGATGTAATCCGTGCCCAGCCTGCGCAAGCTGGCTTCACAAGCCGGAATCAGATGATGCCTCGACGATCCCAGATCGTTCGGCCCAGTTTGATTTCCCATGCGGAACGTAGCCTTCGTCGAGATCAGAACTTGATCGCGCCTCCCCGCGATCGCCTCCCCCAAAATTGTTTCCGAAAGCCCGTCCGAGTAAACATCGGCGGTATCGAAAAGATTGACGCCCGCTTCCAGGCAGACATCGACCAGCCGAGTGGCCTCGGCTACATCGCTCGCGCCCCACGCTTTAAAAAACTCGTTCCCACCGCCAAATGTCCCCGTGCCAAAACTCAGCACCGGCACCTTCAATCCAGAGCGTCCCAACGTTCGGAATTCCATGAACACTAGATGCCTGATCCGCAGGGAACGATGCGCCCAGAAAACAGGATCATCCGAAGTGTCGTCATCCGCGCAGGAATTGTCATCCCGAGCGAAGCGCGGGACCTTGGTTCTTCTCGGCCTTTACTCTAAATCCGTCCCAACAAAAAAAGCCGCCCAAGCGGGCGGCCCGAAATCCCAAATGAAAGTCTCTACGGCATCACTCCCGCCGGCGTTTGCGGCGCCGGTCCTGCCGTGGTCGCCGCCGCCGCTTCGTTCAGAATCCGGTGGTGGATGGTGAACAGCGCCAGCTCCAGCCGGTCGGAGACTCCAATCTTGTCATAAACGTTGCGCAGATAATTCTTGATCACCTGCTCCGTCGTTCCGAGCTGCGTGGCAATCTCTTTATTCTTGTATCCCTGCACAATCAGCGCCACAATGCGCAGCTCCTTCGCCGTCAGGCGATCGCGCACGCGCAATCCGACCATATCGTTTTCGGTGAGCTCGCTCGGCACCGCGACATCCTGCACCCAGGTCTCCCCGCGCGCCACCTTGCGCACGCAGTCGACCAGCGCCGCGCTGGTCACATTGCGGTAGACCACGCCATGCGCCCCGTTCGCCATATGCCGCTGCGCGCTTTCGCCCGTATCGGCCAGCACCACCACGCGGGTCTTGGAGCGGTTGGCTGACTGTACGATCGTGGCGAAATCGTTGTGAAAGCCCGCCGCCACGATCAGCACCGCGGCGCGGAATTTGTCCAGAGCCATGAACATCTGCTCTTGCGTCTGCGCCTGTGCCACGATGCGCATCTCGTCTTCCACCGCCAGCACCTTTGCAATGCCGGCCCGGAAGATTGCCTGGTTATCGGCCAGAATCAGTTTGAGCATGTGATTGGCGCTCCAAAATTTCTCTCTTAATGCCTGTCATCCTGAACAAACGTTCTTTGCGCAGTGAAAGCCTGGCCTGAACTGCAGGCGAAGGCGATCCAGGCGAGCCGCGCCGTCGGTCGCGCTTTTTGCGGCCGATAAATCGTGCGTTTGGCTCGCATCCTTAATATTACGAGTTCCTCACGAACTCGTACGAGTCGATCACGCAAGCCACACCCTTACCATCGGCGCTGGCTCCCGTGGGATCAGTGCGCACCACCCGGCCCTTGCACTGAATCACCACATTTTCCCGCCCTCCCGTCACATCCGGTGGCAGCGTGATCTCAAACTCCACGGGCGACCCTATCTCCAGCGACGCGTCGGCGCGAATATAAACTCCCGCCGCGCTCAGATTCCCTGTCGTCCCCTTCGCGTCGCCGCTGGCCGCTTCGCCGTGCAACTTGATCGGCAACTCCAGCGGAAACCTTTTTCCGGTCCGTGCTTCTTCGGACACAGTCCCTCCTCTTTCGTGGCTTGGTCCATCTCTCTTTGCGAACGAGGCCAATACCATCAAAATACGCTCCTGGCAGGCGAATTGACCACTTTTATTGCTCAGGGGCGGTTATATCACGGATGCAACCCGGATAAAAGCCTGATTCCGAGTTAGTTAAGGGTAGAACCTAGATTCCCCCCTGAGCAGACGGAATCAGAGCTCCAGCGAAACTCGATCCTCCTGACTGGAACGGAGCGAAAGCGAGATGTCAGATTTACCGGAATCAGATGCCAGACGATCGCCTGAGTTTCGGGATGGAGATTACAGGAATGTTAAATTTTTGCAGGGCAGGGCATTTCTCTCCCGACCTCCTACCGCCGTCTCTCTCGCCCCGCTGAAGACCGCAACCGAACCCCGCATGGTACCGTTGATGTATGCTTTTTTCCTCTCAGGAGAGCGAACCCATGCCCCCTTCATTCTTCTCCCGTGCGCACGCCGAGCCTTGGCCGCAGCGTCTCATCTGCCAGATGGTCGCCCTGGTTCTGGTCTCGACCACGGTCCTGCTCGCCCAGCAGCCGCCGGCGCCGAAACCCACCGACCCGACCCCCGCCAGCAAAATCGCCGGAGACAAGGTTGCGCAAGAAAAGCCGCAGCCGAAGCCCGACGAATCCGCAACTGCAGGCGCAGCTCTCATGCAGATCAACAATGCCCTCGAAGGTCTCGCCGCTAAGGTATCTCCCGCGGTCGTTCAGATTCTCGTCACCGGCTACGGCCCCCTGCACGAAGAGAACCGCTCGGTGACCGCTCTCATCGTGCGCCAGCATGCCGTCGGCTCCGGAGTCATCGTCGATCCCAACGGCTACATCATGACGAATGCCCATGTCGTCGAAGGCGCGCAGCGCATCCGTGTAGCCCTGCCCTTGCCGAGCGACAACGGCCGCTCCATCGCGGCTGGGAAACGCCGCATCTTCGAAGCCCGCCTGCTCGGCACGCATAAAGAGACCGATCTCGCCCTGCTCAAGATCGAGGAAAAGGACTTGCCCACGCTCGCCCTGCTCACGCAACAGCGTCCCCGCGTAGGCCAGCTCGTTTTCGCAATCGGCAGTCCCGAGGGCTTGCAAAACTCCGTCACCATGGGAGTGGTTAGTGCCGTGGCTCGCCAGGCCGACCCCGACAAGCCGCTCACCTACATCCAGACCGATGCTCCCATCAACCCCGGCAACAGCGGCGGTCCGCTGGTCGATTCGGACGGCTACGTGGTCGGGATCAACACTTTCATTCTCTCCGAATCCGGCGGCAGCCAGGGCTTAGGCTTCGCAATTCCAAGCAGTGTGGTGAAGTTCGTTTATGAAGAGCTTCGAAAGTACGGCCGCGTGCACCGCAGTATCATCGGAGCCGTCCTGCAGGACATCACTCCCGATCTCGCGGCCGGACTTGGCCTGCCAAGGCAGCGCGGTGTCATCGTTTCCGACGTAGATCCCGACGGGCCTGCGCAAAAATCAGGGCTGCAAATTCAGGATATTCTTTTGAGCCTGGACGAGCGCTCGATCGGAAGTGTGCCCCTCGCCGAAATGATTATTTCCACGCGGCCCGCCAGCGCCATTGTTCAAGCTGAAGTGCTGCGCGGCGACAAAAAAATCACGCTGGAAATTCCAGTAACTGAAGAAAAGAACGACGTGGATCAACTGGCCAACCTCGTCGATCCGGAGAAATCTCTAATCTCCAAACTCGGTTTTTTCGCCGTGGAGATTGACGACAAACTCGCGCGCCAACTGGAAGAATTGCGCGAGCCATCGGGCGTAATCGTCGCAGCCATGGCCGCGGACCTCCTCGGTCTGGACACTGAGTTGCAAGCCGGNNTGCAAATAGAGCGCGACAGCAAATACATGTACGTTACTTTCGAAATGGATTAAGAAATTGGAATGCGGATATTGTGTTCGGCACGCGCTGTTGTGACCGTAGAGAGCCTTTGCTAAGCTAGAGACGCTGCAGCCGCGGAGAGGT
>PLUI01000287.1:0-26212 GCA_003164855.1 Acidobacteriaceae bacterium
ACAATGTGCCGTGGGCGCACACGCAGATTGGCAGCGCGGGCAGCTTCACCGCAGGTGTGGCCGCGGCGTATGAAGCCATGATCCGTAAGGGCAAGTGGCAGGGTAAGTTTCCGAATATTATTTGCGAAGCGGGCGACGGCAGCGCGTCCGACATCGGTCTTGCCTCGATTTCCGGCGCGCTCTATCGCAATCACGACTGCCTGATCATTTGCTACGACAACGAGCAATACGCGAACACCGGCATTCAGGCTTCGTCGCGCACGCCCTACGGCGGGATGACGACATTCTCGCCTCCTGGCCCCGAAGTTCCGGAAGGCAAGAAGCTTTATCCCAAGGATCTGGCGCGCATGATGGCGGCTGGCCATCCTCACTGCTACGTGGCAACTGCCAGCGTCGGTTATCCCATCGACTTGATGAACAAGGTTCGCAAAGGACTGAACCACAAAGGCGCTGCATACCTGATGGTCTACACCCCGTGCCAGAAGGGCTTCGTCTACGAAACGCCGCGCTCGATCGATCTTGGCCGGTTGGTGGTGGAATGCGGACTCTATCCCATGTGGGAGTGGAACCCCGAGAAGCGCGCGTTTAATTACAGCTTCCGTCCCGCGAGCATGCGGCCGGTTTCGGAATACCTGAAATTGCAAGGACGCTTTGGCCATCTTCACGCCGAGCATATCGCCAATCTGCAGAAGTTTGCCAATGAGCAATGGCGGATGATGGGCGTCGAACTGCCCGAAGCCTTGATTCAGGCGGCGGATGCGAAAAATCTGATGAACATGGCGGCAGCGAACGAAGCTGCTGCGGTAGCGGAGACTGTATGAACACGAAGGCCGATACTCTCATAACTCAAAGGCAGCCTGAAGTTGAGCCGGAAGGTCAGGAAAGTTACATTGTCACCGAGGGCAAGAAGCGCGGATCCACGCGCGACGTGCGTCCGGAAGCCGCGTTCGACCGCTACTACACGGTTTTGCGCGTGCACGCCGGTGATGCGATCCTCACCGACAACTGGCACACCAACCAGGTGCTGGATCACGCACGCAACAACTTCGAGGGTGTCACCTTCGCCATGCGCACGCTGGAGGCCTGGGGCGCAATGATCGAAAACGATCACCGCGCCTACTACACCGCCGGCGGACGAATTTGGATGATGGATCTGGAGCCTTCAGAAGGCAAAAAGAAGCGGTTGCCTGGCACCGGCCCGGTTAAGAACCCGGTTAAGAAATAGTGCCTCGCATTTTGCTGATCGACGACACGCCGGAGATTGCCGAGCTCCTGACGTTCTCGCTGCGAGACCTCGGATATGAGGTCTTCGCCGCCGGATTTACCGAGGCCGTCAACGACTTGATTGTGCAGCAGCGCGCCGCTGCTGTAGTGCTCGACTGTACGGCGTTTGATATGAGCGAGTCACTATTCGATTCCGTGCGCCACCATCCCGATCACGCCGAACTTCCTGTCGTTATTATCAGCGATATGCCAGAGCAGGCGGACGCGAGCCTGCGTTCGCGAAAGGCACGCAAAGTTCTGCTGGTCCCGAAACCCTTTACCGGTGCGCAGGTCGGACGTGCCCTCGCGCAGTTGCTTGAATAAATATGCCTCTGTGGAGCATGGACGAATGGCAATTCCTCGAACGCGAGGTCGTCACTGACCCAAAGGGCAGGCAGTGGACCGTAGCGCTGATGGATGTTCTCGGCCAGCAAGGCGATCCCGCCATGCCAAATAAGTTGCTCGAACTCCAGTACTCAACTGGCCGCTTTTACACTCTGATCTATGCGGACGGTGGAGCGCTACAGCGGGAGCGAGGCTACGCTTCTTTGCCGGAGGCGACGAATGCTTTCGGAAATCTGCTGGTGGCCGTCATGGACGGCAGTCTCGATCCTTCACAGCCTGTGTTTCGGCAGGATCTGGAAGATTAAGATCTGGAAGATTGAATGGTAATGGCAAGAAAGCGTCAAAGCGCGGCAGAGTCTCTAGCGGCCAGGATCAAGGTCGCGCATGATGACGTGAAGCACCTGTCCCGTCTTTCGCGCATCGCTCTCACTGATCATTCCGTTCGCAGAGGGCTCACCTCCGGCTTCCATTCGGTCTCGATAGGTCCGCGCCGCTCTTGGCAGGCGAGCGCACCCGCCGCGAATCAGTCCGGCCTTCTCTGCAACAACGAGACGTGTCTCGAACGTCCAATCCGCGATCTTGCCCGCGGGCGCACCCAGAGCTGTCAGGGCACTCGCACCTTGGTGCTCGAGGGCATCCGTTACGATGGCTTCCAGAATTCCGCAGGACGTCATCATGGCCAAATCGTAATCTCCTTTTTCGAGGGCGGTCCGGCTATCAGCGTAAGCCTGCTCAAGCACCGGCCGAATCTCGGGATCGTGAACGAACTCGAATCGCCGGGGCGCTGGTTGCTCCGACGATGCAGAAATAATCGCCGCATCGTCCGATCGCGAGAGCGAAGCAACCGCTTGTCCGAGGACGCCGAGAAGCTGCTGAACGATCTCGGCGGGCGCAGCCCCCCNNTCCGCACGACCATCCGAGGAGCGCATCAGGAAAGCTTCACTAAAAGACCGCGCGAGCCAATGCGCTTTGCTGCCTCCAGAGAGTTGGTTGATCGTCACGCCGCAGTCTTCCTGCCAGCGGCGGGTCGCCGAGATCGCCGCAGAGTCGGATGGATCGGCGGCCAACGTGTCTCGAAGCTGATGCCCGCGACTGATCAAGCCGTCGAGGTGGGAAAGGTAGGTCTCGATCTGTGCTCGCAGGCTGTCTTCGATCGGCATCGGTTGGGTGTCTTACAGTTTTTTGCCAAGGAATACGTTGGCAATTGACAGTGTGCTGCAGGCATGCTAAATTGCGTGCCGCAAGTGGTACGGTAACTAGACCAGTATACCATCACGGGTTCGGTCAGGTTCGGCTCGAATTCGAAAGACGGTTCCGCAGTTTGGTAGTGAAGGTCTAACGCTCCATGACGAGGTAGCACCTTATGACTGCATCTCCAAGCTCCCTGATTCACCCCTCGCGCATTCCTAACCGGTGGGTCCAGTTAGTGGCCGGCATTATCGCGATGATGGCGATCGCGAACCTGCAGTATGCATGGACTTTGTTCACTAAGCCCATCCAGGCCCATCTGCACGTTTCCTTGGTCGCCGTCCAGTGGACTTTTACTTTATTCGTCTTACTTGAAACCTGGCTCGTACCTTTCGAAGGATTCTTGGTCGATGTGATCGGCCCGCGATTGATGCTAGGCATTGGCTCCATCATGGTGGGACTGGGCTGGATTGGATCGGGCCGGGCGGAGACGATCAACGCTCTCTACTTTTGGTACGGAGTGGGCGGCGTGGGCGCCGGTGTGGTCTATGGCGGCGCCATCGGAAATGCGCTGAAATGGTTCCCGGACTATCGCGGCCTATGCGTTGGCCTGACTGCGGCGGCCTTCGGCATCGGCACCGCGACCACGATCGCTCCCGTTGCCACAATGCTGAAAGTCTCGGGGTACCAGCACACGTTCATCGTTTGGGGAATGATCCAGGGAGTGGTTGTGCTGGCTTCTGCCCTGTTTATGGCCAGGCCGCCAATGGGATGGACACCGCCAGACTGGGAAGCGAAAGAGGTGAAAATCAAAGCCAGAATCAACACCTCGGCTGTCGACATGACGCCCTTGCAGATGCTGCACCAGCCGTCGTTCTATGTCATTTATTTGATGATGACCATGCTCGCCTTCGGAGGTTTAGTGGTTACCGCACAACTGAATCCCATGGCTTCCTCGTACCACGTGGATAACGTCGTGGTGGCCTTCGGCATGACCGCATTGGTGCTGGCGATTACGGTGGACCGGATCCTGAACGGGTTGACGCGTCCCTTCTGGGGATGGGTATCGGACCATATTGGGCGGGAGAATGCCATCTTTATCTCATTCGTCCTCGAGGCCATCGCAGTGTATGCTCTGCTTCAGTTGATGGGCCATCCCGTCTGGTTCGTAGCGTTGTCCGGCTTGTGCTTCTTTGCCTGGGGCAATATTTTCTCGTTGTTCCCTTCCATCACCGGGGACCTATACGGGAACAAATGGGCAACCACCAACTATGGCATCGTATACACGGCTAAGGGCGCGGCCGCAGCCTTTGCCGGACCCGGTGCGGCTTGGTTGTTTGCCAAGACCGGCTCCTGGACGAAGGTCTTTTGGGCGATGATCGTGTGCGACCTGATTGCTGCCTTCATGGCGCTGCTGTGGCTGAAACCTATGGCAGCTCGCGCTGTCAGAAAGTCCGAGGGTGCTGCGCCGGTCCTCAATACGGCTGCTCCGATAAAGACGCGGGGCGTGGCCTAACGAAGCTGAGCGGTGACAAAAGAGGCTCTCTTCTTCCTGGAAGAGGGCCTTTTTCTACAGGACTCGGGCGAGGCCCCCGCTAATTCGCGGACGCCGCGAAAGCTTGAGATAAACGAGGAAATTATCGGCAATACCTTAGTGAAACATTAAAGGCGTTGTACGAGCCCATGACAGCCGGAGGCGCGCACGAAGGTCAGGGTGGAGTCTGGAGCAGGCTGTCGATCTAGGATGGTAGGTGCTTGCCACGGGTTTCCGCGCCGAATGGAATCAGAAGCAAGCCGAGCGCGAAGGCAATCGAGGTCAGAGCGACCGGCGTTCCCAACGATCCGTAGTGCCGTACTCCGCTTCCGACCAAAAAGGTGATGCCGGCCCCGCCAAATCGGGCGAACGAAGTGGAAAAAGCGAAGGCACTGGCACGGCACTCCGTGGGATATTGCTCCGGCAGCCAGAGAGTGTAGACGGCGAAGTTGGCGCCGCCTAAACCCAGAAAGAACAAACACACGAAAAACCATGGCAGCGCCGTCGCTCCGAGATAAAAGATCTTGCCGAAAGTGAGCGCAATGAACACCATCATGAGAGTAAAGAAAACCGCCAGCGCCCCGCGACGCCCCACCCGCTCCGCCAGCCAGGGCATCGCCAGGCAACCGAGAATCGTAGCAAACGAGACCAGCATGATTCCCCAGGAAGCCAGTTGCGCAGCTTGTGGACCGACACGGCCACCCGCTTCTGCCAGGGCGGTAATCGCCGCGGGCACATAGACAGTCCCGGCCCACAGGCCGCAGATAGAAGCCAACATCAATAAGGCATTCAGGATAGTGCGGCGCCGCCAGGCGGGCGAAAACAGCGTGGCAAACGGACGCCAGACCGCCCACGACCGGACCACGCTTTCCTTCTTTTTCCACGCTACCGGCTCCGCAACCCCGTGCCGAATCCACGCCAGCAGGAGCGCCGGTGCCCCGCCGACTATAAACATGGCCCGCCAGCCATAGTGGCTGCCGATGCCGTAATTCGCCAGCGCAGCGAGAAATATGCCGACGTAATACCCGGTATGCATCAAGCCCGCGCCCATCCGTCGCCGCTGCTCTGGCCACTCCTCCGCCACGAACGTCCCGCCCATGGCCCATTCTCCGCCGATACCTATGCCCGCAAGCAGACGCAAAATAGCGAGTTGCCACACACTGGTGACGAAGGCGCTCAGAAAAGTGAATACCGAATACCACACGATGGTCAGCATGAGCGTGCGCACGCGACCGAACTTGTCGCCAACCGGCCCCCACAAGAACGCCAGACCCCAACCAATTAGGAACAAGGCAAACAGCAAGCCGCCGTACTGTCCGATGTTGGCTTTAGTGGCTGCGATGCCGGAATGTGGAAGCAATTCACGCAGCGATGGAACAAGCACCAGCGCATAAACAAACGAGTCCATGCCGTCCAGCGTCCACCCACCCCATGACGCCCAGAAGCCGCGAATCTGATTTCGCGTAAGAGACGGAGACAAGGCCGGGACAGAGACAGGGCCGGGCGCAGGAAGATTCGCTTCGTCCATCGCGGAACGCGCCATGACAGTGGGGAACTATATCAAAACGACTCGGCTATCGGGGAAATATGTTTGCTCTATTAGCGTCAGATGACTGAGGGAAGCCGGTCTCGAATCGCAGGTTTTTGCCGTTAGGAGCGTAAGGATCAGTCTTTTCCCGAAACCTAAGACCTAAAGCCCAAACGCGCCTGGAACAATTATTCCGGCTGCCGCTACCGCTTCGCCGCCAGCAGTCGCTCTTCCAGAGCCTTTACCTCAGCATTCAATCCTTCCGGCAGATGGCTGCCGAATTGGGCGAAGTGTTCCTTGATCAAGGGCACCTCGGCCATCCAGCCCTCAATGTCCACGCTGAGCAGTTCTTCAACGTGCGTGCCTTTTATTCCCAACCCTGTCGTGTCGAGATCGGCAACTTCGGGAATGCGTCCGATTGGAGTCTCATTCGCATGCACCTTACCGTCGCACCGTTCAAAGATCCATTTCAACACGCGGCTATTTTCACCATAGCCCGGCCATAGATATTTGCCGCTCTTGTCCTGGCGAAACCAGTTGACGTAAAAAATCTTCGGCAGTTTCGACGCGCTGGAGTGCGTTCCCATCTGCAGCCAGTGCGCAAAATAATCGCCCATGTGGTAGCCGCAAAATGGCAGCATCGCCATGGGATCGCGGCGTAGCTGTCCCACTTTGCCTGTGATCGCGGCGGTCGTCTCGCTGCTGACCGTTGCCCCCAGGAAAGTTCCATGCTGCCAGTTGAAAGCCTCGGTGATCAGGGGCACAATTCCCGCCCGCCTTCCCCCAAACAGGATCGCATCGATAGGCACGCCTTCCGGATCCTCCCATTCCGGAGCGATCACCGGGCACTGCGCCGCAGCGCAGGTAAAGCGCGAGTTCGGATGCGCCGCCTTCCGCCCTGACTCCGGAGTCCACGGCCGGCGCAACCAATCGATTAATCTGGCGGGCGCTTTCTCCGTCATCCCTTCCCACCAAACGTCGCCATCCATCGTCATCGCGCAATTCGTAAAGATGGAGTTCCGGGTCACACTGAGCATGGCGTTGGCGTTCGACTTCAAGCCCGTGCCCGGAGCTACTCCGAAGAAGCCGAACTCCGGGTTGATGGCATAAAGCCGCCCATCCGCGCCAAACTTCATCCACGCAATGTCATCCCCGATGGTCTCGACCTTCCATCCCGGAAGAGTCGGAATCATCATCGACAAGTTGGTCTTCCCACATGCTGAAGGAAATGCTCCGGTCATGTACTTTGCCTGCCCCGAAGGACTGATCAGCTTCAGAATCAGCATGTGCTCGGCCATCCAGCCTTCGTCGCGCGCCTGCACCGAAGCGATGCGCAGCGCATGGCACTTCTTCCCCAATAACGCATTGCCGCCATAACCGGAACCAAACGACCTGATCTCGCGCGTCTCCGGAAAATGGCAAATGTACTTATGCTCCTTGTTGCAGGGCCAAGTCGCGTCCGGCTGGTTGGGGCCGAGCGGCGCACCCACCGAGTGCAGTCCGCGCACGAATTCCCCGTTCTCCCCAAGCACGTCAAGCACGTGGCTTCCCACGCGCGACATAATGTGCATGCTCACAACCACGTAAGCCGAGTCGGTAATCTCTACTCCGATGTTGGAGATCGGCGAGCCAATCGGGCCCATGCTGTATGGCACCACGAACATGGTGCGGCCCACCATCGAGCCGGCAAACAACCCTGCCAGCTTCTGCTTCATTTTTGCCGGATCTTCCCAATTATTGGTGGGGCCGGCCTCCTCCTTAGTGCGAGAGCAGATAAAGGTCTGGTCCTCAACCCTGGCCACATCCGCAGGGTCGGACCGTACCAGGAAGCTGTTCGGCCGCTTCGCTGGATCGAGAGGGATCGCACTCCCAGTGAGCACGAGCAACTGCAGCATCGCCTGATGTTCGGCGGGCGATCCATCACACCAGTGAACCCGATCGGGTTTGCACAGCTGCGCAACTTCTTCGACCCAACGCTCCAGCTTCGCATTTCGAGGATTACGCGCGGCTGTCTCGACCTCTACTGTGATGGTGGCCATGATGGTTAATGTCTCCCGGTTGAGTGAAACTCGGATCGCGATCGCCCTGGCGGGACAAGGATGACGATTCCCTCGCAAGTGCTGCGGGGTATGAAGACGGCTTTTTCTCCACCAGGCCCAACCCTAATATTGTCTCGCACTTGCGGGGATTATTCCAGTTTCGCGATTCGGCGGTAGTGATGCAGTTTCGGACTGCTCTCCTCTTCGCTGCGACCTTTGCGGCACTCCTTGTGCGATCTTGGCGGTCAAAAGCTCTTAACCGCAAAGCACGCGAAGATGTCGCGAAGGACGCAAAGAACTACCTTGAGGTATGCGCGTTAACGACGGAGCGTCTGCATCTGATATAAGAGACCACTGACGCCTTAAGGTCATTCGCCGGGATTCAAACTGATCGGAGTTGATCTCAATTATGGGCCAAGTCAGGAAGCCCCGTCCTAAGTCGGTAGTTGTCACCCTCAAAATGGTTGCGCAACACGTCGGGCTTACGCCAGGCACAGTTTCCGCGGTCCTGAACGACGCGCCCTCGTCCCGTTCCATTCCGCAAACGACCAAGAATCGGATTCACGCCGCCGCCAAGGAACTGGACTATCGCCCTAACTTTTTTGCCCGCAGCCTGCGTAACAAGCGCACTTATATGATTGGAGTCATCGCGGAAGAGATCGGCGATTACTATGGCTCTCTCGTGATCAGGGGGATTGAAGAATATCTCAGAGAAAAAGATTACTTCTTTCTTACGGTTGTCCACCGGCACAGTCCTGAGCTGCTGAAACGATACTCTCAAATGCTCATGCAACGCGGCGTCGAAGGCTTTATCACCGTGGACTTGCAATTGACCGAGGCGCTCCTATTACCCACCGTGGCGGTGCCCGGACATAAGAATTTTCCGGGCGTCACTAACATTGTGCTCGATCATCACCATGCCGCCCGCGTCGCGCTGAAACATTTGCTCCAGCTGGGGCACAAAAATATTGCGTTCATGAAGGGGCAGTCATTCAGTGCGGATTCTGAAGATCGCTGGCGGGCGATTTGCCAGGTGGCCGAAGAGCTGAAGATCGAGATCAAGCCTGAGCTCACGGTGCAAATCGACATCGACGATCCCACTCCGCAACTCGGCTACCCCTTTGCCAAACAGCTTCTCGAGCGCAGAGTTCCTTTTACCGCTCTCTTTGCCTATAACGATATTTCGGCCCTGGGAGCGATTCGTGCTTTCCAGGAGGCGGGATTACGGGTACCGCACGACATCTCGGTAATTGGATTCGACGACATTCAGGGAGCGGCATTCAGCATCCCCAGTCTGACCACCGTCCGACAGCCGCTGGCTGATATGGGACGGCTGGCAGCACGAACCTTGCTGGCTCGGATTGAGGGCGCGAAAGATTCCCCGGCGGAAATCCCCATCGAGCCCAAGCTCGTTGTACGGCAATCCACAGCGCAGGCTCCCGCTCCCACGGGCGCTTAAGCACGGACAACGAGCCTTTGAATATTGCCTTGGGTTGAATGTTCCGTACGCCAGGAATCCTATGCGTCTCGCAGAAATGTCGCGAACCGGATCCACCTCTTCGTTGAATAATGCCTCGTTGAACAAGGCCGCGAATGCTGCCTTCGTCCCCATCGGAATTGTCACGGTGCTCCTCGCTCCGCTGTTGCCGATTCTGTCGGCTCGTTGGTCGCTGAACTATCTGCAAGCCGGCTCACTTTTCACGGCGCAATTCTTCGGATCGACAATCGGCGTAGGCCTCTCTGGATTTGTTGTTTCTCGTTGGGGATACCGATTCGCTATCAACACCGGCCTTCTTGCCACGGCTGTCGGTGTAGGTATGTTGCCGTTCAGTTCGCATCTCCCGGGGCTAATTTGCATTTCCTGCTGCGGAGCTGGTCTCGGCCTCGCAATTCCCGCTGGCAACTTGCTGGTCGCGGCCATGAACCCTGAGCGCCGCAGCGCAGCGATTAATCTGCTCAATTTTTGGTGGAGCGTGGGGGCCGTCGCCTGTCCCTTTATCGTAGCCGCGGCGGCCAAGGTCAATGAGGTCAAATTGCTGCTGGTCACGGTCGCCGCATCCGTGACCCTGATGCTTCTGGGAACCGCAGCCCTGCCCTCCTTCATCGAACCTGCCTCCGCCGGATCTGCCTCCGTACGATCTGGCGCGCCGCGGATTGCTGAGAAAGCAGATGCTACGCCAGTCCATTGGAGATGGCGGCCGCTGTTTATCTTCGCTGCCCTGTTTTTCTTATACGTGGGCACGGAGAATGCGTTCGGCGGCTGGATCGCTTCCTATGCCAAGAGCCTCGGAACTTCGTCGCCCACATTATCCCTGATGACGCCGTCGTTCTTTTACGCTGCCCTGATGCTCGGAAGATGGATCGCGAACTTTGTGTTGCAGAAAACAGACGATATCAAAACCGCGCGCGCCGGGCTTTTCGTCGCTTTCGTAGGAATGGCGGCACTGGTTTTCTCGCGCACCCTCCCGCTGGTGGTGAGCAGCGTATCGGTTGCTGGATTGGGACTCGCCGCCGTCTACCCGATTACGATCTCCCGCTTGTCACACGAATTCGGACCGGCGGCCTCGCGCGTCGGATCCGTGATGTTTACCATGGCCAACTTAGGAGGCCTCTCTCTGCCCTTGCTTGTCGGCTATGCCTCCCACAAATTCAGCGACGACTTGGCAGTCGGACTGGTGGTCCCCGTCGCCGCTACAGCATTCATGTGGGTTCTCTATTACTTCTCCCCGGCAAATGGGAGCTTGGCTGTAATCCCTTGCCCTTCCACAACCGTATAGATGAAGTCGGCTGGGACGTTCTTAAGAACCTCGCTTCCTCCACTCGGCCAGCGCACGGTGACTTCATCCATATTGTTATTGTTTCCCAGCCCGAAATGCTGGCGAAGATCATTCTGCGAGAGATAACTGCTCCCGCCCTTCACTTCGCTGAACTGAGTAAGACTCCCCGTCCGTACAGTCACGCGCGCGCCAATCGCCAGCCGGTTGCTCTTGGTTCCCAAAAGCTTGAACAGCGCACGATGGTTACCATTTTGACAATGATTCATCAGCAGTGACGGCGGCTGCCCCCAGTTCAGAGTGACGATATCCACACAGCCATCGTTGCCAATGTCCCCAAACGCCGCTCCCCGCCTCGATTGCAGCGCACCGCTGTTCAGCCCCGCAGCGGATGCAACTTCATCGAACGTTCCATCCCGGTTGTTGCGGAATAGCAGGATGGGCTGACGGAAATGCGCCGCATCCGGAATTGTGTCCACCTGCGGATAGACGTGCCCGTTGGCAACAAAGATATCCAGCCAGCCACTATTGTCCATGTCGAAAAACCCTGTACCCCAGCCCACATAAGGATGGCTCGGCTGCGCGATGTGAGAGTTCACGCTGACATCGTCGAAGCCATCTTGACCCTTATTGTTGTACAACGTGTCCGACTGATCCACGAATTCAGTCACGAATATGTCCAGCCGTCCGTCGTGGTCGTAGTCCCCCATGTCGACGCCCATGGAGCCGAGTTCCTGCCCATCTCCGCTCAAGTCGGCTCCGAGCATCAGCCCGACTTCCTCGAACGTGCCGTTGTGCTGGTTGTGATACAGATAATTCGGCCCGGCATCGTCGGCCACATATAAGTCAGGCCAACCGTCATTGTCGTAGTCAGCCCATTCAACTCCCATCCCATAATAGTGGTGAGCATTCTCGACTCCCGCTTTCCTGGAGACTTCCTCAAACGTGCCGTCGCCGCGATTATGAAAAAGGAGATCGGTTTCCCCCTGCAAACCCCAAGGACCACACTGCACCATCACTCCGCGAAAGCGGCAGAATTTTTCGTTGCTGCCTAATTCCGGAAGCTTGTTCATGTCGACGTGAACATAACGGGATACAAATAGGTCCACATTCCCGTCGCGGTCGTAGTCTCCCCAAGCCGCGCCCAGGCTGAGCTCGCCCCCGCCAACTCCAGCCTTTTCGGTCACATCTTCAAACTTGCAGTTCCCCAGGTTGTGGTAAAGAACATTTCCGCCATACCCTGTAACGTAAATGTCCGGCAGCCCATCGTTGTCGTAGTCCGCGACAGCCACGCCCATCCCCCAGCCTTTACGCGTGAGTCCCGCCTGTTTTGTAATATCCGTGAACTTAAGATTTGCGTCCTGATGGTAAAGCGTAATGAGAGGGTCGCCCCCCTGCTGGCGGTAGCGCTCGACGCTCGAGCCATTCACCGTGATGATGTCCAGCTTGCCATCGTTGTCGCAGTCGATCAGGCCGACCCCTCCGCTTACCGATTCAATAATGTACTTTGCGGCCGGCGAAGAAATGTGGGAGACGGTCAACCCCGCTTGATTACCGATGTCTTCGAACTGCGGAACCGGCACGGCAGAGGGATTCTGCTTCCGGGCAGAATCAGCGTTTTGCCGGGAGGGCGCCGTCTGCGCCCATGCCGCTGCGCATAAAAGACTCCAGATAAGAAATGAACGCATTGCACGAAGAATACAGTGTTTCCGTTCGCTCTGAACGGAACAGAAGCAGGTTTGTTCCCCTACGGTTGCGACCGGCTGACTGTCGCCGCCGCAACCTCCGCCGGAGGAAGCAAATCATAGAGCGGCTGCGCCGGTTTCACCTCAGGATTCTCTTCCGCTACGGACATCGCCAGAATTCGGATCTTGTCGTTATTGGGTAATTTGATGCTCTTCGTACCGGCAGGCAGGTTGATCGGATTCGCGAACAAATAAGAATACCGGTAAGCCACGTTCGCTCCCGCGGCGTTGTGATGGTGCGAACAGTACCATGCCACGTCGGCGCGCTTGATATAGCCCGGCTTGATGCCAATCATCTCTCCGTAATCGTCGTGCGAGGTATCTTTCGAACTCCACTGCCGGTCGTCCCACTGGCCGATGAATCCGCCCCAGTCCTGAATGATCAGCTCGATTTTCTTGCCTCCGACATCGAATGTAGCCTTCTGGTCGCCCTCCGCCGAGGCCGCCAGCACGTACACGCGGTTGTAGTCGCCGGTCGGTAGATCAACTGTCTGCCCCTTCGTCACCACTGCATTCAGTGTGCCGGTCTTCGCAGGAGCAAGTTGGAATTGCACATCGTTGAAAGTGATCTGCGCCGGCAACATCTCCGCCGGCAGCGCGTCGCCCTTCCCGTCAAACCCTCCCACCGATTTTGTCCCGTCATTGCTCGCAGCGGCCAGATCATACTTCAACGGGACCGGAGCCGATTGCACCCCTGGTACTTTGGTCGAAGCCACCGCTAATTTAATCGCGAACGTTCGCGGCTGATAGGCGGAAAACGAAGCGACCAGCGCACCGTCGTTCACCGCCGCCGTTGCCACCGGCTGCTCCTGCCCATTCACTTCACGCGCGGCGGTGACCGGTGTACCGAAAGCGACGCGGACATCCGGCTGCGGTTTGCCATCGAGTTCCACCAGGCGCACGATAATCTCATCGCTCTGTTCCGCTTTCTTCAACGCCAGCACTCGAATCCGCGAATTGCTGACCTTCAGCAAAGAAGACTCCCGTCCCAGCGCGCCCGCATGTTTTGAAGTTTCGAAGGCAATCAGCGGATCGTTCAATCGTTGCCCCTGCCAGTCTGTCTGGCCTTGACGCCAGCCGCCCGCGTGCCCGGCAATGCCATAAACAAATTCGTGATGTCCAATATCCTGCGTGCCTTGGTCCGCATATCCGCCGTGCGTGCCCGGCGTTCGTATTAAAGTCAACCGGATCGTATGATCGTTCGGCTTATCCGACCCATTCTTGCAATCGGCCAGAATGGTCGCGCCAAATTCGCCGCTCGCGTCAGTCAGATCGATCCACTGGTGCGACGGTACCTCGAACTTTTTCGGCTGTGCCGTAGGCCGCTGAATCGTACCAATATCCCAGTTGTAACTAGCCATCTCGTTCGACGCGGCAAGAGGAAAGGTCGCTTTTAGATTGGATTCTTTCGTGTTCCAATCCACAACATTTGCGAATTCAACCCGCTTTCCCGCATCGCCAGCCGACAGACTAATGGTCTGAACGAATTTGGATCCCGCAGCCTCTCGCGAAACTTCCAAGGCCACGCGCGCCGGTCCGCTTTCCACCACTCGAATCTTCGCCGGACCGCCAACGTAAGCCTTCGGCGCAGCCTGCTCCTGCTCCCAGTCCATATTCCACGCCGGCCACTGCTCAGGGTTGTCATAGGAAATCGCCAGTTGCGCCGGCGCGCTCAGCAACTCTTTGCGTAGCGATTTATCGAAAATGCTGGCGACGTTGCCATCAGCATTCAGCTTCACCCGGTAATACTGGTTCTCAAGCGAATCCTCCGACACTTCCATTCGGTCCTGATCGGCCGGACCAGGCCCCGGCCGCACGTCGTAGACCGCGTAGCCGACGGATGGCGCCTTCGCTAGGAAGACCACCTTGCCGTTCGAAATCTGCGCCGGAACTTCATTGTTATCCGGACCGACAACATGCACCGCTGTCGGCATCCCTCCAGGAAAGTTAACGCTGGCCTCCACCAGATCTTCCCGTGCGATGTTCAACGGATTGAAAGCTACCAGAGGAATTCCTTTCGCCTCGGTATCCAACGCTGCACTTACCGCTCCAGTGGCGTCTTTGAGCACACCGGCAAACTGATTCATCGCGATTACATCGTCGTTCCAGGCAAACTCGTAAGCCTTGGGAGTCGCCGTTCCCGCCGCGAGGTCGTGGAAGTGGCCGCCCATTACAAGCGTCCAGGCATCATTCAGCCGCTGCAACGGGTAAGGCCGCGCTCCCAGCCATTCCGCAATGATCGAACTTTCTTCCGCGGCGTCGGCCAGCAACTCTTCTTTCCGAAGCCAGCGCTTCTGGTAAGCCTGCGACGTTAGCGACCCGGCGGAATGATTGGTCAGCTCCATTTCCCCGGTATAGCGCGGAAGCCCGGCGGCCTCGGCGGGCGTGATATCCAGAAACATCTGCTCCGCATTCGCGGAAATCACGTGTACCGGCCCGCCGCCAAGCGGCACCACCGGTCCCTGCTCATGGGAGAAACGAGAGAAAAGAGAATCAACATCCAGCGGCAAGCTGGCTCTACCGCCCGTGATGATCGCCTCGAGACGCTTCACCGAGTCTTCCTCCGGAGTTCCGCCAATGTCGCCGGTTCCATAGTAGTGATAATCCGTGAAGACCCCGCTCACTTTGCCGTTAAGTTCTACGCGCGCCGCCCAGTCATTTTGATGCCGGCTTAATTCTCGATCCTTCTGCATCTGCAATTCGGTTTTCTGCTGATTCCGCACCGCCAGGTATTCTTCGATGTGTCTGGTATCCATGGTCGAATTGTTCTGGTCCGCCTGAACCAGTTCTTGCCGAAGGGGCTGAAACTTCTTGTTGAGATCATCGAGAATCTTATCCGGCGGCAGCGGAGGAAGCGGCTTGCTCAGGTCGCTGTTGATTCCGCCTGCGTAGTCGCCCGGATTCAGCCCAGCCAGCACACTCTCGCCATCCGGTCCCACCCACACTCCCACGTTGAACGGAGTGCCCTCGGGCGTTTTCTCAAGAGACTCCGCCCCTCCGACCGGCGCTGACGATCCCCATACCAGTTTCTGGGTCGAGAATCCCTTTACCCCCGAGTGCGCCAGAATCGTCGGCAGCGACGCCGGAAATCCAAAGCAATCGGGCAGCATGTACTCCGCGCTGGCCCTGCCCAGTTCTTTGCGAAACCAGTTATTTCCATACAGAATCTGTCGAATGATGGTCTCGGCGCTCGGCGTATTCACGTCGCCTTCCTCCATGGAGGAGCCCGCCGGGAACCATCTTCCTTCGTCCACGTACTTCTCCAGCCGTGCAAAATCGGCGGGATAATATTCCTTCATCAGGCGATAGCGGTTAGCGCCGCTGAAATTAAAAACGTAGTGCGGATATTTCTCAAACAGCTTGAAATTATCTTCCATCGTCTTGCGAATGTATTCGTCGATAACCTGGGGATACTCCCAGCGCCATTCCGTATCCAGGTGGGCGTAGCCCACAACGTAAAGCGTGGGCTGCTTGCTCAAATCGGGTTTTTCGGCGGTTTGTGCGGAGGCCACAGTCAGCAAGCCCAACCCGGCCAGTAAAATCGCAATCAAGTCCGTGATAATTCGTCGCATCGCGTCTCCCTATGGCGCCGGGCAATATATACCATCGAGCTTCGTGGAGTGTCCAGACCGTCCGGCCATTCTTCTGGAACGGTTCCAGCCAAGTTACGGTTCGTCCCTGCAATCAGTTGCGGTAGCAAATTGTGGCTTCAACTGGAACATTACTATGGTGGTATTGGCATGAACCATTCCGGCAATTGACGGACGCGGCCCCTCGTTGGAAGATATTAGGAAGTAGTCACCAAGCAACCGGGCGCTCGTGCGGTCACAAACAAATGCGGATCAAGTTCTGGGGCGTGCGCGGTTCCACGCCGACTCCACAACCCGAGAACATGCGCTATGGAGGCAATACCTCCTGCGTCGAAGTGCGCTTCGGTGATCGCATTTATATCTTCGATTGCGGCACCGGGTTCCGCGTGCTCGGCCAGCAACTGCAAAGTGAATTCGGCGACCGCCCCTTTTCGGCTCATGTCTTCGTCTCGCACTTTCATTGGGACCACATTCAGGGCATGCCGTTCTTCCGTCCTCTTTATGCGAATGCGGAAAATCGTTTCCTTTTCCAGTGCTCCAGCCGTACCCGCAGCCTCAAGCAAGTCCTCGCCGATCAGATGGCCGCGCCTTACTTTCCCGTGAAAATCGACCAGATGAAAGCGCGTCGCGACTTTTATGAAATCGAGAACGGCCGCGTTACGATCGAAGACGGCGTGCAGCTGCAAACTGCCTGGCTGAACCATCCCCAGGGCTGCATGGGTTTCCGCCTGGAAACAAAAGATGGAGTGCTGGTTTATGCCACCGACAACGAGCCCGGTGACCCCGCTTTCGACAAAGCCGTACGCAAGCTGGCCGAAGGCGCGGATGTGCTCATCTACGACGCGCAATATCTTCCCGAAGAGTACGAAGCCCGCCGCCGTGGCTGGGGACACAGCCACTGGCGCGAAGCCGTCAATGTGGTGATGGAAAGCGGCGCCAAGGAATTGGTATTGTTCCATCACGACCCCGAGCATACCGACGCCATCATCGACAAGGTCGTGCACGAAGCCCGCAACTACTATCCCAAAGTGCGCGCCGCAGCGGAAGGGATGGAGATCAACCTCTAGCCGGATTTATCTGTCCTTTTTCTCATCTCCCCCAACGTACTTGCATTGAGCAATCCCATATCTCCATCGGCATGATCTTTCCACAGCCAAATCTCATCCGGCTGACCGTAGCCGCGAGCGTAAGCTCCATTCGAGACAGCGTATGTCTTCATCTCGCTCCAGTTCCATCGACTGCAAACCGGCGGGCGCCGGCAGGAACAAAGCAACTTGTACTCTTCGGAAGAGTCGGTCACAAAGGATAGAAGGTAGGAGCCGTTTCGATACGGACTGAACCCAATCAAGTATCGGGTGCAACATTCCGGACATTCCACGCAGTGGCGAAGGCGGTCAGCCATAATCAAATCTCGTTTGCTCGGCAGGATCGGCCTCGCAGCAATAATGGTCGTCTCGTTGATAGCTCTGCCGGACGCACCTTCGGCAGTCTGCCAGTGAAACGACGTGAACAATTCGTCTGCGGTCAAAGTATTCTTGTCGAGCACCACTTCAACTAGAGTGGGCCGTTTTCAGGAACGATAGATGGACTGGCGAAGGCAGGTTGGACGTTCGCGGACTTTGCTCGCTTAGAGTCGGACGTTTGCGGACTTCGCTCTGGAGACCGCCTGCGGCGTGCTCCGCAACTGAATTTGTCCGCGTCCCATTGTGTCCGAGATGTGGTCCGAAAACGTCCACACTGATCTCGGCGAACCGCTATGATGAGTTCGAGTGATGACCCTCGATTGGCAGATCTGTTCACGAGCCCGCCTGTCGCGCGACCCGCGCTTCGATGGAAAATTCTTCATCGGCGTGAAGGGCAGCGGTGTCTACTGCCGATCGATTTGTCCCGCCCCCACAGCGAAAGAAAAAAATTGCCGCTATTTTCCAACCGCAGCGGCCGCAGCCGAAGCCGGCTTTCGCCCCTGCCTCCGCTGCCGTCCCGAATGCTCGCCCGGAACTCCAGCCTGGCTGGGAACCTCCAATACAGTTTCGCGGGCTTTACGTCTGATCGGCGAAAGCGGCCTGGAAGATGGCGGAGTGGAAGCTCTCGCCGCGCGTCTTGGAGTCGGCTCGCGTCACCTTCGCCGCTTATTTCTCAAGCACCTCGGAGCCACNNATGACTCAGATCGCACTGGCTTCCGGCTTCGGGTGTGTCCGCCGATTTAACGCAGGCATTCTTAAGGTCTATCACCGAACGCCCACCCAGATACGCCGCCGCGCGCGCCAGACTACCGGCCAGCCCGAAAATCAATACCTGTTCCGCCTGCGGTACCGTCCGCCTTACGACTGGAAGGGAATGCTGGCATTCCTGGCGGCTCGCGCTACCCCCGGCGTTGAATTTGTAGAAGGCGACTGTTATCGCCGGTCTATTTCGTTGAACGGCAATCATGGCTATTTTGGGGTTTCGCTGGACCAATCGAATCACGCGCTCGTCGCCCGCGTGCAGTTTGGCGATCCCCGTTCCCTCTTTTACATCACCGAGCGTATCCGCTCTATGTTTGATCTGAATGCAGATTGGGCCGCCATCGTTCAAACTCTAAAGACTGATCCCTTATTAGCTGCACGGATTGACGCGAACCCAGGCTTGCGCGTTGCGGGTTGCTGGAATGGTTTCGAGCTTGCCATTCGCGCAATTCTCGGCCAGCAGGTCAGCGTCAAAGGTGCGACCACGCTGGCAGGCCGCCTCGTAAGGACTTTCGGACAGCCCTTTCCCGCCGCCTCAGGCATCACTCATCTTTTTCCTCAACCGCAAGCTCTTGCCGCGGCAAACGTCGCCGCCATCGGCCTGCCGGCTGCCCGAGCCGAAACCATCCGGGCTTTGTCGCGGGCGGTATGCGATGGGCGAATCAGCTTTGACGGCGTTGTCGATTCCGCTGACTTCCTCGCCCGGCTCTGTGAAATTCCGGGCATAGGGAACTGGACCGCAGAATACGTCGCCATGAGAGCCCTGGGGGAGCCCGACGCTTTTCCCTCCACTGACCTCGGTCTCCTGCGCGCATTACATTTGAATAGTGCCCGGGAGCTTGAACACCGCGCCGAAGCCTGGCGGCCGTGGCGCGCCTATGCTGCCGTCCACCTCTGGAATATCGCAGTCCGATCCCAAAGTTCAGCGATGTCGAAAAGCGCAACCTCCTCGCCGCTTGACTTCGCGACGGTCGCTACATCGGCCTGACTGGGGGCAGGGTGCGAATCTTACCTGCGCGTATTCCCAATTGCACCCCCCAGATCGCTGAGGAAAAACAGTATCCCCAGGATGATCGCTCCCAGCAAGGCGCACAGCGCGATGATTGCCGTCTGCCGCGAACTTCGTCCTCCGTCTGCCATCGTGCACCCCCAGATAACCAGCGGTGAACCCCACGGCCCTTGTTTGGCGGGAAATATGGCACAACCACCCCCATTATGCAAGCCAAATGCTCGTTGTGGGAATCTGCAGTCCCCGGATCAGTATGAGATTCGGTTCGTCGTGTTGCTTCCAGACCGTCCCGGCTCATATACTCTGAACGTTTGCCCGCTCAGTCCGGGAAGTCGTCCCGGCTTCGGCCGACATTTTCATATCGCCATCATTCCGGAGAAATTTATGACCACGATGACTGCCCCACCGCACGTCGATAAAGAAAGCAATCCCTGGGAATCGCAGCGGGCGCGTTTTGACCTGGCTGCCCAGAAGCTCAATCTCGACGATGGCCTATGGCGGGTTCTACGCTATCCCAACCGCGAGCTCACGGTCTACATCCCCGTCCAAATGGATGACGGTCATCTTGAGGTCTTCACCGGATTCCGCGTCCAGCACTCGATTGCGCGCGGCCCGGGCAAAGGCGGCATCCGCTACGCGCCCGATGTCACGCTCGATGAAGTTCGCGCCCTCGCCAGCTGGATGACCTGGAAGTGCGCCGTGGTCAACATTCCTTTCGGAGGCGCCAAGGGCGGCGTCATCTGCGATCCCCACAAAATGTCCATGGGCGAAATCGAACGCATGACCCGGCGCTACACCTCCGAACTGATCGAATTCATCGGACCCGAAAAAGACGTTCCCGCCCCGGATGTCAATACCAACGAACAAATCATGGCTTGGATGATGGATACCTATTCCATGCACATGCGGCAGACGGTGACGGCGTGCGTCACCGGCAAGCCCATCAACATCGGCGGCTCCCGCGGACGCCGCGAAGCTACCGGCCGCGGCGTGATGGTGGTCTGCGACGAGGCCATCAAGAAACTCGGCTTGTCACGCGAGAGCAGCCGCGTGATTGTGCAGGGATTCGGCAATGTCGGCTCCAACGCCGCCCAACTCATGTTTCAGGGCGGATACAAAGTTGTCGGCATCGCCGAAGTCGGTGGTGGCCTGTACAACAAAAATGGCATTGATTTGAACAAGCTGGTCGAATTCCGTCAGAAGAATGGAACCGTGCACGGCTTCCCCGACGCAGAGAAATACGATCCTGCCGAGTTGCTCACCACCGAGTGCGAAATCCTCATTCCCGCCGCCACTGAGAACGTCATTACCTCGCGCAACGTTGATCGCGTGAAGTGCCGCATCCTGGCCGAGGGTGCCAACGGCCCCACAACCTCGGCCGCCGACGATGTCCTCACCGACAAGGGCGTTTTCGTGATCCCTGACATTTTGGCCAACGCTGGCGGGGTCACCACCTCCTACTTCGAGTGGGTACAGGACCGCCAGGGTTACTTCTGGAAAGAGTCCGTAGTCAATGAGCAGCTGGAAGAAATCATGGTCTCGTCCTTCGGCGACGTGGTCCGCTACGCCGAGACGCACAAAGTGAACAATCGCATCGCTGCCTACATGCTGGCCATCGATCGCGTGGCGTACACCATCCGCCAGCGCGGAATTTACGCCTAGGAGATTTTTATGAAGTGGATGACTAAGACCTTCGTTGCGCGCATATTGCCTCTGCTGCTGGCTTTCTGCCTGCTGCAAGCATCTGGAATGGTGCCGAACGCCGCATACGCTGCTCCCGCCCCGGAAGCCGCAGCCGCCGACAAGCTTGATCTCAACACTGCTACGGCCGACCAGCTCAAGGCTCTGCCCGGCATCGGTGACGCTTACTCACAGAAGATCATTGCCGGCCGTCCTTACCGGACGAAACTGGATTTAGTCCACAAAAAGATTATTCCCCAAGCCATTTACGACAAGATCAAAGACCAGATCATCGCAAAACAACCAAAACCCAACGCAATGGCCCCGGCAACGCCTAAATAGTCGAACGGTATGAATCATGTAGGGACAGCCGCCCTCGGCTGTCCGCCAGCGAAGCGGGCCACTCGCCCACGAGCTCCAAACCTTCGTGTCCCAATTTCGGATTCGTCCCGATTGCGTTCCCCCGCACCGTGGAGGATAATCAAAACTGACTTCCGGTGCCCTTCCGGAAATCTCCCGAGCTGCGGTGAACCTGCCTAATTCCATCACGCTGATCCGCATCTGCACCATTCCCTTACTGATTTGGATCTTGTCTTCCAATCATTTCACCAGTGAACACGGCGCCAAAGAGTTGCTCGCCTCGGCCATATTTATCGCCGCCTCCATGACAGACGGCATTGACGGATATCTCGCCCGCAAGCGCGGCCAGATCACTACCATGGGCATCCTCCTCGATCCCATGGCCGACAAACTTCTCATCGCCGCCGCCTTCGTTACTCTCGTCCAGTTCAACCCCAGCTTGGTTCCTGCGTGGATCGCCGTCATCATCATTGGCCGCGAGTTTCTGGTGAGCGGCTTGCGCTCCATCGCCGCGTCCGGCGGCTTTACCATCGAAGCCAGCGAACTCGGCAAGTTCAAGATGGTGGTGCAGATCGTCTCCGTGGTCGCCGTCATTCTCGACCATCGCTGGAAAGAGTGGCCGGTTTACGGCAACTTTATTTTTCCCGTGCACTGGATCGCCTATGCCGCCATCTGGTTCGTGGTTTGTGTCTCGCTGATTTCCGCCGTCGATTATTTCGCCGCCTTCTGGTCGAAGATTGACCGGCAAGTCTCCAAGCGTCGCCGCCGCGCTTTCATTCTTAGCCGCCGCCGCAAACCGCAACCGGCCCCCGATGCCGATGTCGCCCCCACTGCATAATTCGCCGCCGGCCGCTGCTTCCTCCCAAGTCGCCGCCGAGGAGTTTTCTCCACCAGAGCGCGCCCTGCTGCTCCGTCTGGCGCACGATTCCATCTCCTCCGCGTTGGAGGACCGCGCCATCACTCTCGATCCTCCCACTCCTCATCTGACCGAACCTCGCGGTGCCTTCACTTCGCTCTACCTGCGTGGCGATTTGCGCGGTTGTGTCGGCTATGTTCTGCCTGCCTCTTCCGTCTACCGTGCGGTTGCCGAAACCGCCCGTGCCGCCGCCTTCGAAGACAACCGCTTCCCGCCGGTCACCCGCGACGAAGCTCCTCATCTCGAAATCGAGCTAAGCATCCTCTCGCCGCCGCAACCCATTCTTCCCGAAGCTGTCGAAGTCGGACGCCACGGTCTCCTCATCAGCCAACACGGACGCCGCGGCCTGCTGCTGCCCCAAGTGGCCGTCGAGCACAAATGGGACCGCACAATCTTCCTCGAACAAACCTGCCGCAAAGCCCGTCTGCCCCCGGACGCCTGGCAAAAAGGGGCAACCCTCATGGCCTTCACTGCGGAAATCTTCAGCGACAAGACTTTCTGATCGCCGTACTTCCCTCCGAGCCCGGTGCGCGACGCTCATCGATTCGTTCCGTCCGCAGGTTACTCCGGTTACTCCGCAAACTTCGGGCTGATCCCTCAAGTGTGCGCTCGTCCCGCCGATGAAATGCTAGAGCCGCAAATCGCCTCGGAGGTCGAATGTTTCTGTTCTTCGCAACTCCTTCACGCCGTCGCCCATTTTCATTTCTGGTCGTAACAATTTTCTTAACTTTGCTTTCTCAAGACATACCCGCCCGCGCCCAGCCGCCAGCCGATCCTTCGAATCCTCTGTTCAGTCAACCGCAAGACCGGATCACCACCTTCATTGACGATGAGCAACGCATCGTCCTGAGTGGCAACCGCCATCCCTTGGCCATCGCGCAATATGACGCCGGCGCGGTCTCGCCCACCTATCGCATGGATGGCATGGTGCTCACCCTGCTGCCCGATGCCGCGCAGCAGGACGCGCTCGAACAGTTGCTCGACGCGCAACATAATCCCGAGTCCCCTTACTTTCACCAGTGGCTCACTCCCGAACAATATGGCGAGCGCTTCGGCGTCTCCGAATCTGACGCGGCGCAAGTTACTGCATGGTTGCAGGCGCATGGTATGGAAGTGGCAGAGGTCACGCCTGGCCTTGGATCGGTTGTATTCAGCGGCTCCGCAGAGCAGGTAGAGTCCGCCTTTCACACCCAGATTCATACCTACAAGATTGGCAATGAAGTGCATCACGCCAACGCCAATGATCCCGAAATCCCCGCAGCCTTCGCTGGAGTAGTCGGAGGAGTTGTCTCCCTGCACGATTTTCGCAGTGCACCGATGAATAACGGAGCCCGCATTCCAGTCCCTGAATTCACCAGCGGCGGCACCTACTATCTCGCCCCAGCGGATTTCGCCACCATCTATGACCTAACTCCGCTTTATCAGCAATCCATCAATGGCGGCGGCCAGTCGGTCGCCATCGTGGCGCGCTCCAACATCAACATTGCTGACGTGCGCCAGTTCCGCACCTCGTTCGGCCTGCCCGGGAACGATCCGCAGATCATCGTCAACGGCGCTGATCCGGGAATTTTAGGCTCGGGCGAAGAAACCGAAGCTGATCTCGATGTCGAGTGGTCGGGCGCGGTGGCCCGGAATGCTGCCATCAAATTCGTCGTCTCCAAGTCCACCAACTCCAGTGACGGCGTCTATCTCTCCGCGCAGTACATCGTGGGCCACAATCTTGCGCCGGTGATGAGCATGAGTTTCAGTCTGTGCGAGGCTGCACTCGGCTCCTCGGGAAACAGCTTCATCAACAGCCTGTGGCAACAGGCGGCGGCGCAGGGCATCACTGTGTTTGTTTCGTCGGGAGATAGCGGGGCCGCGGGATGCGATTCCGCATCCGCCTCCCGCGCCACGCAAGGGCGCGCGGTCAACGGTCTCTGCTCTACGCCCTACAGTGTGTGTGTCGGCGGAACCGAGTTCAACGACACATCCAATCCATCTCTCTACTGGTCGCGGACCAATGCTTCGGGCACGCAGTCATCGGCAGTCAGTTACATACCGGAAGTTGCATGGAATGAGAGCAGCGCAGGCGGCTTGTGGGCGACCGGCGGAGGCATGAGCGCCATCTATGCCAAGCCCTCATGGCAAACCGGAAGCGGAGTTCCCGCCGACGGCAAGCGGGACGTGCCTGATGTTTCTCTCACCAGTGCCGGGCACGACGGCTATCTCATCTACCAGAACGGCGGCCTCTATGTTGTCGGTGGCACTTCACCCGCCGCCCCGTCATTCGCCGGAGCCATGGCGCTTGTGGTGCAGAACTCAGCAGCCCGGCAAGGCAATGCCAACACCGCGTTCTATTCGTTGGCCACCAGGCAGCGGGCGGGCGGAGCGTCCGTTTTTCACGATATTACCAGCGGCAACAACAGCGTACCCGGACAAACCGGTTTCGCCGCCACAACCGGATACGATCAGGCTACCGGCCTCGGCTCCATCGATGGTTTGGTTTTGGTCAGCCACTGGAGCGACGCCACGTCCACGCCCGCATTTCACGCGGCCGCTTCTGCGAGTTCTCTCACGGTCAAGAACGGATCGAATAACAGCATCACTCTGACGGTCACGGTCAGCGGAGGCTTCAATGCCCCCGTCGCCTTTTCCGTGACCGGATTGCCCAGCGCAGTCTCCGCCACCTTCACCCACGCCAGCCTCGCGGCTCCCGGATCAGGCACCAGCGTTCTCAAACTTAGCGCGGCCAGCGGCGCGAAGGCCGGATCTTATTCCGCCACCGTGTCGGCTACCAGCGGAACCACGAAGCAACAAATACCGCTGGCGGTTACGTGTACCAGCGCAGTCGTTCGCAGAAGTGAAGGTGGCCCAGGGCCTCGCGGAAATTTTTAAGCGGTAACGGGCGCTTGCATCGCGGAAACCGCGGCTTCCAGATGAGCCAACGTTTCCTCGACCGTAAGCGAGTACATCTCGCGGCCCAACCCTTCGCCAGCCGCGAGCGCGGCTTGCAGATAATGACCGGCGATTTCAACGGCCAAAGAATCCGTGATCGCTCTGCCCGTGCGTTTCTTGTACTCCACCCACGCAGGGTGCGGCAGAGCCACCCAGACCGTTTTTCCGTCGACCAGAAATTTAATGTCGACGGCATCGGCGTGCCGCGTGGCAATGGCCACGATCAACGCCTGGTAAACGCAATGCACCTGCTTTTTTGTCCAGCGGTCGGTAGCCGTGAAATCTCCAAACATAGAAAAACTATAGCGGACGCCGATGGCGCAGGCAAATGGCTCGCTCGAAGCTGTGGTATCTCACGTTTAGAAGTAAAAGATGTTATGTGGGGACAGCCGCCCTCGGCTGTCCGGTCGAGCGAAGCTCAACGCCTTCCGACGAGGTGGGCAAACAAGGCCTTCAAACTCTGAAACCACTTAGAAGTTTTTTTTCGTAATTCTCTCCGCGCCCACATAAGANNTTTTCGTCACAGTTAGGAACTTCTCAACTCCCAACTGAAATGCTACCCGCCCGCAATCGCACCAATGATAAGAAACGGCTCTGCTCCCGACGCGACAGCGTCGGGGAGCAACGCATCCGGAAGCTCGTGAGATAGATCCTCCTCGCACGCGAAGAACCGCAAAAATGCCCGGCGCTCCTGCGTCACTTGGTCCCGAATCGTACCGCGCAGCATGGGATAGCGGGCCTCCAGCGCATCGAGCACCGAGCGCTGTGTGACCGGGCCCTCGACTTCAAGCATTAACTCGCTGCCGGCGTGCGCCAGGGTTCGCAGATGCTGCGGGAGGATGACGCGGATCATGTTAGCGTCTGCACCTCGACGCTCAGCACGGCCGGCAAGTCCCGCACAATCGGAGCCCAGCTGTCTCCCGCATCCGCCGAGGCGTAGACCTGCCCGCCGCTGGTTCCAAAATAAATCCCGCACTCATCCAGCGAATCGACAGCCATGGCATCCCGTAGCACGTTGACGTAGCAGTTGCTTTGCGGCAAACCCTTCGTCAATGGCTCCCACTCGTTCCCGCCGCTGC
>PLUI01000287.1:26246-30534 GCA_003164855.1 Acidobacteriaceae bacterium
CGATGTGGTGAACGCAGTGGCCGACCTCCGCATTGGGGTCCGGGATATATTGCGAGCGCAGCCCGCGATTGATCGGTTTCCAGGTCTTGCCCGCGTCGTCGGTGCGGAATGCGCCCGCGGCTGAGATGGCGATCCACATGCGCTCGCGATTGCTGGGATCAAGAATAATGGTATGCAGGCACATGCCGCCCGCGCCCGGCTGCCATTTGGGGCCAGTGCCGTGTCCGCGCAGGCCGGAGAGTTCCTTCCAGTTCTCGCCGCCGTCCGTCGAGCGAAAGATGGCAGCATCTTCCACCCCGGCGTAAACCGTGTTGGGATCGGTGAGCGACGGCTCCAGATGCCACACCCGCTTGAACTCCCACGGATGCTGCGTGCCGTCGTAAAACTGATGCGTGGTCAATGGCTTCCCGGTTTCGTCAGACGCGTCGTAGACGAACTTGTTGCTCGCGGCTTTCGGAGGACCCGGCGCAGGCGGTTCTCCCGGCGGCGTTCCCGGCTGATGCCACGTCTTTCCGCCATCGTCCGACCTCTGTATGATTTGCCCGAACCATCCGCTGGTTTGCGACGCATATAGCCGATTCGGATCCGCTGGCGATCCCTTCACGTGATACATCTCCCAGCCCGCGAAGTGCGGCCCGCTGACCTCCCATTTGTCGCGCTTGCCGTCCGCTGTCAGAACGAATGCGCCCTTGCGTGTACCTACCAGTACTCGTACCTTGCTCATTGCGCCTCCCGTGGGTTTTTCTTTGTCATGCTCTCTGGTAGCTAAGCAGAACCACGCCCGAACCAAAGACCTTCGCGGTNNAGAAGAACGGGATTTAGGATGGCCCGGTATTCATCGATCAGCCCCAATGGCAAAAGGAACGATGCGAGTTGGGCGCTGCCCAGGATTACGATATCCTTGCCCGGCTGTTGTTTCAGCTTCGAGACTTCTTCCTGAATGTTGGTGCTAACCAGTTTCGAATTATTCCAGGTGACCTTTTGCAGAGTCTTGGAGAAAACAATCTTCGACAGACCGTTCATCCTGTCTGCGATTTCATCCGACGGAGCGGTTGGCCAGTAAGCCGCCATAACTTCGTAAGTGGCTGCGCCGAACAGCAGGGTATCGGCCTTGCGTAGCATGTCTCTGGCGTATGCATGAAACTCTTCGTCCACGACATGCCAATCCAATTCCTTGTTCACGCCCTCGAAGAACCCATCCAGCGATACCATATTGGAAACAATTACCTTGCGCATTCCTATTTCCCCGGGAGTTCGAGAGTCTTTCCAGCATTCGCATGGTTGAGATCGCGCGTCAGTGGGCGTCCATGGGCTCATCCGTTCCGTCCGACCACTTGCCGACGGGAATCAGAAATACCGCCAGTCGGTCCTCAGGGTCCTGAGTTATCAGAATCGGAGAGCCTGGCAAGCCTGCGCCCCAAGTTTGAGCGTCGGCTTGCGGAACGAAAAACATTAGGTGGGGATGCCAATGCCCGGCGCGATCATTTAGGTATCCTTGCTTTGACAGCATATAACACATCGCGCCAGGTTCCAGCGGGGGCAGCTCCTTTTTGTCGAGGCCGGCTTTTATGCTTTCGAAGATTTGAGCTTTGTATTGTCCAGCTAATAACCACTCGGTCTTCTTGATGGTGAGTGGAAGATAGGTTCGCGCAGCGGGCGGGTTGAAGCAGATGGGACCACGCAGCTTGGGATTCCAGAACTCCGGATCGTCGATTCCAGCGGTCCACGATCGTTCCACCACACAAACGAAACCGTTCTTGCCTTTAACCGCGGTTTCGTAACCATGACGCCCGAGGACCATCACCTCGGCATCGCGTGAAATGGACTCCGGCGCCGCGCTCCGTGCCATGGCAATCTCGGCCTCACGAGCCATCATGTATTGGTCAAGCGGAGCCATCCTCGCATAGGGATTTTTTTGGTCCTGCGTTTGCGCTTGCCCCACCGCGCCCAGCACTAGAGCGAGTGCGAATGTTGACAATGCGATTGTCTGAGCCAGCTTTCCGTTCATTGATTGCCCCTGAGCCCTAGCGTTTGAGATGTAAAATGGTCCTGAGCTGCTTACTGATTAGTCGTCGATCGCCTGCTAGGCCGAATGTATACCAATATTACTTGTAAAGTGCAAGTGATATTGCTAAGTTAAATCATGCCGAAACAGCCCGGGCCAAAGCGCAGGTCCGAGTGTCCGCTGAACGCCTCCGTCGAAATGCTCGGCGACCGCTGGTCCCTGCTTATCGTTCGTGACATGATGCTGCGTGGCTTCCGGAGCTACAAGGAATTCATGGAGTGCTACGAAGGCATCGCGACCAATATCCTGGCCGATCGTCTCCGCAAGCTGGTTGATTACGGAATCATCACCACCGAGCCTGATCCTGGGGACAAACGCAAAGTGACTTACCTTCTGACCGAGAAGGGAATCAATCTGGCGCCGGTTCTCACCGAGATGGTGCTTTGGGCAGCCGCACACGAAGCTACCGGCAATCAGGCGCTAGTCCGGCTCATGCGGGAAGACAAAAAGAAGTTTCTAGCGAGTGTGCGGCAACGCTGGGCGCAGAGCAATGTACGCCGAACCTGATGTCACCGCCGGTGCGCGCGCCCATACGACAGCATTTGACGCCCTTGTTCGCCCTCAATATGAATTTCAAATCGAGTCAGCATTTCGCGTCGCCCCAGACTGGTGATGCCCAGGGCTCTGCTATCGAGATCCTGCACAAACCATTTTCTCCTCAACGCAAGTCTTAGGAGAGCCGCACCCAGCGCCCCGCCGATATGAGGCCGCCGCTCACTCCAATCCAGGCAGGCGCAGGCAAACTTCCGACGCAGCGCCCGAGTTGCCTCAATATCAATGCCAAGAGCCTCGAATGCCTTCGCTCCCGCCACGGTGACGTCGTATGCGTTGCCGGCCGCGTTGGAACTGGCTGACAGCCACCCCAGGGCCCTGAATCGGTCGTGCAACGAGACTCCAACCACACCCGCAAGGTGATCGTAGCAAGTTCGTGCGGCACGCAACCGGCTCGGCGTGCTTGGAACGAATTCGCGGCGAACGCCCCCGGCCAGGACGCTCAGCCCCTCCAGTGCGTTGGCTACGTTGCGCCCTTCCAGACTGTAAAACCGGTGCTTGCCCTGAACAAACACTTTGACCAGATGCGCTGTCTTCAGCCGATGCAGATGTGCACTGGTGGTAGACGGGCTCACCTCAGCCACTACTGCAAGTTCGGTGCTGGTTCGGGCGTGGCCATCCATCAAGCAGTAAAGCATGCGCGCTCGCGCCGGCTCGCCGATCAATGACGCAATTGTGGACACCGCGGTACTATCACGCTCCTCGACATTCATATTTCGATGATAAACAAAATATGAATGTAGATCAACTGTGCAGTCGGGTCGCGGCATGTCCGCCCAGAGGACCGCTTCGGGTAACATAATCAAGTGCCGAAGCGCCTTTCTCTGGAAACGAAACTTAATCTTCTTTCCTCCCAACATTTGAGCGGAATACCCTGGCTCATTCATGGATTTTCCACCCGCGTGGGCGGCTTCTCCCGCGTATACGGGAAGCACGCACTCAACCTGGGATTCACCAAAGACGATTCCAAAGCCGCAGTCGAGCGCAACCGGGCAGCGTTTCTCAGTAAACTTTGCCCGCAGGACGAGTTGGGTAGAGGTTCCCGCCTTTGGCCGCTGGTGACGCTGCGCCAGGTTCACTCCGACATAATTCGGTTCGTCGATTCACCTGCGGAATCGCAGTTTGTAGGAGATGGTCTTATCACCGGGACCCCCGGTTTGTTGCTGGCGATTCAGACAGCCGATTGCCTGCCCGTTATTCTTGTCGACCCAGAACGGCATGCCGTGGGCGTATTTCACGCCGGCTGGCGGGGAACGGTCAAGCGGATCGTGGAGAAAGGAGTGGGCGAAATGCGCCGCCACTTCGGCAGCCGTCCACGCGATCTGAAAGCCGCCATTGGTCCCGGCATTCACGGCTGCTGTTACGAAGTGGGCCAGGAAGTTCGAGACCAGTTTGACTCCCAGTTCGCTTATGCGGCGAAGTTGTTCCGTGTGGTCGAAGAGGTCGATCCCGTGCGTGAAAAATATCCCATGTTGTTTCTCACCGCGCGCGCCCCCGGCCATAGCGAGTTGCCGAAGAAAATCTNNGCAGCCTCGCCTCTGTGCACGAGCTGCCGAACCGACTTACTATTTTCCTATCGCGCCGAGAAGGGAAAAACTGGCCGCATGATGGGAGTGGTAGGAATGCGCGCGTGACACGGAAAGAGTCAGAAGTCAGAAGTTAAAATGCAGA
>PLUI01000276.1:0-8318 GCA_003164855.1 Acidobacteriaceae bacterium
GCGCATGACGTCCACTTCGTGGGCGTCATGCTTCGCTCAGGATGACAGGGCTGGGAGCTTGCGGCAGAGACGTAGCAAGCTACGTCTCTACGACGCCCTTATTTACTGTAAAGTTCGACGATCAACTGCTCATTGACCGGCAACTGAATATCTTCGCGCTTGGGCAGTGAGAGTACGCGCGCCGTGTAATTGTCGCGATTCACTTCCAGCCAGTTAGGCAGCGTGCCGTGGCTGGCAAATTCCTTGGCCAACTCCAGCACGGTGAGCTTCTTGCTGTTCTCGCGGATGGAAATCTCCTCGCCTGCACTCACTTCGTAAGAAGGAATGTTAACCTTGCGATTGTTGACCGCGACGTGCCCGTGACGCACCAACTGCCGCGCCTGCCGCCGGGACTGGGCAAAGCCCAGACGAAAAACAACGTTGTCCAATCGACGCTCAAGCTGCTGCAAGAGCAACTCGCCGGTAACCCCCCGGGTGCGCGCGGCCTTCTCGAAGTAGTTGCGGAACTGGCCTTCCAGCATGAAGTAGATGCGTTTCGCCTTTTGCTTCTCGCGGAGCTGCAGACCGTAGCCAACAATCTTGGCCTTGCGATCCTTCCCGTGTTGTCCGGGAGCGAAGTTGCGCTTCTCGATGGGACACTTATCGCTGAAACACTTTGCGCCTTTGAGGAACAGCTTCATCCCCTCGCGGCGGCATAGACGGCAGACTGCATCGGTATAACGGGCCAAGTTATTCTCCTTTTAGATGACCGGTTTACGGGTTTGGCTTCACCCTTCGTCCCGGACGAAAATCAGCGGCCAGTGATCAGTGATGAATGATCAATGATCAATGGCCAGTAAAACCGAAGTGTCTTGCTGGTCACTGACCACTGGCCGCTGACCACTTGCTTCTAGACTCTACGCCGCTTCGGCGGCCGGCATCCATTGTGCGGAATCGGCGTAACATCGCGAATGGAGCGCACTTCAATCCCGGATGACGCCAGCGCGCGCACCGCCGACTCACGTCCGGAACCGGGTCCGCTCACCCGCACGTCCACACTGCGAACACCATGATCCCGCGCCAGGGTGGCCGCATTCGAGGCTGCCTGCTGCGCGGCGAACGGCGTGCCTTTGCGCGATCCGCGGAAGCCCAGCGATCCCGAACTCTTCCATGACAGAACGTTGCCATTCATGTCAGTGATGGTGACAATCGTGTTGTTGAAGGACGCCTGCACGTAGCACAACCCGTGCGGAACGTGCTTGCGCTCCTTCTTCTTGAACGTTTTCTTCTTGCCCTTTTTATCCGGTGCGGCCGTGCCGCCCGCTGCTGCTGGTTTTGCCATAATTAGCCTTTAGCTCTTAGCCGTTAGCCATTAGCTTGAATCTTGGGCCGTTAAGCTAACGACTAAGAGCTAATGGCTAAAGGCTCGTTCTTACGTCTTCGAAGTCGCCTTCTTCTTGGTCGATACCGTTCCCTTACGCGGACCTTTCCTGGTGCGCGCGTTCGTATGCGTACGCTGTCCGCGGACGGGCAGGTTGCGGCGGTGACGGAATCCGCGGTAGGAGCCGATTTCGATGAGCCGCTTGATGTTCATCGAAACTTCCTTGCGCAGATCGCCTTCCACCATCCCCTGCTGCTCGATCACGGTGCGGATGCGGTTGACTTCCTCTTCGCTGAGATCCTGCACCTTCTTCATGGGGTCGACTTTCGCCTCATCAAGAATGGCTCCGGCGCGGGGATGCCCGATGCCGTAGATGTAAGTCAGTGCGATGTTGATGTGCTTCTGGCGCGGTAAGTCAACGCCTGCGATACGTGCCATAATCCTTTGACCTCAGCGGCGAAGGCCGCGTTTTCAGCTTTTAGCTCTTAAGCCTTTAGCTAAAAGCCAACAGCTAAGGGCTAAAAGCTTCATTAACCCTGGCGCTGCTTATGTTTCGTGTTGACGCAGATTACCCGTACCACACCCTTGCGGTGGATAACCTTGCACTTGTCACAAATTTTCTTTACCGATGCTCGTACTTTCATAAACCAGCTTTCAGCCGTCAGCTTTCAGCCATCAGCAAAATCATTCGACTGAGACAACGACGTTCATTTATAGCGATAAACAATTCTTCCGCGATTCAAGTCGTAGGGCGAAAGTTCCACCGCGACCTTGTCCCCCGGCAGAATGCGAATGAAATTCTTGCGCATCTTGCCCGATACATGCGCCAGCACCTGGTGCTTGTTCTCCAGTTCCACCTTGAACATGGCGTTCGGCAGAGGCTCCAGAACCACTGCCATCACTTCAATCGCGTCTTCTTTACTCATTCGCTCCTATGCTTGAGAGATCCCTCGCACCCAACGCTCGGGATTTCGGCAGCGGGCTCCCGCCCGCTAAACGCCTCTACTTCGTCAAAATCATCGGCCCATCTTTCGTCACCGCCACGCAGTGTTCGAAATGTGCGCTGAAGCTGCCATCGGCGGTGACCGCTGTCCACTTGTCACCCAATACGCGAGTTTCCGGTTTGCCAAAATTCACCATCGGTTCGATGGCGATTACCATGCCTTCGCGCAACTTCGCACCGTGACCGCGCGCCCCGTAATTCGGCACCTGCGGTTCTTCGTGCAAGTGCGTCCCGATGCCATGACCGACAAACTCCCGGACCACGCTGAAGCCGGCAGCCTCCACATGCTCCTGCACCGCAGCCCCCACATCGCCCACCGAGTTCCCGATGCGCGCCTGATCGATACCGCGGTACAGTGACTCTTCGGTCACCGTCAGCAACTTGCGCAACTCCGGCTTCACCGTATCGCTCACCGGCACCGTAATCGCGGCATCGCCATAGTAACCATCCAGCACGACTCCGCAATCGATCGAAACAATATCGCCTTCTTTGAGCTCCCTTTTTTCCGATGGAATGCCATGCACGATTTCTTCGTTCACCGATGTGCATAACACGCACGGGTAGTCGTAATATCCCTTGAACGCCGGCTTGGCGCCCAACTCCCCGATCTTCTTCTCGGCCGCACGCTCCAGATCCATGGTCGTGACGCCCGGCGCAACCATCGAACGCACATAATCGAGAACTTGACGCACGATGTGGCCGCTCTGCCGCATGCGCTCAATCTCCGCCGCCGATTTGCAAACAATTGCCATGCTTATGCGTGATGATCTTCCAGTATCCTGAATATCTGCGCCGTGACCTCATCCATTGGCCGGTCGCCATTCACCGAAATCAATCGGCCCGTGCGTTGGTAATACTCCGCTACGGGAAAAGTCTGCTCCTGGTAGGCCGCCAAGCGGGGCTGAATTACTTCCAACCGGTCGTCATTACGGGTCACCAGCTTCGATCCATCCAAGTCGCAAATCTCATCGACCAGAGCTGGCTGAAAGTGGACGTTATAGATCCGCCCACAGGTGGGACAAGAACGGCGTCCAGTAATCCGGAGCAACAGCTGATTATAATCCACGTCGAGCCGGATCACAATTGGCCAGGCCCGAGTAGGGCGCGAATTGTCAAAGAGCTTGTCGTCCAGCAAAGCATCCAGCCATCCGGCCTGCGCCGCAGTCCGGGGAAACCCGTCGAGAATGTAACCTCGCTTGCAATCCGGTTGAATCAGCCGCTGCCGGACCATCTCGCAAACCAGGTCGTCGGAAACCAACTCCCCCCGCGCCATTACGGCCTTCGCCGCCCGCCCGAGTTCCGTCCCCTGGGCCACGTTGTACCGCAAAATGTCTCCCGTAGAAACTTGCGGCACCAGGTAGTGTTCCATGATGCGCTTGGCCTGCGTTCCTTTACCCGCGCCCGGTGGACCAAGCAATACCACCGGACCTACATCGCGTGAGGTTTCCTGCGCCATCGAGTTCGAAATTGAGTCATTGGGCGATTGAGTCATTGAGCGATTGACAATCTCCCGCAGAGATCACGAATCCACCCCCCCAATCAACCAACCTCGCAATCGCACAATCACCCGATCGCACAATCGCCAATATCTAAGACCAGTTGCGGCGGCCGCGAATGCGTCCGCTGCGCGGCGTAAATCCATCGTAATGGCGCATGATCAACTGCGCTTCGATCTGCGTCACCGTATCCATGGCCACGCCCACCACGATCAGCAGCGACGTTCCGCCGAAATAGAAAGTGACCCCCAAGCCGTTGGTCACCCACACCGGAAGCTGCTCAAACATCCTCCCGCCCAGCCAGAAGGGCAAATGGTTCAAGTGAATGCCGGCCATCATCCACTCGGGAATAAAGGAAATGATGATCAGATACAGAGCGCCCACCAGCGTGATCCGGGTCAAAACGTCGTTAATGTAGTCGGCCGTGCGCTTGCCCGGACGAATGCCCGGAATGAAGCCGCCGTACTTCCGCATATTGTCGGCAACTTCGCTGGGATTGAAAACGATCGACACGTAGAAATACGCGAAGAAAATAATGCCGACGGCATACAGCACGGTGTAGAGCGGCTCGCCCCATCCCAGCATGCGCATCAGATCGCCGATGTAGCGGCTGTTGCGCAGACCGTAGCCGACCGTCTGCGGCAAGGTCAGAATCGAAGACGCGAAAATCACCGGCATCACGCCGCCCGCATTCACCCGCAGCGGAAGATGCGTCGACTGCCCGCCCATCACCTTTCGCCCCACCACGCGCTTGGCGTACTGCACCGGAATCCGCCGTTCGCAGCGCTCGACGTACACGATGAACGCCACCACGGCGATCATGAAGACCACCAAGCCCACCATCAGAACCGGGGTGATGGCTCCCCAGGTTCCACTCTTAGCTTTATCCCAGAGGTCCATTACGCCGCGCGGCAAGCCCACGACAATGCCTGCAAAGATCAGCAGCGACATGCCATTGCCGATTCCGCGGTCGGTGATCTGCTCGCCCAGCCACATGACGAATGCGCTGCCCGTGGTCAGAGTGAGCATCGTCATCAGGATGAAGCTGGGACCGGGATGAAGCACAAAGTCGCCAGCCTTCTCCAATCCAATGGCGATGCCGAATGATTGCACCGCGCTGAGGATGACCGTGATGTAACGGGTCCACTGCGTAATTTTCTTGCGCCCCAGTTCGCCTTCTTTTTGCAGTTTAGCCAATGGCTCATACACCACGGTCAAAAGCTGCAAAATGATCGATGCCGTGATGTACGGCATGATGCCCAGGGCAAACAGCGTAAGCCGGCGCAGATTGCCGCCGGAAAACAGATCGACGAAACCGAGTAGCGATCCCCGGTTCTGATTGAAGAAGTCTTCGAGCTTCAGGAAGTTTACGCCCGGTGTCGGAAGATGCCCGCCCAGCCGGTAGATCGCGAGCATGGCCAGCGTAAACAGCACCCGCTTGCGCAGGTCAGGGATACGGAAGATGTTCGCCAGCTTCTCAAACATTACTGCAAGACCTCAATCTTGCCGCCTGCCTTGGTGATTTTTTCCTGGGCTGACTTTGAAAACTTATGCGCGTGTACGGTGAGCGCAACCGTCAGCTCGCCATCGCCGAGAATCTTAACCGGATGCTTGGCTTTGATCACCCCAGCCTTGCGCAGAACGTCGGGAGTGATCGGCGAAGCGTGCAACTCCTCACCCAGCGCAACCAGCCGCTCCAGGCTCACGATATTAAACTCTTTGCGGAAGATGTTGGTGAAGCCGCGCTTCGGCATGCGGCGGTGCAGCGGCATCTGCCCGCCTTCAAAGCCGCGGATCAGTCGCATACCGGTGCGCGAACGCTGCCCCTTATGTCCTCGCGTGGAAGTCTTGCCCATGCCGGAGCCCATGCCGCGTCCCACCCGCTTGCGCTTTTCCGACGCCTTCTTCGGTGCTCGAATGTTGGATAAATTCATAAGTAAGCTCTTAGCCGTCAGCCGTCAGCCGTCAGCCAGGAGCGGTTTGCGCTGAGGGCCGATAGCTGAACGCTGATAGCTTCTACTTTAAAATCTCAACCAGATGCGGAACCTTGGCCACCATACCGCGAATCGCTGGGTTATCGGGCCGCTCGATCACCTGGTTCAGGCGGGTAAAGCCCAGCCCCTTGACCACCAGCTTCTGTTTCACCGGGGCACAAATGGCAGAAACCACCCACTTCAGATGAATCTTCCCAGCAACCGCCTTCGGTTTTTTCGTCGTCATCATTAACTTCCTCAATCTGACCAACAACGCTTTTGCTCGGTACCAGGTACTAGGTACTCGCTACTAAATCTCCTGCATCGACTTGCCGCGCATCGCAGCCACGCTCTCGCGGCTTTTCAATGCTCTGAGCGCAGCGAAGGTCGCTTTGATCACGTTATGCGGATTGGTGGTGCCAATCGACTTGGTCAGCACATTCTGAATTCCCACCGAGGTCATCACCGCCCGCACCGCGCCTCCGGCAATCACTCCCGTGCCTTCCGGAGCCGGCTTCAACAACACTTTGCCCGCCCCATAGCGTCCCAGCACCAGATGAGGAATGCTGGTCTGCGTCAGGTTGACTTTAATCAGATTCTTCTTCGCCGACTCAATCGCCTTGCGAATGGCCTGCGGAACTTCCTTGGCCTTGCCCGCTCCGTGGCCCACCACCGCCGCCGACGGATCGCCCACCACCACCAGCGCGGCAAACGAAAGATTTTTTCCGCCCTTCACGACTTTCGTGACGCGGTTGATGGCCACAACCTGGTCTTTCAACTGAAACGAATTCGGATCCAGCTTCTTGATTACTGTTGGCATTCTTTAAACTCTCATTTCATTTAGCGATTGTGCGATTGGGTGATTTTGCGATTGAAAACCATACGCATTTTCAATCGCCCAATGACTCAATCGCCCAATCGCTCAATTCCCTAGAATTGCAATCCCGCTTCGCGCGCCGCATCCGCCAGCGCCTTCACGCGCCCGTGATAGATATAGCCGCCGCGGTCAAACACAACCTTGCTCACACCCTTCGCCTTGGCGCGCTCCGCAATCATCTTGCCCACATTCTTGGCCGCCGCCAGATTGCCGCCGGTACGCCGGTCCTCCTTTTTGCCTTCAGCCGAACTCGCCGAAACCAGCGTGTTGCCGTGCAGGTCATCGATCACCTGCACATAAATGTGATTCAACGAACGGTACACATTCAACCGCGGACGCTCCGCCGTGCCTTGCATCTTCTTGCGGATGCGGTCGTGCACGTGCCCGCGCTTCTGATTTTTCGAAATTCTAGTCAGCATAAAATCTGTCCTTGGTCATCAACCGACGAGTAACTCTTACTTCGCTCCGGTCTTCCCGACCTTCTTCTTCAACCGCTCACCCGCGTACCGCACGCCCTTGTTCTTATACGGATCGGGCGGACGCAGCGACCGCATTTCAGCCGCGACTTGCCCCACCTGCTGCCGGTCGATCCCGGTAAGCGCAATCTTCGTCTGCTTGGGATCGACCGTCGCGTCGACCCCCGTCGGCAACGGATATTCGATGGGGTGCGAGTAACCGAGATTGAACACGATCATCCCCTTACCCTTCATCTCGGCGCGATAGCCGATACCAACGATTTCCAGTTCGCGCGTCCAGCCCTTGGTGACACCTTCGACGGCGTTGTTCACCAGGGCTCGCGCCAGCCCATGCACGGCGGCCTGCGAATCGTTCTCGCGGATGGCCACGATGTTCCCGTCCTTCTGCTCAACCTTGATGCCGGCGGGAAGAGCCGTGTCCAGCTTGCCCTTCGGTCCCTGCACCAGCACAGTGTTGCCTTCAATTTTAACCGTCACCCCTTTGGGGATCGGGATCGGCTTTTTTCCAATTCTCGACATAAGTTTTCAGCTCTTAGCTCCCAGCTTCTTCAACCCCGCGCCCTTGCTGAAGGCTGACGGCTGATAGCTGACAGCTGCTTCTTTACCAGATTTCGCACAACAGTTCACCACCCACACCTTCTTTGCGGGCCTGGCGTCCCGTCATCACTCCCCGCGGCGTGGTCAGGATGTTGATCCCCATACCGCCCAGCACGCGCGGAATTTCGCTGCGCCGCACGTAAACCCGGCAGCCCGGGCGTGACACGCGCTCCGCCTTCGAAATCGCGGCTTCATTGTGCGCGCCGTATTTCAGATAAATCCGGATGACCTTGTGGCCTTCTTCCTCCGTGGCCTTGAAGTTCGAGACATAGCCCTCTTCCTTCAAAATACGGGCAATCTCCAGCTTCAGCCGCGAGGCCGGAATGTCCACCTTCTGGTGCCGCGCCTGGAGCGCATTGCGCACCCTCGTCAGCATATCTGCGACCGGATCGGTCAACCTCATCGTTTGCTTCTCCTCTTGCCACCCGTTCGCTCCGCGTCTCGCGGAGAACCTGCGGCGGCTTGTCTACCTGACTGATGACGTTCATTCTTTCAGCTTGTCATCCCGAGCGAGACGTTTTTTGTCTCGCGAAGGA
>PLUI01000276.1:8390-15958 GCA_003164855.1 Acidobacteriaceae bacterium
TTCACTCGTTTTGCTGTAGTCATGAATTCCTTAAAAGTCTTGTTGTCTAGATCCTGAAACCTTGAACCATGAAACCTTGAAACTTTGCCTCTACTGCGTCCGGAACGGCATGCCCAGATGCTTCAACAGCGAGCGCGCCTGATTATCGTTCGCCGCTGTCGTCACAATCGTGACGTTCATGCCTTTCATCTTGTCGACCTTCTCGTAGGAAATCTCCGGGAAGATCAACTGATCGTGCAGCCCAAGCGTGTAATTGCCGCGACCGTCAAACGACTTGGTCGAAACTCCCTTGAAGTCGCGCACCCGCGGCAGCACGATATTCAGCAGCCGGTCGAGAAACTCGTACATGCGGTCGCCGCGAAGCGTCACCATGGTTCCGATGGCCTGCCCTTCGCGCACCTTGAAAGCCGCAATCGACTTCTTGGCCTTGGTGATGATCGGCTTCTGGCCCGTGATCTGCCCCAATTCATTCACCGCCGGATCGAGAATTTTCGAGTTCTGCGTAGCCTCGCCCATGCCAATGTTGACCACGATCTTGTTCAGCCGGGGAACCGCCATCGCATTCTTCAATTCCAGTTCTTTCAACAAAGCCGGCGCCACTTCCTTCTCGAACTTCGAGCGCAGCCGCGGCCGTTCCTTGGCGCTATGGTGCGCCTGCGCCGGCTTCGCCTGCTCCTGCCCTGAATCCTTCGAACCCTTTTTTTCTCTCTCTTTTGCCATGGTCAGTTTCTTCAACTTCCTCTCACGGTTTCGGGTTGGCTACCGGTTCGTGAGAATTGAGTCATTTTGCCATCGGGCGATTGGGCGATTAAAAACCTGAAATCGACCAGTTATTCAATCGCCAAATCACTCAATCACCCAATCGCAAAATTACTTATCCAGCGTCGTTCCGCACTTTTTGCAAACCCGCACCTTGCGGTCGCCGCGCACTTCGTGTCCCAGGCGCACCGGGCCGCAGGTCGGGCAAACCAGTTGCACATTGGACAATGCAATCCGGCTCTCCTGCTCCGCAATGCCGCCCTTGATGTTGCGCTGCGGGTTCGGGCGCACATGTTTTTTCACCATCATCACGTGCTCGACCAGGAGCTTGTTATCGTTGGGAAACACGCGCAGCACGCGCCCTTCCTTGCCCTTATCCCGCCCCGTGATCACCTTCACGTTGTCGTTGCGGCGAATATCCACTCGTTTTTGTACTGTGCTTACGGTTCTCATAAACCCCTATTTAGCGATCGGGCGATTCGAGTCATCGAGCGATTGAAACCATCGATGCACAGCTTTTGTTTTCAATCGCAAAATCACCCAATCGCAAAATCACTCAATTTCTCGGCCCTAAATCACCTCAGGCGCCAAAGAAACGATCTTCAAAAATTTCTTTTCGCGCAACTCGCGCGCTACCGGACCAAAGACGCGCGTTCCCACCGGCTCGCCCGCATCGTTAATCAGCACCGCGGCATTCTGGTCGAAGCGGATGTAGGTGCCGTCGCGCCGCCGGTGCTCCTTGCGGGTGCGCACGATTACCGCCTTCACCACTTTGCCCTTTTGCACCTGGCCTTCGGGAGCCGCTTCCTTCACCGCCGCCGTGATTATGTCGCCCAGACCGGCATTCAGTCCGGTCGATCCGCCCAGCGGCAGAATCATCTGCAGCTTGCGCGCGCCGGAGTTATCGGCGACCTCCAGCATGCTTCTCATCATCACAGCCATGGCTTCAATCTCCCTCTAACTCCGATTCCTAAGCGCCTTCTTTTTCCAGCGCAATTTCCGGCACCAGCGCCGTCTTGCGCACAATGTCTTTCAGCTTCCAGCGCTTTAACTTCGAGAGCGGACGCGTCTCCTCAATCCGCACCACATCGCCCACATGCGCTTCATTCTTCTCGTCATGCGCATAAAACTTCTTATTGCGCGCCACCACCCGTCCGTAGAAGGGATGCGCCTTCTTGCGCGTCACCTTGACCACGATCGTCTTCTGCATGCGGTTGGCGACAACTTCTCCCACCACTTCCTTGCGCCGGCCCTGCACNNCCCATGTTCAGCTGAAACTTCAGCTTGAACAGCTGGTCCGCGAGATCCCGCCCCTGGTGCTGCAGTTCGTCGTCGGTTAAGTTTCTGACTTTGTCTGCCTTCATAAAAATTCCTCAAGAGCTTTCATTCCTGGCCGAAGCCCGGCAGCGGAAGCCCGAAGCCCGCCTTTAGCGCGCCGTCTCGCGCTTGACAAACGTCGTACGCAGCGGCAGCTTGTGCGACGCCAACCGCATGGCTTCGGTCGCATCTACAACTGTGACCCCTTCCATCTCAAACAGAATCTTTCCCGGCCGCACTACCGCCACCCAGTGATCGGGCGCGCCCTTGCCCTTGCCCATACGGGTTTCGGCCGGCTTCTTGGTGACAGGTTTGTCGGGAAACACCCGGATCCAGATCTTCCCGCCGCGCTTCACGAAACGAGTCATGGCCACGCGGCTGGCTTCGATCTGACGGTCGGTAATCCATCCCGGCTCCAGCACCTTCAGCCCGAAATCGCCAAACGCCAGCGTGCTGCCGCGCCAGGCCTTGCCCGTCATGCGCCCGCGCTGCTGCTTGCGGTACTTCACTTTCTTTGGCATCAACATAAATAAGCTCTCAGCTTTCAGCCGTCAGCCGCCAGCCAAATCCGCTCTGCCTTTACTGACGGCTGAGAGCTGATGGCTGATAGCTGTTATTTAGAACGCGCCTACGCCCTGCTGCTGTTCCTTCTTCTTGGTCGGTAGAATCTCGCCCTTGTACACCCAGACCTTCACCCCGATCACGCCGTAAGTCGTCCGCGCTTCGGAAAATCCATACTCGATATCCGCGCGCAGCGTATGCAACGGCAAACGCCCCTGCAGATACCACTCCGAGCGCGCGATTTCATTTCCATTCAACCGTCCGCTCACCCGTACCTTGATTCCCTTGCAACCGAAGCGCAGCGCCGAATCTACCGCCTTGCGCATCGCGCGCCGGAAGCCCACGCGTTTTTCCAGTTGGAGCGCGATCGCCTCCGATACCAGCTGGGCATCGAGTTCGGGCTTGTGCACTTCCTGGATATCGACAAACATTTCGCGCGACGTGCGCTTCTGCAAATCGGCCTTCAGCTTGTCGATCTCCGCGCCCTTGCGTCCGATGATGATTCCGGGACGCGCCGTCTTGATAATGATGCGCAGCTTGTTGCCCGGACGCTCGATCTCAATCGANNACAAACCAGCGCGACTTCCACGGCTTGGTGTAGCCGAGGCGAAAACCATAAGGATGGACTTTTTGTCCCATTGCTTCTCCTAATCAGACCCTTCGAAACCGCAACCCAACTCGAACTGTAGCGCTGGCGTCCCGCCGGCTGTCCGGCGGGCGTCTCGCCCGCCGCGCCGTCACTACTTCGCTGCCACTTTCTTCTTACTCGTTTTCCCCGCCGCTTTCTTCGCCACCGGAGCCCGCCGCTTTGCCGGAGCCCCAGCCGCTGCCGCCCGTGGCTTCGCCGCACTGTGAGCCGCGCCATTTCCGCGCTCCGCCAAAATTAACGTAATGTGCGAAATGCGCCGCTGATAGCGAAACGCGCGGCCCTGCGGCGCCGGACGAATCCGCTTCATGCGCGGACCGTCATTGGCGATGGCGCTCTTCACATACAGGTTGTCCAGCTCGATATCCAGATTCTTCTCCGCGCTGAGGAAGTTCGCATTGTCCAGCGCCGACTGCAACAGCTTGCCCACGTGCGCCGCCACCCGCTTCTTGGTGAACAACAGCGTGTTGCGCGCTTCTTCCACCTTGCGCCCTTTGATCAACTCCAGCACCAGGCGCGCCTTCTGCGGCGAGACTCGCAAGTAACGCATTTCCGCTCGAAATTCCATTCGCGTCTCCCCTTATGCCTTCGGCGCCGCCGGTGGTGCCGACGGCGTAATCGCTCCCGGACCTCCCGGAATGCCCGCCGGCTTTGCCGCCACTTCCGTCGCCGCCCGCATGCTGTGGCCTTTGAAGTTGCGCGTAAAGCTGAACTCGCCCAGCTTGTGCCCCACCATGTTCTCGGTCACATACACCGGGATAAATTTCTTGCCGTTGTGCACCGCGATGGTATGACCCACCATCTCGGGAACCACGGTGGAGCGCCGCGACCAGGTGCGCAAAACTTTCTTTTCGTTGCGCGAATTCATGCCTTCCACCCGCGACATCAGGAAACCATCCACAAACGCGCCTTTTTTGGTTGAACGTGCCATAAATTCAGCTCTCAGCTTTCAGCCGTCGGCCCTCAGCCAACAGCTCCTACAATTCCTTCTCAATCCTCTCGCCTTCTCGACCCTCTCGTTGTCATTCCGAGCGCAGCGAGGAACCTTTGGTTCATTAGCCGCTTTACTTCTTGCCTCTGCGATTCACAATAAACTTATCCGTCCGCTTGTTATTCCGCGTCTTGTAGCCGCGAGTCGGCTGTCCCCACGGAGTCACCGGATGCCTGCCCCCCGAAGTCTTACCTTCACCGCCCCCGTGCGGATGGTCGACTGGATTCATCGAAACACCACGGTTATGGGGGCGCTTGCCCAGCCAGCGCGAGCGTCCTGCCTTGCCGATGGTGACGTTCTCGTGGTCGAGATTACCCACCTGGCCAATCGTCGCCATGCAGTCCTGCGAAACTTTCCGGGTCTCGCCCGAAGGCAGCTTGACCAGCGCGTACTCTTCTTCTTTCGCGATCAACTGCGCCGCTCCGCCCGCCGAGCGCACCATCTGCCCGCCCTTGCCCGGCTTCAGTTCCAGATTATGGATCTGCGTGCCGGGCGGAATATTTCGCAACGGCAACGCGTTGCCCACCAGAATGTCGGCCTCCGGGCCGCTGATCACTTTTTGTCCCACCTTCAACCCTTCCGGCTGAAGGATGTAACGCTTCTCGCCGTCGGCATACGCCAAAAGCGCAATGCGCGGCGAACGGTTGGGATCGTACTCAATGCTGACTACGGTGGCCGGAATCCCTGTCTTGTCGCGCTTGAAGTCGATAATGCGCAGCTTGCGCTTATGACCGCCGCCGATGAACCGCATGGTCATGTCGCCGGAATTGCGGCGCCCGCCAGTCCGCGGCTTGGGTTCGATCAACGGCTTGTGCGGATGCCTGGTCGTAATGTCGTCGTTGACGATCGTCGTGCGGTAGCGCAACGTCTGCGTCGTCGGTCTGTATGTCTTGATTGCCATAATTGCTCTCAGCTTTCAGCTGTCAGCTCTCAGCTTTTTTCACCTCAACCGTCGCTTTTGCTGATAGCTGAAAGCTGACGGCTGATAGCTGCCTTCCTACAAATTCTGCGCGTACTCCGGCATCTTCTCGCCCGCCCGCAGCCGTACATACGCCTTTTTCCAGTCCGGACGGTAGCCCGCAAACTTTCCCCGCCGCCGTTCTTTCCCGGGATACATCGCCGTGCGCACGGAAAGCACTTTCACCTTGAAAATCGTCTGCACCGCCTGCTTCACTTCCGTCTTCGTCGCCCCGGGCGCAACCTGGAAGACCAGCGTGTTCTGGTTTTCCTTGATCGCCAATCCTTTTTCGGTGATGACCGGACGTCGAATAATCTGGTATGCGGATTTCATATTGATTAGGCCCTAGGCCACCTCCGCCGCTTTTTCATGCCGCACGCGCTTGCGCGGAGAAGCCGACGCTTTCTTCGCGCCTTCTTCTTTGGCGTGCTTGCGCTGCCGCTTCGGCAAAGTATCCTGCAACGTAAGCTGCAATTTCTCGATGGCGGGATGGGAAAAAATCACGCGATCATAACGCAGCAAGTGATAAGGATGAACCTCATTGCCCGGAATGAGTTCCAGTCCCTTAATGTTGCGCGCGCTCAATTCCAGATTGCGATTCGCGGCATTCGGCGCTTCCACGATCAGCACCGTCGATTCCACTTTCAACGCCTCGAGCGCGGCTCGGAATTCTTTGGTCTTCGGTTCCTTCACATCGAACGCGTTCACAATCGTCAGCTTGCCATCGGCAAACTTCGATGCGAGCGCCGAGCGCAATGCCCCCAGAAGCTTTTTGCGCGGAAATGCGTAGTCGTAGGAGCGCGGCACCGGACCGTGCACCGTGCCGCCGTGCCGCCACAGTGGCGAACGGATCGAGCCAATGCGCGCTCGTCCCGTCCCCTTTTGCTTCCACAGCTTCTTGCCCGAACCGGAAACCTGCCAGCGGGCCTTGGTCGCATGCGTGCCGCGGTGCTGCCCGGCGCGGTAATGCTTCACCGCTTCCCACAGCAGGTCTTCGTTGACCGCGCCGAAAATTTCATCGGCGAGATCGAACGTCCCGACCTTCTTACCGCTCAAATCGTGAATACCTATAGTTGCCATATAGCTTTCTCTGTAGCGCCGGCGTCTCGCCGGCACTCCTTATGCCTTCTTCGCCGCTCGCTTCGCCGCCTTCAACGGATCGACCGTAGCCGAACCCGCAAATCCCCGGCGCTCTCTGGGCGGCTTCTTCGCCTTGGTGATCACGATGTAGCCGCCCTGCGGCCCCGGCACACTGCCTTCCACCACCAGCAGATTCTCGTCTTTATCTACACCCAGCACTCGCAGGTTGCGCTGCGTCACCCGCGCATGCCCCATGTGTCCCGACATGCGCATGCCTTTAAACACGCGCGAAGGAAACGCGGAGGAGCCAATCGATCCCGTAATCTGAAACATGGACCCATGCGACTTGGGACCGCCCCCGAAATGATGCCGCTTCACCACGCCCTGGAAGCCTTTTCCCTTGCTCACTCCCACGATGTCGACAAACTTTTCGCCTTCAAAAATCTCGACCAGCACCCGGTCGCCGACCTTCACCGCGCCATCACCATCGCCGTCCGACTCCAGCGGCACTTCGCGCATGAACTTCACCGGCGGAAGATTATTCTTCGCCAGATGTCCGCGCGCCGGCTTGGTCAGCCGCGACTCTTTCACAAACTCGACTAGGCCAATCTGGGCCGCTTCGTAGCCGTCCTTCACCGCCAGCTTGTGCTGGGTCACCACGCAAGGACCAGCCTGCAGCACCGTGACCGGGCGCACGTCGCCCTTCGAATCAAATAGCTGCGTCATGCCGACCTTCTTGCCCAGAATGCCTGTAACCTTAATCGCCATCTTCGTCTCCACCCAGCTTGGCTCGCCGCTATTGCGACGGCTATTGGCTGGGAGCTCGGGCGCTAGCGAGAAGCTAGAAGCCAGGAGCCTAGAAGCTATTTATGTTCCTTGCCGAATGCCTTAATCTCCACATCCACACCCGCCGGCAGATCGAGCTTCATCAGCGCGTCCACGGTCTGCTGCGTCGGCTCGAGAATATCGAGCAAACGCTTGTGGGTGCGGATCTCGAACTGCTCCCGCGACTTCTTATCCACGTGCGGCGAACGCAGCACGCAGTANNTAGTCGTAAGCCTTCAACCGGATGCGAATTCTTTCTTTTCCAATCACGTTTCACTCTCTTTACCCCTCCCGGCGTCTCCGGAAGGAAAGAACCGGCGGCAGGATGCAAGCCGCGTGTAGCGCCGGCGTCCCGCCGGCATTTTTCAGCGTTACTGCACAATCTCCGCAATCGTTCCCGCGCCCACCGTGTGTCCGCCTTCGCGAATGGC
>PLUI01000276.1:15971-16176 GCA_003164855.1 Acidobacteriaceae bacterium
TCCGTCGTGCGCAAGTAAAATTGCGGACGGTATCCCTTGAAGAATGGCGTATGCCGTCCACCTTCTTCCTTGGTCAGAATGTAGACCTCGGCCTTAAACTTGGTGTGTGGCGTAATCGATCCACCTTTCGCCAGCACCATCCCGCGCTCGACATCTTCTTTCGCGATGCCGCGCAGCAGCAGGCCGGCGTTGTCGCCTGCCATGC
>PLUI01000220.1:0-4610 GCA_003164855.1 Acidobacteriaceae bacterium
GAAATTGTAAAGTGGACTCCCGGAAATGCGCCTGCCGACTGGACAAGTACCCGAGACAAATGGCTTCACAACCACTGGGTAAGAACCTGGATCGGCGTGCTGGCATTCGGTTGTACGCTTATCAGCGCCCTGCTGATTCACTGATTAGGGAGCACTGGGAGTCCAGGGCTGGTGAAGCACTCCTTCGCCTTGGCCCCGTGCAAGCGTGGGTCTCGGTCGGTCCCGAGATATGTGTCGATAAAGTCGAGAAACACCTTTACCTTGGGGGTCAAACGCGATGAAACAGAATAAAGGGCACACAAAGGAATCGATGTCGGCCTCCACATCGCCAATACGGGGACAAGTCGTTTCGCGACCGCGGGATCGAGAGCCATCCACGACGGCAAAATTGTGATGCTCTATCGAGCGCAGGACAAGGCCGGGACATCGCGGCTGGGATATGCCGAGAGTGTGGATGGGGTGCATTTTACGCGGCGGAGTGAGCCTGTATTTTCGCCGGAAAAAGATTACGAAAAAGATGGAGGCGTGGAAGATCCGCGGCTGGTCGAGTTCGGCGATACCTACTATCTGACTTATACCGGGTATAACAAAAAAGATGCGCAACTTTGTCTGGCGACCTCGAAAGATCTTATTCACTGGGAGCGGAGAGGGGTAATTCTTCCTGCCTACAAGGGTAAGTGGAATGTTCGCTGGACGAAGTCTGGGGCAATCGTGCCGGAGAAAATTGGCGGCAAGTATTGGATGTATTTTTTGGGGACAAGCCGAGATAACAACGATCAGATGGGGCTGGCCTCGTCGACCGATCTGCTGCTCTGGACCGAAGCGACGGACGCGCCAGTGTTGCCGGCGCGTGCGGGAATGTTCGACGCGCGCGTAGTTGAACCGGGGCCTGCGCCGGTGGTTACGCCGAAGGGGATTGTTCTGGTTTACAACGGGGCGGACGACAAACTTGTCTATCGTACCGGCGTAGCCGTGTTCGACCGGAACGATCCGCGGCGAGTGATTTCGCGAACCGATACGCCCATCTTCGCTCCTGAGAAAGAATGGGAGAAGGTGGGGCAGGTTCCGAATGTAGTGTTTGTGGAAGGCATGGTGCGGAAAGGCGAGCGGTATTTGTTTTACTACGGAGGCGCGGATGCTAACGTCGGCGTGGCGGAAGCGCCGGTGCTGGCCCCGAAGTGAAGGCAGAGTCACCTGGGGCGCATGAAATCTTACATAGTGCTGATCTTAATGTAGCGACGCAGGTCGGGCAGCGAGTTAAGAATAATGTATCCGGCATACACCAGGCCTGCTGCACCGGCCACGGTTGTGATTACTTGCAAAGCTGATAAGGCTTTTTTCATAACGCTCCTCTTGGAATCCTCCGAATTTAGGATGTAGTTCCGGTTCCAAAGGAAGCCGTTCTATTTATTTTTTTCAACTTATTATTGAGCCCTTGAATCGGGCGCGGGTGGGTGTTCCCAATCTCGAGTGCGCGAGACTGCCTCATTCCAGCGTCGACGTAATTGGTCCACTTGAGACTGCGGCATGCGTGGCAGGAATCGGCGTTCTTCCTGCGGCAAAGCAGAAATTGTCTGCAGGTCTTTCCAGAAGCCCACGCCCAGACCAGCCAGAAACGCGGCACCCAGAGCGGTTGTTTCCGTTATCGCAGGGCGCACCACGGGCACGGCGAGAATGTCCGCCTGGAATTGCATGAGAGCGTCGTTGGCGGAGGCGCCGCCATCCACGCGCAACTCCGCGAGAGGAGTACCAGTATCGGTTTGGACTGCGTCCATGAGATCGGCGACCTGATACGCGATACTTTCCAGAGCAGCGCGCGCAATGTGACCGGCGGTGCTGCCACGAGTGAGGCCGAAAATTGAGCCGCGAGCGTCTGAATCCCAGTGTGGAGCGCCCAAGCCCACGAATGCGGGAACGAAATAAACTCCGCCGTTGTCGGGAACTGAATTGGCCAGAGCCTCCACTTCCGAAGAGGCGCGAATGATGCGCAGGCCATCGCGGAGCCACTGGACGACAGCCCCGCCGACGAACACGCTGCCTTCGAGCGCGTAATTCGTGGTGTCGCCGATTTTCCAGGCGACGGTCGAGAGCAGACGATTGGTCGATGCGACGGCGCGCGTTCCCGTGCTCTGCAACATGAAGCAGCCTGTGCCGTAGGTATTTTTCGTGACGCCGGGAGTGGTACATCTTTGTCCTAAGAGCGCGGCTTGCTGATCGCCGGCGATGCCTGCGATGGGGATGCCGTTGAGGCCTGGCACGGAACTTACTTCTCCATAAACTTTACTGGAGGGCCGAACCGTGGGCAACATCGAGATCGGAATGCAGAAGAGATCGAGCAGGCGGTTATCCCAGCTTCCGGAATGAAGATTGAAAAGCATGGTGCGGGAGGCGTTGCTGGCGTCGGTGATGTGCAGGCGGCCGCCGGTCAACTTCCAAAGCAACCAGGTATCCACGGTGCCGAATGCGAGACGGTTGGCTTCGGCAAGTTGGCGAGCGCTTGGCACGTGATCGAGGATCCAGGAAATTTTGCTGGCGGAGAAGTAAGCGTCGATCAATAGGCCGGTACGTTGCTGGATCAGATCTTCATGGCCTTGGGACTTGAGTTCTGCGCAGAATGCAGCGGTACGGCGATCCTGCCAGACGATGGCGTTGGAGATGGGCTTGCCGGTGGAGCGATCCCAGACAATGGTGGTTTCGCGCTGGTTGGTGATGCCGATGGCGGCGATGTCTTTGGGCTGAACTTGCGCTTGGGATAAGGCTTCCAGTGCGACGGCGATCTGGGATGCGGCAATTTCTTCGGGATCGTGCTCGACCCATCCGGGCTGAGGGAAGATCTGTTTGAACTCGCGCTGGGCCACGGAGCGGACGCGGCCTTCGTGATCGAACAAGAGGGCGCGAGAACTGGTCGTGCCTTGATCGAGAGAGAGGACGTAGCGCAAGAGGCCTCCTGTTTTCTACCGACGTCAAATCAAGATGAAGACTGGGACGCGCGGAGAAATCTTCGAATGCCGAAATCGTAGAGCGCAGCGCCGACGAGTCCACCGAGCAGCGGCGCAATTACTGGCACCCACCAAACGCGACGGCCGTCAGTAAGGCCGTTGTTTTTGAATCCAGCTAGGGCAGTGAAAAGGCGTGGGCCAAAGTCGCGCGCAGGATTGATGGGATATCCGTGCATGCCGCCGAAGCTCATGCCAATGGCGACGACGACCAGGCCGATCATCAGAGGCGCGAGATTGGCTCCGGGAGGGACGTTGAGCTCGTCTGTGATGGCCAATATCAAGAGCAGCAGAAGAGCGGTGCCGATGACCTGGTCGAGAAATCCTGCTTGAGGCCACTCCGGAAACGCCGGGAAGGTGGTGAACACGCCAGCCGTTTTTTCCAGTTGAGGATCGAACTGGCGAAACGCGGGCAGATAGTTCCGGTAGGTCAGCGCCGCGGCGAGGAATGCTCCTGCGGTTTGCGCGATGGAATAAGGTGCGACCTTGCGCCAGGGAAAGCCACGGAACACCGCGAGCGTAAGCGTGACGGCGGGGTTGAGATGGCCGCCGGAAACTTTTCCGGCAACGTAGATTCCCATGGTCACCGCCAATCCCCAGCCCAGAGTGATATTGGTGTAGCCGCCGTGAACCGTGGCTGCCGGAGTATTTGCGGGAAACAGAACGACCATGGCGACCACGCCGGTGCCGAAGAGGATCAGGACGAAGGTTCCGAGGAACTCGGCAATCAACTCGGCAACCAAGGTTGGCGGCTTGCTCATTCTCGAATGACTCCTGCTCGCGGCTTTCGAACCGCGAGTAGTCTAGCAAGGATTTGAGGGCGCGCTGCAGCTTTCGCTCCGAGAAGGACGGAACCCGTCCGTAGTACAGGGCGTAGTACAGACCATCCGCCGGGTAACTGAAAGTGTAAGAGCCGGGGTATTTTTCCTTGACAGGGAGGATCAGGCCTGTAAGATAGAAGAATATTTATTCATAATGATGAATAAATATTCATCATGAATAAAGTGCTGCGCCAGAGAGCGGTTTTGGAAGCGTTGCGGCAGGGACCCGTAGCCAGCCAGGAAGATTTGCAGCGGGCGTTGCGCAAGCGGGGGTTCAAGGTGGGGCAGGCAACGCTGTCGCGGGATATTCGGGATCTGAATTTGAGCAAGACGGCCGGGGGTTACACCTTGCCGCAAGGAGACGGGGCATCCGGGCTGGCTCTGCCTCCAGTGCAGCGTTTGGTTCGCGAGTTCGTGCTGGATGTGCGTCCGGCGCAGAATTTGCTGGTGCTGAAAACGATTGTGGGCAGCGCGCAGCCCGTGGCGGCCGCGCTGGATGAACAGGAATGGGAGGAGATGGTGGGAACGATTGCTGGTGACGACACCATCCTGATTATTTGCCCGGACAGAGACGCTGCCAAGAAAGTCGCAGTGCGGATTGAGGAGATGCTCGGCTAATGGCGGCGAAGATCAAAAGCGCACTGCTCGGGGCCAGCGGTTATTCAGGGCTGGAGTTGACGCGCATTCTCGAGCGTCATCCGCGGCTGGAGAAGCCAGTGTTGCTGCGGCGCGAAGGGGGCAGCGAAGGTCCGGCAGATTTGGCGGAGATATTTCCTGAGCTGTCGGGCAACGG
>PLUI01000220.1:4619-23483 GCA_003164855.1 Acidobacteriaceae bacterium
TTGCGGGTGATCGACCTGAGCGGTGCGTGGCGGCTGAAACAGGAGCGGCATCGCGCCATCTATTCGTTTCAAGATGCGGACGCGGTCACCGCCGCGGAGTTGACGGAGAAAGCGGTGTATGGACTGCCGGAGTTGAACGGAGATTGCATTGCGCAGGCGCAACTGGTGGCGAATCCAGGTTGTTATGCGACCTCGGTGATTCTGGCTTTGGCGCCGCTGCTTAAGTCCGATCTCATCGAGCGGGAGCGCGGAATTATTTCCGATTCGAAGTCCGGAGTATCGGGAGCGGGCAAGGCGGCGACTTCGCGTACTCATTTCGTTTCGGTGGCGGATAATTTTTCGGCTTACGCAGTGTTCAATCACCGGCATCTCGGAGAGATGGTGGAGCAGTTGGGGTTGGACGACACGGAGCTGACTTTCACGCCGCATCTGTTGCCGATTCCGCGTGGGATTCTCTCGACCGTCTACGTGCAGCTGAAGCGGCCGATGAAACCGGCGGAAGTGGAATCCTGTCTGCGTGATTTTTATGCGGACAGACATTGGGTGCGAATCTTTGCGACGCCGCAGTTGCCGCAACTGCAGTTTTCTTTGCACACGAATTACTGCGACCTGGGCTTTTGCCTGGCGGAGGATGGACGGCGGCTGGTGCTGGTTTCCTGCGTGGACAATCTTCTGAAAGGCGCGGCGGGACAGGCGGTACAGAACATGAATCTGATGTACGGCTGGGAAGAGCGGGAGGGTTTGCAGTGACCATTGTGGTGAAGATTGGCGGAGCGGCGATCGAGGATGCGGCAACTCTGCGCAAGTGCGCACAGTCGATTGCGGAGTTGGCGCAGGACGGGCATCGCGTGGCCGTGGTGCATGGCGGCGGCGGGGCACTGACTCGCATGCTCGAGCGCTTGGGGAAGAAAAGCGAGTTTGTGGATGGGCTGCGCGTTACCGATGCGGAGACACGGGATACGGCGCTGATGGTGCTGGGTGGAATCGTCAACAAGAAGTTGGTGGCGGCAATTCAGGCCGCGAGCATGCCGGCGATCGGATTCTGCGGCGGCGACGGGATGACGTTCCGCGCGCGGAAAAAGTTTGTTCACGGCCGGGACCTGGGGTTCGTGGGCGAAATATGTTTCGCGGAGCCGTGCTGGATCGAAGCGTTATGGCAGCAGGGAGGAATCCCGGTGATGGCTTCGCTGGCGCTCGGAGCCGACGGCGAATACTACAACGTGAATGCGGATGAGATGGCCGCATCCTGCGCGGCCGCATGCCACGCGGACACGCTGATATTTCTCACCGACGTGCCCGGAGTAAAAGATGCAACGGGCAGCGTGATGCCCTGGCTGAGCACGAAGCAGGCAGCCGAACTGGCCGCCAATTCAATCATCAGCGGAGGAATGCTGCCGAAGCTGCTGGCTTGTGGGCTGGCGCTGAAACAAGGAGTGGGACGAGTGAGAATTCTGCCAGCGGCGGAGGTGGAAATGTTGCCGCAGTTTTATTTGACCAAGCTTTCGTGCGGTACGGAGGTTACGTATTCATGAGTTCATCAGTGACTGCTCGTTATGGATTGCAACGGGCGGATTCTCACGCACAGAAGAAGGAGTCGAAAGTGAATAGTCATGTGCAGAACAGAACGGCGGCTGCGCCGGCGAGAGCGCCGCAAGTGTTCTGGTGTCCGGATCTGGTCTCGACTCGCGATCTGGGGCCGGCTGGTGTCGACGCAGTTTTGAATCTGGCTGGAATTATGAAGGCGCGTCCAGTTGATTTTCGCAAGGCGCTGATCGGGAGGCAGATGGTGATGTTCTTTGAGAAGCCATCTTTGCGCACCCGATTGACGTTCGAGGCCGGGATGGCGGGGCTGGGTGGGACGGCGATGTTCGTCGACCAAACTCATGAACGGCTCGATGCCCGCGAGACATTGAGCGATGTGGCGCATAACCTGGAGCGCTGGGTGGATTTAATTGTGCTGCGCACGTTCTCGCAACAGACCATCGAGGGCATGGCGAAGCACGCCTGCGTGCCGGTGATTAACGCGCTCAGCGACCTGGAACATCCCTGCCAGGCGCTGGCGGATTATCTGACTTTGATCGAGCGCTTCGGAGACATGAAGAATCGTTCTGTCGCGTATGTCGGCGATGGTAACAACGTGGCGCACTCGCTGCTGCTCACGTGCGCGTGTTTAGGGTCGTCGATCCGGGTTGCAACGCCGCCGGGCTATGCGCCTGATCCTCAGATTGTCGCGGATGCGCGTGAAATCGCGGATGAAACCGGGGCTGAGATTGTTTTACTGAACGATCCGCATGAGGCGGTGAAAGGGGCCGATGCGGTTTATACCGACGCATGGGTAAGCATGGGTCAGGAAAAAGAAGAGGCCGAGCGCGCGCGGATTTTCCCGCCCTATCAAGTGAATGCGGAACTGATGGCGGAAGCCGCGCCCCATGCGGTATTCATGCACTGCCTTCCGGCGCACCGCGGTTTGGAAGTGACGGATGAGGTGATGGATTCGGAGAGGTCATTGATTTTTGAGCAGGCGGAAAACCGCCTGCACGTACAGAAAGCGATTCTTTATTTACTGCTGGGCGGCGGCGATCGCCTGCCCGCGAGGAGTGCTCATGCCTGAAAAAATTGTTCTTGCTTATTCGGGAGGGCTCGATACTTCCATCATCATTCCGTGGCTCAAGGAAAATTATTCTTACAATGTCATTGCGATGGTGGGCGACGTGGGCCAGGGCGACGACATCGAAGCGGTGGTGGAGAAGGCTTATGCCACGGGCGCCAGCAAGGTGATCGTGGAGGATCTCCGCGAAGAGTTTTTGACGGGATATGTTTTTCCCGCGCTGCGAGCGGGTGCGGTGTACGAGCATAAGTATCTGCTGGGTACGTCGTTGGCGCGCCCAGTGATTGCGAAACATCAGGTGGAAGTTGCTCTGCGTGAAGGAGCGACGGCGGTGGCGCACGGCTGCACGGGAAAGGGAAACGACCAGGTCCGTTTTGAATTGACGTATCAGGCGCTGGCGCCGGAGTTGAAAGTGGTTGCTCCGTGGCGGGAGTGGACGTTGAAATCGCGTGAGGATTGTTTGGATTACGCCGAGCAGCATGGGATTCCGGTGGCGGCGAGCCGCGAGAAGATTCATAGCCGCGACCGCAATCTGTGGCACCTCAGTCATGAAGGGGGTGAACTGGAAGATGCCGCGAATGCGCCGTTGGCGACAACCTGGCAGATGACCCGGTCGCCGCAAGAGGCGCCCGACAAAGACGAGCAAGTGAGTATTGGCTTCGAAAAAGGAAATCCTGTCGCGGTAAATGGGATGAAACTCGATCCGGTATCGTTGGTCGAATTGCTGAACGAGATTGGATCGCGGAATGCCATTGGCCGTGTGGACTTGGTGGAGAACCGCTTCGTCGGAATGAAGTCGCGCGGGTGTTATGAGACGCCCGGCGGAACCTTACTTATTGCTGCGCATCGCGAACTGGAAGCGCTGTGTTTGGAGCGCGAGGTAGCACACTTCAAGCAGCACGTGGCGTTGAAGTATGCGGAGCTGGTTTATTTCGGACTGTGGTTCACGCCGTTGCGCGAGGCGCTGGACGCTTTCGTTTCCAGCACACAGACGGAGATGACGGGCAGCGTGACGCTCTCTTTGTATAAGGGAAATGTTTCCATCGTGAGCCGGCAGTCGGAGCACTCGCTCTATCGTACGGATCTCTCGTCGTTCACGATGGGCGACAGTTACGACCAGAAAGACGCGGCGGGATTTATTCGGATCCTGGGATTGCCTTCGCGCACACGCGCGCGGGCGCGCGTGGAGGTTGCACGATGAAGATGTGGTCGGGGCGATTCCGGCAGCCGCTGGACCCGCAATTCGAACGCTGGCAGCGGTCGTTCGACTTCGACCGCCGGCTGCTGAGTTACGAGTTGGCGGCGAGTGGAGCGCACGCTCGTGCTTTGAAAAATGCCGGGGTCCTGTCTGCGGATGAACTCATCAGCATTCTGGAAGGGCTGCAGCAGATTGGCGAGACATTTTCCCACGTCTCGCAAAAGACGCGAGACATGGGGCACCCCACGGAAGTTGTCGACGACGAAGCCGAGGATGTGCATCACTTCGTCGAAAAGCAATTAGTAGTGCGAATCGGCGAGCTGGGATACAAGCTGCATAGCGGCCGCAGCCGGAACGAGCAAATCGCTACCGATCTGCGACTCTATGTGCGCGCGGCGATCGATGAGTTGCGGAAGTTGTTGGCCGAAGTCTGCGGAGCTTTCTCCGATCGCGCCGATCAAGCGGGCAGCGCGGCCATGCCGGCGTACACCCATTTGCAGCACGCGGAGCCGGTGTTGGTGGCGCACTGGCTGCTGGCTTACGTCGAAATGTTTTTGCGGGATGCGGAGCGGCTTGCCGATTGCCGCAAGCGGCTGAATTTCTGTCCTCTGGGATCGGGAGCTGTGGCCGGGGCGACTCTGCCGCTTGACCGTAATTTCATGGCGGAGGAACTCGAGTTCGCTGGTCCGACGGCCAACAGCATGGACGCTACCAGTGACCGCGATTTCATGCTTGAGTTTGTCGATGCGCTTTCGCTATTGAGCCTGCATTTGAGCCGGTGGGCGGAAGAGATGATTATTTTTTCCACGCAGGAGTTTGGATTCGTGCGGTTGCCGGAGGCTTATTCCACGGGCAGTAGCGCGATGCCGCAGAAGAAGAATCCTGATCTTCTGGAACTGGTGCGGGGCAAGACGGGCCGTGTCATCGGAAATGCGACCGCGCTGATGATGACATTGAAGGGTTTGCCTTTGGCTTACAACAAGGACTTGCAGGAAACGCAAGAGCCGCTGTTTGATGCGGCGGATACGGCGCTCGGCTTGTTGCCTTTGGTCGCCGGGTTTATGAAGACGGTGGAGTTCGACTATCCGCGCATGAACGAAGCGGCGCAATCAGGATTTATGAACGCTTGGGCGGGCGCGACTTATCTGGTCGGCCGCGGCGTGCCTTCGCGGCTGGCGCACGAGCAGATTGGCAAGGCGGTGAAGCTTTGTCTGGAAAGGAATTGTGAGTTGCAGGATCTTGGGATCGAGGAGTTGCAGGCTTTGCATCCTGCATTCGATGAAGGCTTTTACGACTGCCTGAAACCGGCGGCGGTGCTGGCGATTCACGATGTGGTTGGAGGAACGGCGCCAGCACGAGTCAAGCAGGGGATTGCGGCGGCAAGAAAGAAAGTCGAAGCCTTGCGCGAGGAGGTTAATTTCCATGCGCACGCGTAAAGCCATTTTGCCGGATGCCGAACACATTCACGGACTGATCTCCGCCTATTCGGGCGACGGTACTTTGCTGCCGCGCACGCTGCCGGAGATTTGCGAGAACGTAAGAGATTTCGTGGTGCTGGAACACGAAGGCCGCATCATTGGATGCGGAGCGCTCCACCTTTATGGCACACACCTGGCTGAGATTCGTTCGATCACCGTGGGGCCGCGGGCGCAAGGTCACGGCGGGGGCAGCCGGCTGATGAAGGCTTTGATGGCCGAAGCCAAACGGCATCGCGTGGATTGCATTTGTTTGTTCACGCGGGCTCCGGAATTTTTTGCGCGCCAGGGATTTCAGATCGCCCAGCGGGAAGATCTTCCCGACAAGATTTATAAGGACTGCCACGTGTGTCCCAGGTATCACTGCTGCGATGAAGTCGCCATGGTGCGCGGCAAACTTCCTACCTTCGCCATTCTTCCCGAGCCGGCGAACTGGCTGGTGAAGTTGCAGGTTTGACCGGCAAGGGGGCGGGCAGCGCCGGCCGTCCAGAGATCATCGATCATCGACTTATCAATCATCAATCGAATTTCCGGCATAAGAAATCCACGGATAGCGCTGCCAATGCTATGATTCCCAGCGGAAACTATACCTATGTCAATCGCGCCGCCGAGCCGTTCCGCCACAGTTTCTCCTGATTCGTCATCGTCGTATACAGGTCCGCTGGCCGTGGTGACTACGTTATTTTTCATGTGGGGCTTTCTCACCTGCCTGAATGACATTCTTGTCCCTCACCTGAAGCCGATTTTCGACCTGAATTACGCAGAGGTCATGCTCATTCAGTTTGCTTTCTTTGGGGCATACTTTCTTTTCTCCATACCTTCGGCCAAGGTCATTGACTGGATCGGCTATCAGCGCTCGATGGTGGTGGGACTGCTTACCATGGGGGCAGGCGCATTCCTGTTTGTGCCTGCGGCCAGCGTCCCGTCATTCCCGCTGTTCCTGGTGGCGCTGATTGTGCTGGCTGCGGGCATCACCTGCCTGCAGGTTGCGGCCAATCCGTACGTCACGGTTCTGGGGCCGGCCCGGACCGCTTCCAGTCGACTGAATCTTACGCAGGCGTTCAACTCCCTGGGCACTTTTCTGGCGCCCTTTTTTGGGGGTCTTCTGATTCTGACCGCTGCCCCCAAGGCCATGGACGAAATCCGCGCCATGGCCCCCGCTGCGCTGCAAGCCTATCGCCTGCATGAAGCGGCGACAGTGAAAACTCCTTATGTCGGCCTCGGAATTGCACTCGTGCTTTTGGCGGTGGCAATCGGAAGTTTCAAGTTGCCGAAAATCCCGCAGGCGCAACATAAAGTCGGGGAGAAGGTAGACGATTCGATCTGGCGGCATCCGAATTTAATTTTCGGGGCCATCGGCATCTTTGTTTATGTTGGCGCGGAAGTGGCGATCGGGAGTTTCCTCGTGAACTATTTCAGCCAGCCGGAGATCGGAGGCCTGACTGAAAAGGTCGCCGCTAGCTTCGTTGCCTTCTACTGGGGCGGGGCCATGCTAGGACGATTCATCGGATCGAATTTCTTGGGAGGCGCGAAGGCTAAATATATGGGCTTGGTAACAGCCATCAGCATCGCGCTAATCCTGCTCTCCTATCCAATTGAATCCCACATGCCGGCAGGATATCAGCCGGGGGTGCCGAATCTAACCTGGCTTGCGTGGCTGGTGGTTGCAGGGCGTCCGTTGTTCACTTTGGTTGCCATCACGGCGGCCGCGATCGCATTAGTGGCGATGCTGCGCGGAGGCACGGCCACTGCAAATACGGGAGTATTGCTGGGAATTTGCGCCATCTCCACGAGTGCACTCGTAGCAATCTCGATGCTCACCAACGGGCATCTTGCCATGTGGAGCATCATTCTGGTCGGGTTCTTTAATTCGATCATGTTCCCTAGCATCTTCACGCTGGGCGTAGCGGAACTGGGGCCGCTGACGGGAGACGGCTCAGGAGTGATGATTATGGCGATTGTGGGTGGAGCGCTGATTCCGCTGGCGCAGGGTGCGATTGCCGATAAGATCGGAATCCACCACGCCTTTTTTCTTCCTGTGATCTGCTACCTCTACATCCTCTTCTTCGCTCTGAGCGGTTCCAAGCCCAACAGCGAACGCCACGCCCGGAGCTAGATGGGCTAGTCCGGGGGGCTCAGATAGTTACGAACAGGCGTGACTTTAGCAGAAAACCGATATCAGTTCCGGAGTGCAACGGGAATTCTGCATCACTTTGACCGCGTCTTCCGCAGTGAATCTTCCCATGGCCAGGGCCAGTTTCTTGTTGGTTGTGGTCTGAATAGGCGTTCGATCAATCCGCAGGACGTATTCGGCGGCGCGCGCACCGCCACGATTCACTTTCACCAGAAACTTCGTATTTTTCATGGGCTCCCTTTTGGTTCAGGACTGGTGCAGGAACAAGCGATATGGATGAGGTACACATCCCTTTAACAGCCACAGAGCGCAGTTCCCTCAGTGACGCGCTATGTGTAAGAAACAATTTAAGAGGGCTGACTTAACTTCCAAGGTCGGACGGAATCGGGAAAGATATAATAACTCCATCTCTATGTTAGGCTTGCGGGCGGCATTTGTCAACTTTGGCCGCCTGATGGGTAGTGGCTGAATTTGAATTCTGAATTTCTTTTTCTGCCGCGTTCATCAGACCTTGCGGGTAACACCTGCAATGGCTGCTGGCGTGACATCGGAAGTTTGGCCCTTGTCTGCATTGCTCGCCTAGGAGACACCGATGAGAGATGAGACTGTTTTAGCTTTGATCGACGTGTTGGAGAATTTGAGTGTTGGGTATAAGGATTGCGCTCAGAAGATTTGTGCGGCAGAGAATGCGCTGTCTGACGAACGCGGTTCCGAGATCGTGGCGAAGATGAATAAGGCTTACGTCCAGATGAAGAAACGCGTCGCGTCGAGCGACCCGCAGCTTGGTCTGGAGACTGAAAGGTGGAATGAATTAGCTTCGCGTATTGAGACAACGCTCGCAGTGCTTCGCAAAGAATTGTCTCAGAATCACGGCGGGTCTGTGGCATAATTGCCTCCAGACGCACCAAACAAAAAACCTTAAGGCTCCAGAGATGGAGCCTTTTCCCATTGGTGCGATTGAATCACACTCTACGGAGGCAACGCCAATGAAATCTGCAATCCTGTTTCTCGCGCTGTTTGCTATGCCACTCCAAGGTCAGAAGCCCTCTGCAACTCCATCGCCGGATCAAGGCCGCTATCAGTTGCTTCCTGTGACGCTTGGGAATGCTCCGCAATTATTCCTGTTCGACTCCCAGACTGGCCGCGTGTGGCACTACCAGCCTGAAAAATTTCTGCCAACTGGCAACGCAGGAAAGTCTCCCTCTATGGAACTAGAGGCGTTCGTTCCTGTAATGATCCAGAGCGCAGGCAAGATGCAAGTCATACCAGACGGCAATTAACGTGCCACTCCCACGGCGCGGCGATGGCAGATTCAGCCACTACCCGCCTGATGAGCTTATGGCTGCAAGATCTGAATAGCCTGGGGATGAACCTGCTGGTCTTTGATTTCGCTGGCGTCCCAGCCCCCGCCGAGAGCTTTCACCAGATAGACAGAGCTGACCATCTGCTGACCGAGCAACTGCGTCTCCAGCCGCTGGCTGGTGAGCAGAGTAGTCTGGGCGGTGATGACATTGAGATAGTCGGTGGCACCGCCGATATAACGATTGTTGGCGATGGTGAGTTCGCGGCGGGCATCCTCGACGGCAGCATGCTGCGTAGTAAGGGCCTGCGAAAGCGTGCTCAGATTGCTGATGCCGTCTTCCACCTGCTGGAAGGCGGTCAGTACGGACTGGCGATAATTCGCCACCGACTGATCGTAGGCGGCACGCGCGGCCGCCAGGTTGGCGCGGTTCCTTCCACCTTCGAAAATAGGCTCCAAAGCGTCAGCGCCCAGCGACCAGAAGAGGCTGGGCGCGTTCAACAGCGGCGCTAGTTGCGTACTTTGCCAACCTCCGGAACCACTGAGGGTGATCTGCGGATAGAACGCGGTGCGTGCGATACCGACCTGCGCGTTCTGATAAGCCATCTGCCGCTCGGCCGAGGAGACATCGGGGCGACGCTGCAACATGTCAGAGGGCACGCCCAGCGGGACCGGCGGAGGCGTAGCTTGCAACGGGGCCACGCGCACACCGATGCTGGACGCCGGCTGTCCCAGCAAAACCGCTATGGCATGCTCATACTGGTATCGTGACTCCTGCACTAAGGCGAGCTGGGATACGGTCGCGTCGAGAAGCGCGGCTTGCTGGGCAACTTCGAGTCCGCTGACGATGCCGCCTGCGTGCTGCCGGTTTACCAAATCCAAACCCTTGCGCTGGTAGCCCACAGATTCCTGCACCACATTGAACTCGGCGTCCAACTCCCGCAAAGAAAAGTAGTCGGCGGCCAGTTCCGCGGTTAGCACCAGCTGCGCGTTCTGAAGATCGGCGGCCGTGGATTGGAGAGTGGCATTCGCCGCTTCCACATTGCGCCGAGCCCGTCCGAAGACATCGACCTCATAGTTGATGTTGAACGGAATGGTATAAACGCTCTCGGTATAGGGTGGAACCGGCTGAGCGACACCATTAATGATGACTGGCTGCTCGCCATTCAGCGGCCGATTGCCGGAACCACGCTCGCGCACGGCGGAGGGATCGGTGGATAGCTGCGGGAACAGTCCGGAGGTCGCAACCCGCGCCAGCGAGCGCGCCTGATTCAGCCGGTCACGGGCAGCTTCCAGCGATTGGTTGGCCTGCAACAATTGTTTTTCGTAAGCGTCGAGCTCGGCGTCGTGGAAGATTTTCCACCATTCACCTTTCGGAATTGAGTCCTGAGGCGCGGCCTGTTCCCACGGAGGTTGCGTTTTCCATGCATCCGGCGCCGGCGCTGGAGCCGCAGGACGGCTGTACCGCGGACCGACGGTGCATCCAGCGGCAAGCGCCAGAAGTGCGAGCACGATCGAGAGCGCGCCTGGCCTCACGATGCGCCGCCCTTCTGCTGCCCGGGTTGAGGCTGCGCCACGTTGACCTGCTGCCCCTCTTCAAGAGAATCCGACGGGTTCACGACGATCTTCTCCGAGGGATCGACACCGCCGAGAATTTCCAAGGTGGTGCCGTAGTCGCGCCCGATGTTGATGGGGCGCAATTGCACTTTGTTGTCCGGACCGACGACCGCTACCTGCGCGCCTTGAGCGCGGAACAGCATGGTGTTCACCGGAACTGTCACCTTGTTCACGTTGGACCCGACGGCAAAATGCACCTCCCCAAATGAGCCGGGCAACAATCGACCGTCTTTGTTGGGCACATCGACTTCCGTCAACAGAGTGCGAGTGTTCGTGTCAATGGCTTCGGCCGTGCGCGCCACTGTGGCCACAAACTTCTGCCCCGGAAATTCCTGGAGAGTGACAAAGGTTTTGGCACCGACTTTTATGTATGGAGCGTAGGCCTGCGGCACGCTGGTATAAACGCGCAGGGGATCGACGCGGGCGATGTCAAATAGCTCGCGGCCCGCAGCCTGAGCGCCGGCGTTGATCAGCGCGCCGGGATCGACGTTGCGTTTGGTAAGCACGCCGGTGAAGGGCGCATAGACATCTTTGAATCCTTCCAGCTGTTCGAGGCGGCGCACGTTGGCGTCGGCGGCCGACAGGTTGGCTTGGGCCTGCTTGTATCCGCTGGCATTCTGATCGGCTTCCTGGGCGGAGACGGAGTCGGTCTTGAGAAGGTTTGCCCAGCGGTCGGCGGTGATCTTGGCAATTTCCATCTGCGCGACAATTTGCTGGCGCGCGGCCCGTGACTGGTTCAACTCCTGGTCCACTTCCGGCGTGTCGATCTTTGCCAGCAACTCGCCTTTGGTTACCCGACTGCCAATGTCCTTGTACCATTTCACGAGGTAGCCGTTAGTGCGCGCGTAAATGGGAGACTCCTCATACGCCAGGAGAGATCCGGGCAGAACCAGGTCTTCATCCGGCTTTTCTGGCAGCGGATTCACCACGGCGACGGTGGGCACCGTCTCGATTTCGGTTTCCTTAGCAAGAGCTCGCTCGTGGCTTGCGCGCGCCAGCAACGTAATACCTCCTGCGACCAGAAGTACCAGCAGCATGACCGCAACGATGGTCAAAGCCTTGCGTGGCGGCGCCGGCGGAAGCTGCGGAGGCCGTTGGATGGCCGGCGGCTGATGCTTGGAATGCTGACGGATCGCTTCGATCTCTTCGTCACGCTGAGCCTGCGCACCGAGAGCATGATGCTCTTCGTTCTGGCCCTGCTGTGGCGGTTGAGCACCGGAAGGCCGTTCGGACCGCTGCTCGTCCGGCAATTCTTCAACATTGTTCTTTTCAATCATTCTTAACTCCACTTACTTGACTCCGCTCAGACCGACCGCGATTCTCGGAAATGATCTTTATTTTAAATTCTTAATTCTTAATCTTGCTTTTGTTGCTCGCGCGCCCGTTTGGCTTCCCGGCGGCCATGAAAGATGGCAAACACACTGGGCACGAAAAATAATGTTGCCACCGTGGCAAACAGCAAACCGCCAATGACAGCCCGGCCCAGCGGCGCGTTCTGCTCGCCGCCTTCNNGCCAGCGCGGTCATCAGCACGGGACGCACACGTGTGTATCCGGCAGCAACGGCTGCCTGCATCGCGGGAATCCCTTCGTCCAACTGTTCCCGCGCGAAACTTACCATCAGGATGGAGTTGGCGGTGGCGACGCCCATGCACATGACTGCGCCGGTGAGCGACGGCACACTCAGCGTGGTGCGCGTCAACAGCAGGAACCAGCAAATTCCCGCCAGCGCTCCCGGCAGAGCTGCGATGATGATGAAGGGATCAAGCCAGGACTGAAAGTTGATCACAATCAGCAGATAAACCAGAAGAATCGCGCCCACCAAGCCCACGCCTAAGCCGAAAAACGAAGAGCGCATGGTGGCGACCTGGCCGCGTACCACAATGTTTGTGCCGCGCGGCAGATGGCCGTTGAAGGTCTTGAGTATTCTATCGGTGTCCGCAGCCACGGCGCCGAGATCTCGATCCTGGGTGCTGGCGTAAACATCGATCACGGGCGCCACGTTCCAGTGGTTCACCGTAGCGGCGCGCACCACCGGCGAAAGCTGCACCAGATTTCCCATGAGCTGCGGGCCCTGCTGCGAAATCACGGGAATGTTCAGCAAGTCTTGCATATTGGTCATGCGATATTGCGGCGATTGCACGGCGACCTGATAAGTGACTTCGTTCTTCGGGTTGAGCCAGAAGTTCGGCGACGTTTGGAAGCTGCCGCTCAACGAAACCAGTGCGCTCTGCGCCACATCACGGGCGGTAAGCCCAACTTGCGTCACTCGCGTACGCTCGATATCCATGTGCAGCGTGGGCAAGGAAAGCAACTGTTGCACGTGTACATCGGCGGTACCGGGAATGTGCCGCATCTGGTTGGCGATCTGCTGCGCAATTCCATAACTGGTTTGCATGTCGGTGCCGATGATCTGCACATCGATGGGTGCGGGCAAACCGAAATTCAGAATCTGCGTGACGATGTCGGCTGGCTGGAAAAAGAACTCCACCCCAGGAAAGCGCCGCGGCAACAGTTCGCGCAGATGCCTGGTAAGATCCGCGGTGGGAGGATGGTGCTCGGGGTCAAGCGCGATGAGAATCTCCGCATCGCTGGTGCCGATCGTTCCATTGGAGCTGTAAGACTGGTTGATGCCGGAGTTGGGCAGGCCGATGTTATCGAGGGTGGTCTGCAGTTGGCCCTTAGGAATCTCCTGGCGCAGCACGGCTTCAATCTGGTCGCAGAGACGCGCCGTTTCTTCCACGCGCAAGCCAGGACGAGCCCGCACGTGCAGGCGTAACAAGCCGGCATCGACTTGCGGGAAGAAGTCTTCTCCTAGGAAAAAAAACAGCCCCAGCGAGAGCAGGCAGAAGGCCAGAAAGCCAGCCACGAAGATGCCACGATGCTCGAGGGTGGTTTCCAGCAAGGCCTCATAGCCCTGCCGGAAGTCTTCAAACTTGCGTTCGAAGCCGCGCTGAAAGCGGCCGAGGAACGACTTTGGCGCCTCAGCGCGATGCTCATGCCCGCGCATGATGTACATGACCAGCGTGGGAATGAGGGTTCGCGACAGCAGGTAGCTGGCCAGCATCGCGAAACTCACAGCCTCTGCCAGTGGCACAAACAGAAATTTTGCAACGCCGGTCAGAAAGAACATGGGCACGAACACAATGCAAATGCTGAGCGTGGAGACAAAGGCAGGCACGGCGATCTGCTGCGCGCCGTCAAGGATAGCCTGCTTCATCTCCTTGCCCATCGCCAGATTGCGCTCGATGTTTTCGATTTCCACCGTGGCATCGTCGACCAGAATACCGACGGCTAGTGCCAATCCTCCCAGCGTCATGATGTTGATTGTCTGGCCGATCGCTCCGAGCAGGATGATCGAAACAAAGATCGAGAGCGGGATGGAAATAGAAATGACGATTGTGGGACGCCAGTCGCCAAGGAAAATGAGGATCATCACGGCTGTAAGTGCGGCTGCTATGAGCCCCTCGCGCAACACGCCATTGATCGAAGCGCGCACAAACAAAGACTGGTCAAACAGCGCGGTGATCTTCAGCGCCGGGGGTAGGGCCTGCGCCGCCTGCTCAACAATCCTCTTAACGCCAGCGACGATTTGCAGGGTGGACGCGTTGCCGTTTTTATAAATCGACATGAGTGCGCCACGGTTTCCGTCCGCGCGCACGATGTTGGTTTGCGGTGCGAAACCGTCGCGTATGTGGGCAACATCGCGCATGTAGAGCGTGGAACCGTTGGTCGTCTTAACCGGAAGGTCGTTTAATTCCGCGATGGTCTGCGGGGTTCCGTTCATCTCCACGTTGTATTCCAGCGAACCCATCTTGATGGTGCCGCTGGGGAGGATAATGTTTTGCGCATTGACCGCATTGACAATGTCATTCGGGTCCAGTCCGTACGCCTGTAGCTTCGGTAAATCCAGGTCCACCTGAATCTGGCGAATCTTGCCGCCGTAGGGATACGGCGTAGCGGCGCCCGGCACGGTCGCGAGATAGTTGCGCAGGAAATTCTGACCAAGATCGAATAGTTGTTGCTCGGGAAGAGTTTTGCTGCTCAGTCCAAGCTGAATGATGGGCGTAGTCGAGGCGCTATAGGAAATGATCAGCGGCGGCGTGGTGCCCGGCGGCAGGCTGCGCACGCTGGTCTGGGCGATCGCCGTAATTTGCGCAATGGCCCCTTGTACATTCGTGCCGGGGCGAAAGAAAACCTTGATTACGCCCAATCCGTAGACGGACTGAGATTCCATGTGCTCAATGTCATTGACGGTGGTGGTGATGCCGCGTTCGGAGTTAGCGACGATGCGGTCGGCCATGTCTTGCGGCGACATGCCAGTATAGAACCAAACTACCGATACAACCGGAATGTCGATATCGGGGAAAATATCGGTGGCCGTCCGCAAGATCGTGATCGGCGTCAGAATAATAATCACGAGCGCCATCACGATAAACGTGTAGGGACGTCTGAGAGCTAACGCTACAATCCACATTGCTTAGGCACCACCCAGAGTTCAAATGAAACAAAGAGGGTAGCCTGCAAGATGCGCGAAGCCCACCCGTCAGTTTTATTTTAGATTCGATACTGCCCGTATTGGATTCTAATGCGCAGACCTGATTATATGTTAGGGTAGGCATATGCGCCAGAAGCCCTCAGCTCACAGCAATGGCGACGGAAACGGCCGAAAGCGCCCGCCGGGGCGGCCTCGGAGTGAAGAGGCCCGACTGTCCATCCTGCACAGCACGTTAAAACTTCTGGCGAAAAGAGGCTTCTCAGAATTGACCATTGAAGCTGTTGCTGCCCATGCCAACGTTGGTAAGGCAACAGTTTACCGCTGGTGGCCGGATAAGGCTGCTCTCATCGCAGACGCCTTCGCCCGCAGTACCACCAGCAAACTGCACTTTCCCGATACCGGCTCGGTCCGCACAGACATGAGCCAACAGATGCGCCAGTTGGTAAAGATCCTGCGCGGACGGCGTGGACGTATCGTCTCCGCCATGCTGGGCGCCGGACAGAGCGATCGCAGCCTGATTGCAGCCTTCCGCGAGCGTTTCATGAAACCACGACGTCAGGAGGCCTACGCCACTCTTCGTCGCGGAATCCGGCGGGGACAGCTGCGGAAAAATGTCGACATGGATTTGCTTCTCGACTCGCTCTACGGTCCCATCTACATGCGATTCCTGATTCGCCATGATAGTTTGACCCCCGAATTCGTCGAAGGTTTGTGCGAACTGACGCTAGGCGGAGATCGTCGTCATGCAAAGCTGTCGCACGCTGTGAGGAACTGAGATGATCTCTCGCACTGTTGTTTTCTGGGAGGTCGATACGCAGGCGGATTTCATGCTGCCGGGCGGCAAGCTCTACGTGCCGGGCGCGGAGCGGTTGTTGCCTAATATTCGAAGGCTTACGGATGCAGCGCGCGAGGGCCGCGTCTTTCTCATCTCGCATGGTTGTTACCACCCGCAGGACGATCCTGAATTCCAGACGTTTCCGCCACACTGTATTAAAGGCACCGCAGGCTCGACTTTCGTTCCAGAAGCATTGACGGATAAAGTTTTCATCGTGCCGAGCGAGGCCGCAGCAACGGTTCCACGAGATTTATCGAAATACCAGCAAGTCCTTCTGGAAAAACAGACCCTCGATATTTTTAAGAGCCGCCACATCGAAAAAGTATTGCGCCAGTTCGGGGACGACGTTGAATTCGTGGTCTTTGGTGTGGTGACAGAATACTGCGTTCGTCTCGCAGCCAAGGGATTGCTCGAACGTGGCCGCCGTGTCTCCGTGGTTCAGGACGCAATCGAAACTTTGAAAGCGGAAGATGGCGAGCGGACCGTGGCCGAACTTCAGGATCTCGGAGCAAGATTTTTCACAACCGACGATGCCTTAGCGCTGCTGAACCATGCGAAATAGCCTGTCCGATTCGGTGGTGGTTTATAATCCGCGCACCGATGAACCTGACTTCTGGCACGAAACTTGGGCCTTACGAAATCGTTAGTCTACTGGGCGCGGGAGGCATGGGCGAGGTGTACCGCGCCCGCGACTCTCGCTTGAAGCGCGACGTGGCGGTCAAAGTATTGCCGCAAGCGCTCTCTCTGGACGCCGATCGCTTGCGTCGCTTCGAGCAAGAAGCGCTCGCTACTGCGGCTTTGAACCATCCCAACATTCTTGCGGTATTCGATATTGGAACTCATCAAGGCTCTCCTTATGTCGTATCCGAATTGCTGGAGGGCGAAACTCTGCGGGAGCGCCTGCGCAACGGGGCGATTCCAGTGCGCAAGACTTTGGACTACGCCCTGCAGATCGCGCATGGACTGGCCGCGGCGCATGAAAAAGGGATCATCCATCGCGATCTGAAGCCCGACAATTTATTTCTCACGAAGGATGGGCGCGTCAAGATTCTGGATTTTGGCTTGGCCAAACTAACTCAGCCCGATCTTACGCGAGATGGTCATGCGCCCACTTCCCTGCCAACCATGACGCACGCCACGGAAGCCGGCGTGGTAATGGGAACCGCGGGTTATATGTCCCCCGAGCAGGTGCGCGGCATCGCCGTAGATGCGCGCTCCGACATCTTCAGCTTCGGCGCAATTCTTTACGAGATGATTTCCGGCAAACGTGCCTTCCACCGCGACACTGCCGCCGACACGATGAGCGCGATCCTGAAAGAAGATCCGGCGGACCTGAGCGAAACCAATCGCAATGTCTCTCCCGCGCTGGAGCGCATCGTGCAGCACTGCCTGGAGAAAAATCCCGAGCAACGCTTTCATTCCGCCAGCGACATTGCGTTTGATCTGGAACATCTCACGGGTGTTTCCGGCATCAGCGCGGCAAAGGTGGCGGTGGCCGCGCCGCGGAGGCGAAGTCGGCTGTTGGCTGGAATTGCGGGAGGCCTGGTCGTTGCGCTGGCGTTGCTGGGATTGGGCTGGTTGGTGGGCCGAGGCAGCAATCGCACGTCGTTGGCGGAGTACAAGCAAATCACCTTCCGTGCTGGTTTTATCGGACATGCGCGATTCACGCCCGATGGCAGTATCGTTTACAGCGCGTCGTGGGACGGAGGCGAAAGCCAGCTGTATCTTGCCCGGGCGGATGACCCGGGCTCGCGGGAGTTGGGGCTGAAGGATGCGGAACTACTTTCGGTGTCGAAGAACGGCGAGCTGGCCATTCGACTCAAAAGTGTAATTTTTCCCGGCTACGCGCGAAGTGGGACGCTGGCGCGGGTTCCGCTGAGTGGAGGAACGCCACGCGAAGTGCTGGACAACGTGCAGGACGCGGACTGGGCGCCGAGCGGCGAGGTTATGGCTGTGGTGCGGTATGTTCCGGAGAACAGCCATTGGCGTTTGGAATATCCCATCGGCAACGTGCTGCTCGACAGCATCAACTGGATCAGCCATCCCAAGATTTCGCCCGACGGCAAGTGGATTGCCTTTGCCGACCACGAAAACCCAGGTGGTGACGACGAGGGTTCGCTGGCGGTGATTGGCGCGGATGGCAAGGAAAAAGAAAGAAAGCTTTCCTCCGGCTGGACCTCCCTGCAAGGAATTCTCTGGGCCCCGGCGGGCGATGAAATCTGGTTTACGTCCACCAACACGGGCAGCGCGTCGAACCCACGGGGCGTGACCCTCTCGGGTAAGTTGCGCACGATCACCAACGTGCCCGGAGGTATGTGGCTGGAAGACCTGCGCAATGGAACGGTGCTGACCGTGACCAACCACGAGCGCCTGGGGATTCGGGGCGTAGCGCCAGGTGGAAAAGAGGAACGCGAACTCGGGTGGTTTGGATGGTCGGAGTTGCGCGATATCAGCCGGGATGGCCACAAAATTTTGTTTGAAGAGGAAGGCGATGGTGGTGGAGCGAACTACACCGTGTNNGGGAAGGTGTAGCCGGCGCCATTTCGCCCGATGGAAAATGGGTGATCACGAAACCGGCAAAGGGCGGATCGCTAAACCTGGTTCCGACAGGAGCGGGTGAGGCACGAACGCTCACCCATGATGCCGTCAGCTATGGCTCGGTCCGATTTCTTCCTAATGGCAAACGGTTGCTGGCAGTGGGGATTGAAGCCGGGCACGGTGGACGCGACTACATGATCGATGTTACCAGTGGCGATTCCAAGCCCATTACTCCCGAAGGCATCTTCGGAGTACAAATATCGCCGGACGGCAAGAGCGCAGCGGTGCGTGGACCCGACGGAAAACTAGGGATTTGGCCACTCGAAGGGGGCGGGTTTCAGCCGATACCGGGGCTCGAGCCACACTACGCCGCGATTGCATGGACACCGGACGGAGGATCGGTATACGTAGTTCCCAGCCGAGGACGCACGAAATCCGAGATAGTTTCTCGGGTGAACGTACAGACGGGCAAAATGGAACCGTGGAAAACATTCGGGGAAGAAATGGGCGCGGGAGTTACGGCGCTCGCTCCGCCTCATCTTTCGAGCGACGGCAATGCCTACGCTTATCTTTACGTGCGCGTCCTGTCAGAAGCGTACGTGGTCAATGGATTGAAGTAAGGCTCGGTTGCCCCAGATGACATTCCGCGATCGCCTCGTGAAA
>PLUI01000050.1 GCA_003164855.1 Acidobacteriaceae bacterium
GGGAACCAGATGGACGAAGCCATCATGAATTATCTGAAGCGGAAATATAACCTGCTGATCGGCGAGCGCACGGCTGAGCAAATCAAGATGGAGATCGGGTCGGCGCATCAGCTCGACAAGCCGATGACCATGGAGATTAAGGGGCGCAATCTGATTGAAGGCGTTCCCAAGACGATCACAGTGGACGATGGCGAAGTTCGCGAGTCGCTCAGCGAGTGCGTATCGACGATCATGAATGCGATTCGCGTAGCTCTGGAGCGGACGCCGCCGGAGCTTTCGGCAGACATCAGCGACCGCGGCATTGTGCTGACCGGCGGCGGGGCGCTGCTGAAGAATCTGGATAAGCGCATTCGGGAGGAAACGGGATTGCCGGTTTCTATCGCCGACGATCCGTTGTGCAGCGTGGTGCTGGGCACGGGCAAGATGCTCAGCGACTTCAAGCTGCTGCGCAAAATTTCGATAGAGTAGAAACAGTACCTGGTACCCAGTACCTAGTACCGAGAAAAACAAAACTGCAAGCTTTTGCTGGGTACTAAGTACTCGGTACTAACAACTGGTGTTATGGAATCTGTCCTCGGCCGTTACCGTAATCTGACTATTCTGGTGGGAGTGTTATTTCTGCAGGTGCTGGGACTGGCGGTACAGGTCAAGCGCAGCGGGGACGCGGAAAGCACTCGCCTGATCCGTATCTGGGCGGTAGACACAATCACTCCTTTCGAGCGCGTGCTGGTCTGGGCGCAAAATGGCAGCAGCAATCTCTGGCACAACTATTTCTTTCTGCGGGGAGTGCGGGCGGAAAACCGCCAACTCAAACAGCAGATTGAGCAAATGCGCCTCGATCAAGTGCGGTTGAGCGAAGATGCTGGGCAGGCGCACCGGCTACAGCAGTTGCTGGCTTTCAAAGAGCAGACCATCGCCAAGACCGTGCCGGCGCAGGTGATTGGATCGAGCGGCAGTGATCTCTCACGGTCGATTTATATCGATAAAGGTTCGAATGAAGGAATCGCTCCGGACATGGCGGTGATTACGGCAGGTGGAATCGTGGGCAAAGTTCTGCGTGTGTATCCCTCCACTTCCCTGGTGTTGATGATCAACGACCAGACCAGTGGCGTGGGCGCGATGCTCGAGAAGTCACGATTGCAGGGTGTGCTGAAAGGAACGCCGGATGGGGCGGTGATTTTGGAGCGGGTGATGGCCGACGAGAAAGTCTCGCCCGGTGACACCGTGCTGAGTAGCGGAGGAGATCAGATTTTTCCCAAGGGACTGCCGGTGGGTACGGTGAGCAAGGTGAGCCCGGGCCGGGAAATGTTTTTGAATATTCAAGTCCGGCCTGCGGCCGATCTTAGCCGGCTGGAAGAAGTCCTGGTGGTTACGGAAAAGCAGGAGCAGACTGCGGTGGTTGAGAACGGAGCTCGGGTGCGTGCCGCAGATATTCTGGCGCAACGGTTGCCGTCAGTGCCGGACAAGCCCGTAGCGGCTGCGGCAGCAGTTGGTGCGCCGGGAAGCAGCAAGGTTGGCGCGCCTGGCCAAAGTACGAGCGCGGCCGCGAAGACTCAGATTCCGGTAACAGGTTCTGCGAAGCCGGGCTCTGTCGGTGTTCAGCAGGTTGCGGCTCCATCGACCGCTGCTGCATCGACCGCTAAGGTAGCGAGCGGCGCGTCGGCTGTCGCTCCTGCAACCGCGAAACCTGCAAGTACAGGTAGAGCGCCGGATGTGGACGGTAGCGCAGAGCCAAAGGCGAGCCAGGCGCCAAAGAAAACTGTTCCGAAAGTTGCGGGCGATTCGACAGCGAGTGGCGGTTCTCCAAACGCGGTGGGATCGAACTCCGCAAGTTTGCCAGCGAAGAGTTCGACTGTGCAGCCCAAGCTTCCTGTTTCACAGCCGAATCCGCAGCCGCCTGCAACGGACGAAGATCCCCACTAGCGTGCCCATCACTTACACTTCGGGCGAGCAGATTGAGGTCTACCGGTTCAGCATTCCGGTGACGGTGGGAGTGCCTTTGCTGGCGCTGTTTCTGCAGGCCTTCGTGCCCAGACGGTTTCCGTTTTTCTCCATTTTCGACCTGCCGTTGCTGGTGACGATCTTTTTCGGGATGGCGCGGCGGAATCCGATTTCCGGACTATTCACCGGGGCAGCGATCGGCTTGGCGCAGGATATGCTGGGCGCCTATCCCATCGGAATTTATGGCATCGCCAAGACCGTGGTGGGTTACTTCGCATCGTCACTGGGGGCGAAGCTGGATGTGGAAAATGCCGGGGCGCGGTTCCTGGTCACGCTGGGATTTTATCTGGTGCATGCGGCTGTCTATTTCACCGTGGCGCGCGGCATGGTTAACATGACGCTGAACTGGAGCTGGAGCCGCGGAATCGAAGCGGGCCTGGCGAACGCATTTCTCGGCGTCGGCTTGTACTATCTGCTGGATAAGTTCAAGCAGAGAACTTAGGAGCAGTTGCGAGTGGTCAGTGGCAGTTGCCAGTCAGTAGGCGAAGGCTGTGACTTCCGTTACCCGGTTCGGCAGTGCGGCGATCTCCGCACGCATTACAATGAAACTGAAGGTTCCTATACATTCAATTCTGCGAGGCTGAGCCTTGCTGCGGACCAGACCGATCTCTCACGAGTTCTTAACTGGCCACAGGCAACTGGCCACTGGTATCTGATGTTTGGTCGCGACGAAAAAGTATCGGCAATCCGCCTGACGGCGGCGCAGTACCTGATCCTGGCTATTTTCCTCGTACTGGCCTACGGATTGTGGCGGCTGCAGGTGATGCAGAGCGGTTATTACGCATCCGCGGCGGAAAAGAACCGCATCCGCAATGTGCCGATTCTCGCGCCCCGCGGGAAGATTCTCGACCGCGAAGGGCGCATCATCGTCGACAATTATCCCTCGTTTTCCGCGCTGCTGCTGCGCGATTCTTCCCGTGACCTCAACGCCGATGCGGATTTGATTGCGCAAGGGCTGCATCTGGATGCGGAGGATGTGCGGACGCGCATCCGCCATTTCGCCTCCATGCCGCAGTATCAGCCGATTTTTCTGAAAGAAGACATCACCCAGGACGAGCAGGCCTTCATCGAAGCGCATCGCAACGAACTGCCCGAACTGGATACGATCCGGGCCGACCGGCGTCTGTATCCGCGCAATGGTTTCATGGCGCACCTGATCGGCTACGTGGGCGAAGTGACGGAAGACATGCTCAACCAGCCGCAGTTCGAGCTTTATAACCCGGGCGATGTGGTGGGAGTTTCCGGAGTCGAGCGGCAATATAACAACGCGCTGATGGGGAAAAACGGAGCGCGGCAGGAACTGGTGAACAGTCATGGCCGCGAGGTGGGACTGCTGGGGGAAACCGATGCGATCCCCGGAAAACAGTTGAAGCTCACCATCGACATCGACCTGCAGATCGCCGCCGAGGAAGCTCTGGAAGGCAAGAACGGCGCCATTGTGGCGATGGACCCGCACACCGGGGAAATCCTGGCGATGGTAAGCCGGCCGACGTTCGATCCCAACGATTTCGCGGTGCGGGTGTCGCGCGACGAATGGAACAAACTGGTGACCGATCCTGACAAGCCGCTGCTGAACAAAGCGATTCAGGCGCAGCTTGCTCCGGGATCGACGTTCAAAATCATCATGTCGGTCGCGGGCTGGCAGGAAGGAATTGCGCAGGATCTGCACGTCAACTGCACCGGAGGCGCGGAGTTCTACGGGCGCCGGTTTGGCTGCTGGGTGAAAGGTGGCCATGGCCCGGTCAGTCTGGAGAAAGCCATCTACCAGTCTTGCGATGTTTTCTTCTATACGCTGGCGGAAAAGTTAGGCATCGAGCGCATTGCTAAATATGCCACCGCTTTTGGCCTGGGGCAGAAAACCGGAATCGACCTGCCCAATGAAGTGAGCGGTGTGATGCCGTCGGAAGAATGGAAGATCAAGAACTTCAAGCAGAAGTGGTTCGCCGGGGAAACAATTTCGGTTGGCATTGGCCAGGGTGCTGTGGCGCTCACGCCAGTGCAGTTACTACGCGCTATTTCGGCAATCTCCATGGGCGGCCGCATGGTTGTGCCGCACGTGGTCGATCCGAAAGGACTGCCTAGCGGATACGTCGAGACGAGTCACGTCACGGAGACGACGAATGTCCCCATCGATCCCAACGGGTGGACTTTTATTACCGACGCTATGTCGCGAGTTCTGCTGCCGGAGGGAACGGCTCCCTCGGCGCACATTCCTGGGATTGATATAGCGGGCAAGACGGGATCGGCGCAGATTGTTTCGCTGGCCACGCGCGCCAAGTTCAAGAACAGTGAAGCGCTCAATCAGAATGGATGGTTTGTAGGATTCACGCCGCGGCGGAATCCCGACATCGTGATCTGCGTCTTGTTCGAAGGCGGGGAGCATGGGAAGCTGGCGGCGCGCCTGGCGACGCAGGTGCTCAAGGCCTACGTCGACAAGCAGAAGCGGATACCGAACAAGATGGTGGAGAAGCCCAAAGGGGATGGCACAGTTGACATGGGCGCTCTGTGGACNNAGTACCTAGTACCTGGTACCGGGAAAGTGCACTGACGATGCGAGACGAAAAACATCTGCAAATGGAGGCAGTTGCCAGGCAGTAAGTATTAAGTATTGGGTACTCGATACTCATGAGCCGTTATGTTTCATTTCGCGATTTCGACTGGCTATTGCTGGTCTTTGTGCTCATGATCTGCGGGCTGGGGGTCATGGAGATTCGCAGCGCCACCATGCACACCAAGTTCGCGGGGTCGCACGTTAAGCAGATTTACTGGGTTGTGGCCGGCGTGGGGATGATGTTTCTGATCAGCCTGGTCAATTACCAGGCGCTGCTCGATAGAATCCACTGGTTCTACATTGCGGCGATCGCTTCGCTGATGGCGGTGATGGTCTTTGGGCAAAAATATCTGGGTGCCAAGCGCTGGATCAAGATGCCCGGCGGCAACCACTTCCAGCCTTCCGAATGGGTGAAGCTGATCCTGATATTGGCGATGGCCAAGTTTTTCGCGGATTTGCGCAATCGTGAACTTTCCTGGGCGGATTTTATGAAAGCCGGAGCCATCGTAGTCATTCCCATGCTACTGGTCTTGAAGCAACCTGACTTGGGAACGGCTCTTACTTATATTCCGATCGCCATCATGGGAGTCTTCCTGGGCGGGATGCAGTGGAAGCAAGGGTTGTTGGTGGCCGTGCTTGCGGGGATCGGAGTCGGCGCGGTCTTTTTCGTTCCCCGGGTTCACGTTCTTAAGACTTATCAGAAGCAGCGGCTGACCAGCTTTCTGGAACCGGATGCCGATCCCCAGGGGTCGGGGTACCAAGTTGAACAATCCCTGATTGCCGTGGGTTCGGGAGGGTTATGGGGCGGAAAAGGCTCGCAAACCCATGGCGCTTTCCTGCCAGTTCCCCAAACGGACTTTATTTTCGCGGCATTTTCCGAGGAGCATGGATTCGTGGGCGCGCTGGGGGTTCTGCTGTTATACTTCATTGTGCTGATGCGTTTGACGCAGAACGCGCAGACAGCGCCCGACCGCGCTGGCACGTTCGTGGTGATGGGTGTGGTGGCTGTGCTTAGCTTCCATATCCTGGTCAACGTCGGCATGGTGGTCGGTTTTATGCCGGTCACCGGAATACCTCTGCCGCTGATGAGTTACGGTGGGTCTTCGGTTCTGTTCATGTTCCTGGCGCTGGGGATGGTCATGAATGTTCGTATGCGCCGTTTTGTAAACTAGCTGGCTTAACCAGGATTGGGTAACCGGCTAAGGGACTGTGAGGTTTGAACCGGAAGTTTGCAGTGGGAAGACGGTAGAGAGCAATCGCTGCGCTGGTTAGGCGCAGCCCCAAAAATATCGATCGCCCTCGCGTAAAGGGGGCATTTCACCGGCTAGTCGAGCAGTAGAAGGCCGGGCAGGATTGAAGCAATAAAGCTGCTGGCAGGGAAACGGCCCCCCGACCGGAAACGGTCTGAGAGTGCGGTCACAAACCCGGCAGACGAAAGCGAAATAGTGCAGAAGATACCCAAGCTTGTGCAACGGACGCGGTCAGGGAGCAACCTCCCGGGCCCCNNCCCGCTCATTAAGGCGGGACCGGAGTGTCCATGAATAAAGAGTTGTTTGTTTCCTCCACCCCTCACGAGACCAAGGTGGGGATGGTGGAAGACGATTTGCTCGCGGAGATCTACCTCGAGCGCGAGAATGAATACACGTTAGCTGGATCGATTTACAAAGGCCGGGTGACCCGCGTGCTGCCTGGCATGCAATCCGCGTTTGTCGATATCGGCCTGGAGCGCGACGCCTTCCTGTACGTTTCCGACTTTATGGAGTTGGAAGAGCACGATGAAGATGTGACCGACATCGTGCCGGCGGGCCGCGGCGTTCAGGATATGCGCCCGCAACCGGCGCAGGCTTCCGGAGCGCAAGCGGTCGAAGCTACGGGTACGAACGAAACGGCAGGCACGGCCGAAGGCGCGTTCGGGCCGGAGGCCGGGGAAGCCGACCAAGCTGTGGAGGGCCAACCATCGTTAGCCGCCGCTGGTTCGGTGGATCCTTCTTCCGGCAGAGATTCCCAAGACCGCGAACGCGGAGGCTGGCGCGGACGCCGCCGCCGCCGTGGCGGACGTCGGGATGGACGCGGCGATAATCGTGACCGGGCTGCCGAGCCGCGTGTGGCTGCTCCGGTGATCGAGAGTGTTCCTGAACCCCCGCCTGTAATTACTCGTCCCACGGAATCACGTAGAACGCAGCAGTTCGGACCTCCGGCTGGATACCAGCCGATCATCCTTCCCGGAGAATCGATTTCCAAATACCGGGGATTAACTCCGGCCGTGCCCCAGCCAGCCCATGGGCACGAAGATCGCACCTTTGAGGATCGAAAATCCGAGCGCGAGGATCGGGTTGAAGCAGCGGAGCCCATTGCCGCCACTTTTCCTGACGATGAACCTATCTTTGCCAGTCCGGTTGGCGCGATTCCCGCTGGGATTCCCGCCGCAGTTTCTCAACCGCGGTTTGAGCAGCGTGAGGATGCGCAGCTTGACCGGGAAAAACCAGTAGAGACGGCCTCAACTTCGGTGGACTGGAACCGTGAATTTCATCGGCGCGACGCAGAAACCGCCGGTGCCGTGGCCGCACCTCCGCAGGCGAGTCGAATGGTTGAAGTCGAAGAGGTGGTCGAGGAGCATGTTGACGAAAACGAGACGGCTGTCTCGCAGCATTCGGCTGCAGCGGCTCCCGAACCGGCTACGGCATTCGCCGCTCCTGGGACGCTGGAAGAAGAAGTCATCGACGACGAAGAAGTTGACACCGTCAGCTACGAACAATCGTCCGATGAGGGCTACGACGAATTTGAGGAAGAGACGCGAGCCGCCGGCCAGCCAGGTTCGGAGACCGCGCAGCGCGAGTTTTCCGAGGTTCGCGAGACGGTGGATGAAATCCACATGACTTCGCTAGCCGAGGCCGGAGTAGCACCTATTGAAGGCGCAGCGGCAGAGACCGAGGAAGATACCGAGGAACTGGAACTCGAAGAAGCCCAGGCTCAAGCGGAGGCATTGCTCGACGCCGAAGCGCGGGGAACCGGCGCGGTGGATGCGCGCGCGGAGGTTCGTGCTCCGGCGGGAACGGCAGGATACACGCAGCGTGCGCCACGTCCGCGGCCAGGTTTCGACCGCCAGCGTGGAGGACGCCGGGCAGGTGGCCGGCGCTTTCCGCGGCGCGAACAGCAAGAGGTGCCGAAGATCAGCGATCTGCTGAAGGAAGGCCAGGAGATTCTGGTGCAGATTGCCAAGGAACCCATCGGCAAGAAAGGTGCGCGCATCACCAGCCACATCGCGCTGCCGGGCCGCTTCCTGGTCTTCATGCCGACGGTCAATCATGTTGGCGTTTCGCGAAAGATCTCCTCCGACGAGGAGCGCCAGCGTCTC
>PLUI01000197.1 GCA_003164855.1 Acidobacteriaceae bacterium
CGATCCTGCGAAGCTGATCGAATCCGTCACCGAACTGGTGGGCTTGCGGTGAGCACGCGCAATTCATTCAGGCGCTCGCTCGTACTGATGTTTCTCGATAGAATAGCGCTCGACAGAATAACGTCAGATGGTGGCCAGTGGCATATTTCTCCTGACCGCCGGTACAAAATCGTGAGCGCTAGAGGCAAAGCGAGGAGCAGCAATGAACGTTCAGAAAGTCATGTGGACGATTGCAATCGGGGCGTTGGGGTTAGGGCTGTTTTCCATNNATCGTACGGTGGAATTGTAGTTTCCTTCAAAGCTCCAGACCGCAACGGCAAGCCGGCGGACGTGGTGCTTGGTTTCGACGATCTCGATGGATACGTAACCAATTTCAACTCGACTTCCGTTGCGTTCTTCGGGGCGATCATTGGCCGCTATGCGAATCGCATCGCGCACGGCAGCTTTACGCTGGATGGCAAGAAGTACTCCCTGCCTCTGAATAACGGAGAGAACACGCTTCACGGTGGACCGCACGGCTTCAACAACGTGGTGTGGAAGGCAANNAGGCGGGTTATCCGGGCAACGTGTCGGCTGTGGTTCGGTACACCCTGGTGAAGGGCGATTTGCGGATTGAGTATCGGGCCACGACGGACAAAGACACCGTGGTCAATCTGACGAATCACTCTTACTTCAATCTCGCTGGACAGGGTGACATCCTGAACCATCAACTCACTCTGCACGCGTCCCGCTTCACTCCCGTGGATGCTGGACTGATTCCGACCGGTGAACTGAAGTCTGTGGAATCGACTCCCTTTGATTTTCGTAAGGCAACCGCGGTTGGCGCGCGGATCAGCGCGGGCGACGAACAGCTTCACCTCGGTCGCGGCTACGACCACAACTGGGTCCTCGACAGTGGGGGCGGGAAATTGGCGGAAGCCGCCGAGCTTTACGATCCGAGCAGTGGCCGGGTGCTGAAAGTCCTGACGGATCAACCTGGAATCCAGTTTTACAGCGGAAATTTCCTGGACGGCTCCGTCAAAGGCAAGGGCGGAAAACCGGATGAGTTGCATTCGGCACTGTGCCTGGAAACGCAACACTTTCCGGACTCACCGAATCATCCGGACTTCCCGACCGTCGAGTTGAAGCCGGGCGAGCACTATCACACGGTCACTGTCTACAGCCTGTCTGCCCGCTAAGGACGTCGGAATCTATGTGCGCTGGGATGTCCGTGCGTGCTAGCGACGATTTGCCGGGACTAAGCATCCGAACGCGTAATCGACGCTGCGGTAAAAGGCGCACGCAGCTGCTCTGCTCTTTTGTTCTCCTCTTTCTGATCAGTGAACCGTGCTGGTCCCAGCAAACACCACAGAGCGTGAGCATCAAGGTGCGGGCCGATCAGTCCGATGGCCCGCTCTCGCCGGTCTGGAACTATTTTGGCTACGACGAGCCCAATTACACCTACGCCCCGAACGGTAAGAAACTCCTCGGCGAGTTGGCCGCGACAGATGCCGCGCCCGCTTATGTCAGGGTTCACAATCTTCTGACCACCGGCGACGGGAGTGCTTCCCTCAAATGGGGGTCGACCAACGTCTACTCGGAAGATGCATCTGGACATCCAATTTACAGTTGGGCGATTCTGGATCAGATTTTCGACACCTTTCGAGCGGCCGGCATCAAGCCTCTGGTCGAAATTGGTTTCATGCCCAAAGCCCTCTCCACCCATCCGGAGCCCTATCGCCATGACTTTCCGCGAGCTCCCGTCAGCGACATTTATACGGGATGGGCCTACCCGCCGAAGGATTACCAGAAATGGTCCGAACTCGTTTTCCAATTCGTTCGCCATCTGCGTGAGCGTTACGGCGATGCTGAAACGAAATCCTGGCTGTGGGAAGTATGGAATGAACCCGATATTGGCTACTGGAAAGCGACGCCCGAGGAATATTTCAAGCTTTATGACTTCTCAGTCGAGGCGGTCCTGCGGGCGCTTCCTGGGGCGCGGATTGGAGGGCCGGACACGACAGGCCCAGGCAATGCGAAGGCAGCATATTTTCTTCGTGCCTTCCTCGACCATTGCGCGCATCAGAAGAATTACGCGAACGGCAGGATGGGATCGCGTCTGGACTTCATTAGTTTTCATCCCAAGGGATCTCCGAAGTGGCAGGGTGACCACGTGCAGATGGGGATTAGCCATCAGTTGGCCGCGATCGAGCAAGGATTCAAGATCACAGCATCCTTTCCGGAGTGGCAAAACACTCCGATCATCCTGGGAGAGTCAGATCCGGAAGGTTGCGCCGCCTGTTCCGCCAAGGACAATCCTCAGAACTCGTATCGCAACGGCCCGTTGTATGGCGCATACACCATCGAAGTTTTGAATCACGTCCTGGAATTGGCCCGATCGGAGCACATCTACTTTCTTGGATCGGTCACCTGGGCCTTCGAATTTGAGGACCAGCCTTACTTCGCGGGGTTTCGAGAGTTGGCGACGAACGGTCTGGACAAGCCCGTCATGAACGCCTTTCGTATGCTGGGACTGCTGGGCAGCGAGCGCGTGAAGGTAACCAGTTCAGGAGCCTTGCCAACGGAGGAAGTTGTTCACAATGGAGTGTGGGCACTGCCTGATGTCAACGCCATCGCCGCGCACAAGGACCGCGAGATCGAGATTCTGATCTGGAACTACCACGACGACGATGTTTCCGTCCCCGCTGCGCCAATCGATCTTGTTGTCAGCGGCCTGCCCGCGGAAGCAAAGCGCGGCCTGCTGGAACACTTCCGGGTCGACTCCGGCCACAGCAATGCGTTCGCTGCGTGGAAGGAGATGGGTTCGCCACAATCGCCGTCGGCAAGCGAGTACGAACGCCTGCAGGCTTCCGGCCAATTGCAGCTTTTGAATTCGCCTGCATGGATAGCAATCCAGCAGAGTGCGGTCCACCTACAGTTCACGTTGCCTCGACAAGGTCTCTCCCTCGTGCGCCTCGCTTGGTAAGTCTTCAGCTCCGCCTAGGCTTGCAGCAGCAGATTCCAAACCTGCATGGAGCTCGCTTGCCGATTCGCCCATGCGTAATAAGGGATGAAGGTGAGCGGAACCTTCCGCGTTTTCGCTTGCCTGCCGTAGCGCGAATAGAGCGCTTTCTCTGAATCTCCCCGTTCGTAAACTGCGCCGGTATGATGCAGTACAACCGTTCCGCCGAGTAAGTCGCTCCTGAACTCCGTCTGAAATTGCTCTGCTGGCTGGCGCCCGGGATTCACAGCCACATCGCTGAGCGAGATACCGCTGGGTTGATCGATCTCCTCCAGACAGTAGATCAGCGGCCCCCGCTGTATTGCGACTCGCCCGGTGTCATCGGCGACGCGAGGATTCGCTTCAATTACCTGGGGAACCACCTCGACTTTCAGTTGAATCACGTCTCCCGGCGACCAGCGGCGACGGATTGGGAGATATTCTCCCGGCGTTGCGCCGAGCACTCCCTTGGCATTTACGGCCACTTGAGCGTGGTCAGCCCAGCCAGGAATGCGCAAATAAAAAGTGAACTCGGAAGCTTGCGCAGGCGTGACCGTGATCTCAACGCCCCCGTCCCAGGGATAATTCGTCTTCTGCGCGACCTTGAGGCCCACTCCATTCTCCAGGTGCCAGTTCAGCTCTGAATTGTCGTAGAGATGTACGTAGATTCCGTCCGCGCTGGTGCTGTAGAAGTATCCAGGGAGCGACCCGAAGGTGCGTTCGAGGTTCGGCGGGCAGCATGTAGTGTCGTACCAGGTGTTCCGTATCTTGTCCCCGGTAGACGGATCAAACGCCAGCGGGTTGCGATAGCAGTACAGCGTGCCGTCGAGCGACATCCCGGAATTGATTCCGTTATACAAAGCGCGTTCTATAACATCGGTGAACTTGGCGTCTCCGGTTACGGCGAGCATGCGCCAGTTCCACATCATGTTGCCGATGGCGGCACAGCTTTCCCCGTAAGCGCGGAAATTCGGCAACTCATAGGCATCCCCGAAAGCTTCGCCGTCTGACCGGGAGCCAACCCCGCCGGTTACATACATCTTCGTCGTAGTCGTGTCGTTCCAAAGCGTGTTCAGGGTCTGGAGATACGTTGGATCCCCCGTCTCCATGTAGTAATCGGTCGCGCCGCAACAGGCGTACATGGCCCGAACTGCGTGCCCTTCCATCTTGGTGCGCGCAGTGAAAGGAGTTCCGCTGAACATGTAGATGGTCCGCCGCTCCGGCAACTCGATGCGTTTGTCTCCCCGCAGGATGTAGCCGGCAAGGTCAAGCTGACGCTTGTCGCCCGTGATGCGGTAGAGTTCGATCAGACCCATTTCAATTTCGGGATGACCCGAAACGATGGGCTTCTTGGGAGCGGGACCGTAATTGGGAATGAGGAAATCGTTAACGAAACGAATGCCGGCGTCGAGCAGCCTGCGATCGCCAGTCGCTCGATAGTAGGCGATAGCCCCCTGAAGCATGTGCCCGATGCAGTACAACTCATGGCCAGTCGTTTGGGTTTGCAGAAGCATTCGCAAAGACTTGCGATCATCCTGATAGTAGGTGTTCAGGTAGCCATCGGGCTCCTGCACGGCAACCACCTCGTTAATGAGTTTGTCGGCAGAGGCTCGAAGTTCCGGACGATCGCCTGATTGCAGCACAAATCCAACCGCCTCGGTCCATTTGTAAACATCGGAGTCGGAATAAACTGGTCCGCTCTGCGCCGCCGTACTCTTGCCCACCAGACGGCGAAAGTTATTCATGCGCCCGTTGGCTTCCAGCAGATCGTGCATGGTGGGAATGCTGCGGGTCACGTTGATCTCGCGGCGCGGCCCCCAGAAGCCGCCGCTGATGGTCACGGCACGCACCGGAATGTCCCTCAGCTTGGCGTGAGGTGACTTCGCAAGGTTCTCGATGCCCTGATCCTTCCAGCCAGGCACGTCGATCAGCGGACCTCCGGTCTGGGGCAGCGCAGCATCGGCGATAACCTTGGCGAACGCCGAGCGCGCAGGCAGAGACGATGCGGCGGCCACCGAGATTGCCGAAGCAACAAATTGTCTGCGCGAGATGTTCCCTTTCTCAGCCATGTCTTTTCACCCTTCTCTAAAGCGACCACTGGATTATTGCGTAAGCGCGTGCCGGTACCTCAATTTTGGTCCGGCCCCCGCTTGCCGCTGGTACCGTGAAAGACTGCGGAGCAACCCGCTGCGGCGCAGCAAAACTATTAGAGGCCTTCAAGTCATCGCCGCTCAACACAGACGCTGAAATCACACGAGCAGGAGCTCCGTCTTCCCATACCACCTCAACCTCATGGGCCTTCGACAAATCGCGGTTCAGAATGAAAAGGGAGAGTTTGCCATCGCTGTGATCGAGTGAACCCGCGACATCCAGGTACCCAACCTGATCGAATCCAGCAACTTCATAGCTGGATGACTCCACCAGAAGATTCAACACCGCCCCTCT
>PLUI01000018.1:0-2308 GCA_003164855.1 Acidobacteriaceae bacterium
CGGAAGCGAAACCTGCTGCGAAACCAGCTCCGCCTGCACCGAAACCTGCGGAAGCGAAACCTGCTGCGAAGCCAGCCGCGCCTGCACCGAAACCTGCTGAAGCGAAACCTGCTGCGAAGCCGGCTGCGCCTGCACCGAAACCTGCTGCGCCGAAGCCCGCTGCAAAGCCAGCTCCGCCTGCGCATTCCAAAGAGCCGCCAGCAGAACACCGTCCTCAAAGCTAGGACCGGGCGGTGATGGCGGGCTGTGGCTCGCCAAAATATCGATCTGGCTGAGAAGTCACGGGGCCGCCTGAGAATTTGCTGATCAAATGGCGAAGTCACGATGGCCGCGGATTTAATCTGTCAATCGTGTGTTTGCTCAGACACTTACGCGATCTACGCCCATCTGACAAGCAATGCGCTCGATGCACACCTCACTGTTGTAACCAGACGTTTACACGTTTTGACCCGGTCAATGAGCGATACAGGGATTTTGTAACAGGTATTGGGAGACGGTGAACACCGTCGGCGGTGTTAGCGCAATCGCGGGGAGAAGTCGGTTAAGGCCAGGAAGGTGGAGTCAACTTTCTCCACGAGTTTGCCGTTCGCTTCGGATTTGTCGCGTACATTCTTCCATTCCGGGTCGTCTTGGAAGGATTTCCAGTTGGCGGCTGCCGCTTCGCGGCTCGGATGCTGCAGAATGTAGATAAGCGTGTTGCTCTTCTCCGGCTCATCGAGAGGAGTCCAATAAGCAACGCTTCTCATTCCGTGACGGTCAAAGATTTTTATGGTGTGTTCGCGGAAGCGTGACTCCAGATCGCCCAATTTTCCTGGAGCTGCATGATAGACGCGGAGTTCGAAGATACCCGTCGCGGCTGGCGCAGGATTGGCGTTGTCTTGCTGAGGGGCAGCCCAAAGTAATCTCGGAAGCAATGTTGCTGCAGGAAGCGCCTGGAGTAATGTTCGTCTCTTCACGGCAGGGATTCTAGCAGAAGTTGAGTCGCGGGGCGCGCAAACGACCGCTGTGGAATCACTGCGAGGTCAACGAGTGTGATCGAGATTTTACGACAATTAGGATTGATAGACCGGCTTGAACAGAGGAGTGTCAGGCAGCGTCTCCTAGTCCTATTAGAAATCAATGACGACTTTCGCTCGTGCGTGTCCTTCTTCTGCGTAAGCGAGGGCATCGGCGGTTTCATCCAGCGGATAGCGTCGGTCGATCTCAGGGGTGAGTTTTCCGGCCTTGATAAGTCCGCAAAGGGTCGTCAGGTCGTCTCTATTCATTTTCGCAATGAAGAATATGAACTTCTGCTTCAAGAACGGGGACCACGCGAATGCTTTGAGCAATCGGGTAAATACTGCCCAGAGTTCCTTAGGCGCTCCCGCCATGACACACTTCCCGCTCGGAGTCAGAACCCGCTTCATCGCTGACAATGTGCGGTTCCCAACGTTATCTAGAACCAAATCGTAACGTTCGCTGTCCTGAGTGAAATCATCGCGGGTATAGTCAATGATCCTGTCGGCACCGAGCGAGCGCACCAATTCGACATTCTTCGTGCTGCACACGCCAGTTACGTTAGCCCCAAACGATTTTGCGATCTGCACGGCAAAGGTGCCAATTCCTCCCGCCGCGCCGTTAATCAAGACCTTCTGCCCCGGCTGAAGGCGTCCTTTGTCGCGAAGCCCCTGCAACGCGGTAAGCCCTGCAACCGGCACAGCAGCCGCTTGGTCGAAGCTCAGGCTGTCCGGCTTCCTGACTAACTTGGCTTCAAGAGCACAGGCGTATTCGGCAAAGGCCCCTTTGCAGAGGCCGAACACAGCATCACCGAGCTTGAACTGCGTCACAGCTCTTCCGACCGCTGCCACCTGGCCAGCGACATCGACGCCGGGCCGTTGGCTCTTCATGCGCCAGTCCAGAGGATTGATGGAAGCGGCGCGAACCCGTATGACGACTTCGTTGTTCTTCGGAACCGGCTGTTCGAGGTCCTTCATTTCGAGGACCTTTCCGGTTTTGGCTTTGGTGTAAACGGCGGCTTTCATGTGGGTTGAGACGGTAGCTTTCGAATCGGGCCGACCGGTGTGACGAGTATCACAGAATCAGTCAATGAGCGCTATGGCGATGTTTCACCAATTGACAGATCTGTACGTCGCTAAACTCCAGACATTCATTGACTTGCCTCACCACTAAATCTAAGATTTCAGCCCAATGGTCGGCCAGGTCATCTCGCACTACCGCGTCGTCGAGAAGCTTGGAGGCGGCGGCATGGGGGTTGTCTACAAGGCTGGGGACTTAAACCTGCACCGGTTTGTCGCCCTCAAGTTCCTGC
>PLUI01000018.1:2384-3495 GCA_003164855.1 Acidobacteriaceae bacterium
CGCGATATCAAGCCCGCCAATATTTTTGTCACAGAACGCGGCCACGCCAAGATCCTGGACTTCGGACTGGCAAAAGTCGCAGCGGCTGGGAGTTCATCGAACGCCCCGGTGAACACCTTGACGCGCACCATCGACGAACAGCAATTAACTAATCCGGGGGCGACGGTGGGAACGATTTCCTACATGTCGCCCCCTGCTGCGTTTTCTGCAACTGTTGAAACCAGGCGATAGCGCTCATTGACCTGTCGATGAGTGTAACTGCGATGCAGTCTCGTTTGGATAATTGAAGAAGAGCTGATTGCCGTCGGAATGCAAATTACTCGCTCAATTCCGCTGTTAGAATCGCGTCATGTCCGCAAGCGCTATCAGGACTACATCTCGCATCGCGTTTTTTCTTTGTGGACTGATTTCACTTTTCACCAGCGTTCCTTATCTGATTCTGCGGGGCTCCGGCCTGCCAGCTCAGAGCGAATGGGTCATATTTGTGGCTATCCTGGCACTGGTGGGCTTTTCCAGCTTGACGCTTGCCTTGCTACCGCGATCGTGGATCGCGAAAGTCTGCAGGAAAGATCGGGACGATGAACAGTTGTTCTTAGCGCCCATCAAATGGCTCGGTGGCTTCGCGGCAATTTCATATCTCGTGGCGCTCGTCGCCTATCTTGCTCCGCACAGCTGGAATCTCAATACCCAACTGATGTTTTCGCTGTGTCCGCTGTATTTCGTGAAGATGACGTTCGATCCCTCGCTGGTGGCCACTTTTCTCCTTCTTGCCCCAATGAACGCAGGGGTATACGGCTCACTCGGCCTCTGCTTGGGATACGCGTGGTTGGCCGTCCATAAACGAACATTAAGGTAATGGTTGACGAAATCAGGCGTTAGCTGCTCAAAACCTGCTCACCGGAGTCGATGAGTGTAACGGCCGATTTTTTCGCCAACAACCCTTCTGAGGTCTCGCCAACTTCACCGCTTTGATTGACTTGCCCGCTCAAGAGACGTAACATTTCCCGCCAGTGATCGACCAGACCATCTCGCACTACCGCATCACCGGCCAGCTAGGGAGCGGCGGGATGGGGGTTGTTTACGAAGCGCAAGACCTCGATCTGGGACGCCG
>PLUI01000138.1 GCA_003164855.1 Acidobacteriaceae bacterium
CGTGCTCATCCGCGGGCAGTTTGCCCTTCTTCGGTTTGAGCACCCAGTCATAACCGTAGTTGGCGATGGCGCAGATCAGCTTCTCCTTGGGAATCACTTTTACTGCGAACTTAAGATTGTCAACGAACCAATCCTGCGATGCGACCGGGCCTGACGCAGACGCGGGATAATGTTCGTCGTAGTTCATGATGATCACGCCGTCCGCGGGCGCAGAGATCGCGGCGTAATCGAACTCCTGATTATGCGCCGGCACGCTGACATAAAGCTTCATCCCGTGCGCATGCAAGTCCGATGAAAGTTCATTCAACAGGGCAACATAACCCTTCTGACCGGAATCGGGGAAAGCTTCGAAATCCACCATCAAGCCGCGGAAATGGTCGGAGGAAAGAAATATGCCCACCTCTTTTCGAAATTCTGCGCGCGCATCCGGATTGTTCAAAAATCCCGTGATGTCCCCCACCCAATTGGTGCCGTTGAAGTTATTGACCATGGGGAAGACTTCCATGCTGGGGTCTTCCGCTTTGAGAAATGGCATGACACGGTCGTCAACGGAACGCGCGTGATTATTCTGCACCACATCGAAAAACTTGTTCGTCTGGTCGTCCACTCCCTGCACACGGCCGTCGGGGGTCAGCACGTGTAACCAGTCGGGATAGAGCAAGTCGATCTGGCGGGAGAAATCGCGAAGCGAAGAGAAACTCGCTGCATCCCAGGGAACATAAAACGCTGCCCGAATTCCTTCTTCCTGGTTCAGTTTCACTTCAGAGGCGGGCAGCTTCGACTTCCGGTGCGAGCGGCTGGCCAGCTTCTTTTGGCGTTCGCGCGCTTTGTCCTTCTCATTTTCTTTCAACGCCTTAAAGGCGCGTTTCTGCGGGGAGAACAGAAGCTCAGGTAGGCGTTCGTCCCGCAACGTGGTGTACACAAAGAAAATAACCAGTGCGGAAATCGCCGCGACAAGAACGTCGACGAATCGTCTCAGCCGCTTCCAGCGGGCGCGTTGCGGGTCGTAGAAGACAGGTTCTGCCATGTAGGGGTTAATCGATTATCGTATGCCGCGCGCGGCAAGTGGTCAATTTAGTGGGACGAAGGCAGGTCGCGCGCCAAGTGGTAGTTATCCAGTAAGATGCGGTTCCCGCGCGCGAAGTTGACTGCAACGCGTTATATTCTCATCGTGCTGCAACTGGTGCGTAAGAATGTTCGCTTCTTTCTGGCGGCGATCCTGTGCGGATTGGCATTGCGGCTCGGTTTTCTGCTGCACTTTCCCGGCGTGGTCGACGATTCGCGCCTCTACGCCGATATTGCCATGAACTGGCTGCAGTATGGCGTCTATGGCATCACCAACTCCGGCCAGGTGGTGCCCACGCTCTCTCGCCTTCCGGGATATCCTGCATTTCTTGCCGCGCTTTTCGCGATCTTCGGATGGAGCAATTTCCGCGCCGTCCTGCTGATACAGGTCTTGTTCGATCTGACTACATGTGTACTGATCGCGGATATAGCGCGCCGCCTCTTTTCCGAACGCGCGGCCAAGGCCGCCCTCATGCTCTCAGCCCTGTGTCCATTCCTCGCCAATTACTCTGCCGCCGTTCTCACCGAAACCTTGGAAATCTTCTTTACCGTGCTGGCCCTGGATTTTGCCGTCTGCGGACTTGCTGGCTTGCGTCCGGAAGCCCGCCCACTGCTAAGACCCAAAGCAGGTCCGTGGCTTGGATGTGGCCTCTCCATCGGCGCCTGCATATTGTTGCGGCCCGATGGCGGCATCCTGCTCGCGGCGGTCGGAGCATATTTATTCGCGCTTTTTGTAAGCGCAGCTCTTAATCCAAGAGGGGACACTCACAAGGCTCGCCATTTACTCACGATCCTGCGCGCCGGAGTTATTCTCGTCATCAGCGCCCTCGCTCCGCTGGTGCCGTGGACCCTACGCAATCTGCACACCCTCCACCGGTTCGAACCCCTTGCGCCACGCTATGCCAACGACTCCGATGAACTTGTATTGACGGGATTCAATCGCTGGACCAAGACTTGGATTGCGGACTATACCTCCGTGCAGGAGATCTATTGGAACGTTCCCGGCTCCGCTCTGGATGTGACGCGCCTGCCGCGCCGCGCCTTCGATTCCGACCAGCAACGGCAGGAAACCGCACAGCTTTTTGCCGACTACAATCAGGACCACGACATAACCCCGGAACTCGATGCGCGCTTTGCGGCACTGGCCGCGGCGCGCATTCACGCCGCGCCCCTGCGTTATTACGTTTGGCTTCCAGCTCTGCGCATTGCCGACATGTGGCTGCGTCCGCGCACCGAGTTGCTGCCTTCCGACCCGCGCTGGTGGGAGTTTAATGATGATCACGTTTGGCTCGCCGTGAGCATCGTCTTCGGCCTGCTGAATCTCGCCTACGTCAGTGCAGCGGTTGCCGGACTTGTGCGCTGGCGCGAATTCTACGGCTTCGGCTTGTTCGTCTTATTCTTATTCCTGCGCTCGCTCTTCCTCGGAACGCTGGAAAACCCGGAGCCCCGCTATACGCTGGAATGCTATCCCGTAGTCATACTGGCGGCGGCCTCGCTTCTGATCGGGAAAGCGAATCGTCCCCATCGAAACCCTGCATACTCAGCCTTCTGAATCTGGAACTCCGTATGTGAAAAGCCGTATTCAAACGTTTCAGGACGGCAAATATATTGAAAATTAAGCTTGAACTTTGTGGCCTCGGAGTTGCACAATATCGCCCCATCAGGGCCCCAGGGTCTCGCGCCTATCTCTAACTTTCCTGGGCAAACAAAATCGAACGTAGTCCCCATTGGGAGGAGCTCTCTATGCCTACGAAGGCACGTGTAGTTACTCAGTTGGTCGGATTTTTCCTTGCCATGAGTGCTCTGGTCCTGGCGCAGACTGCAACCACCTCCCTGCACGGAACGGTCTACGACGCGAAAGGCGCGGTGGTCGCCGGCGCGTCCGTCACCATTAACAACCCTGCCACGGGATTCACCCGCACCATCAAGAGCGACGGTCAAGGCAATTACCAGTTCCTGGAGCTACCGCCCGCCAAGTACGACTTGACGGTGGACGCTCGTGGTTTCGCTACCATGAAACAAAGCGGCGTCGAGCTGCAGGTGGCCACTCCGGCCACGTTGAACATCAATATGCAAGTCACCGGCGGAACCGTAACGGTGGAAGTTAGCGGCAGCGCCCCACTCGTCAATACTCAGGATGCCAGCATGGGTCACGCCTTCGGAGCGGACCAGATCGCCGACCTTCCCTTCGAGGGCCGCGATCCCGCCGGCATTCTCAGCCTGCAGACCGGAGTGGTATTCACCGGGAACAGCACTCATATCTCCAGTGCATCCGACAGCCGGTCCGGCTCCGTGAATGGCGCTCGCAGCGACCAAACTAATATCACGCTCGATGGTATCGACGACAATGACGAACTCCTGGGCACAGCGTTTCAGGGAGCAATCCGCGCTCCCCTGGATTCGTTGATGGAACTCAAGGTAACGACCAGCAACTCCGACGCCGATACAGGCCGCTCTTCCGGCGGACAGGTGTCTGAGGTGGTCAAGAGCGGCACCAACCGCATTCACGGCTCGCTCTACGAATACAACCGTCCAACTTTTACCACGGCTAACGACTGGTTCAACAAAGCGGCGCAACTTCAGGCAGACGAATCCAACACAGCGCCGTTCTTGTTGCGCAATACGTTTGGGGCCAACGTCGGCGGACCGATCATCAAGGACCGGCTGTTTTTCTTTGCTGCTTACGAAGGTCAGCGCAAGCGCGAAAACTTGCAGGTCACGCGGGTTGTTCCCAGCTTGGGGATGCAGGCCGGCTCCATGAGCTATCCTTGCGACGTAAACGACACGGTCAATTGTGTAGCCGGTAACCCCAACGTTCAGAATATAGGCGGCACGCTCATCGCAACCTTGAGCGCGGCTCAGCTCGCCGCCATGGACACCAACTGCGCTACCAACTCCCCCTCCACCTGTCCGCTCGGCGGGGGACCGAATCCGCTGCTGGCGAACATAGGCGGAGCCAATCCGGGTGCTCTCTTCCCCCAATACCCCGCGGCTAACACCAACACGGTGGGCGACGGCTTCGACTATCAAGGCTTTACTTTTTCGTCCCCCCTGCCCCAGAGCCAGAACGCTTTCGTGGCGAAACTGGACTACAACCTCACCAAAGATGGAAACCACCGCCTGTTCTTGCAGGGCATTATGAACAACGACCGGGCTGCCGAGCGCAACTCCCAATACACCATTACCGGCGACGGCGGCGAGGAGTTTCCGGGACAGCCTCAGGGGCAGGTTGAGCACGATAACAACAAGGGCATTACGGTAGGGTATACCGCCACGTTCAGCAGCACCCTGATCAACAACTTCCACTTCGGCTACGTCAGCCAGCTCATCAATCTGCAAGGGCAGGAAAATCAACCCTACGTAAACTTCCGCGGCATGGACAACTTTACAGCTGAGACACCCACCATCAACACGCATGTGCCGGTGAAGAACATCGTGGATGACATCACCAAAGTTGTGCGCAGCCACAGCTTTCAGTTCGGGGTCAACTACAGGCAAGTTGACAACCTGCGTGAATCCGATGCCCAAAACTTTTTCCAGGGCGTGACCAACGTCTATTGGCTGAGCACCTCCGATATCTCGGGCTCCGGCGGCAGCCTCGATCCGGCCGCTTACGGCTATGCCGCCACTGGCTTGGGTAACCCCAACCTCGGCTACCCTGCCGTGGCAGGAACAGTTCCTTGCAGCTTGGGAACTACTCCTCTGGGGAACGCTTGCCAAAGCACCGGCGATTTTCAAGCCAGCTATGACTTCGCCATGGCGGCCTTGGCCGGGCTGATCCCCCAGGTCAACGCCAATTACGAGTTAGACAAGAATCTGAACCTCTTTCCGCAGGGGCAACTTGTTCCCCGGCATTTTCGCGATCACGAATACGAGTTTTACGCCCAGGATCAGTGGAGAATGAAGTCCAACTTCACCTTTACCTACGGCCTGCGCTACTCGATTTTGGAGCCACCGTATGAAACTACCGGCACTCAAGTCGCCCCGACGATCAGCCTTCATGACTGGTTTAACCAGCGTGGGATTGCTGCGTCGCAAGGGCAGGTCTATGATCCAACCATCAGTTTCGGCCTGTCGGGCCAGGCGAACAACAAGCAGCCATATTGGGGCTACGATTACAAGGATTTTGCCCCTCGCCTTGCCGTTGCCTATGCCCCTAAGGGTGAGAGCGGCTGGGCCAAGCGGCTTTGGGGCGGGCAAGGGAAGACCTCGATTCGCGCCGGCTACGGCATCTATTTCGATCACTTCGGGGAAGGAATCACCAATACCTTCGACCGTAACGGCTCGTTTGGATTGACTACGGCTGAAGTCAATCCAGCGGGAATTCAGACCGTGGACGGCTCGGCACGTTACTCGGGACTTTACAATATTCCGACGACCAGCGCCGACGGCTGCAACACCCCACCCTGCTCGATTGTCGGCGCCGCGCCAACGGGCCCGTTTCCAGTTGCTCCCCCGAGTGGCGCAAGCACTCCGGGTGGTTTCGCCATTACCTGGGGATTGGATGACAAGCTGAAAACCCCCTATTCCCATGTTCTCGATTTCTCGATCACCCGCGAGTTGCCTTCGAACTTTGTGTTCGAAGCATCCTACGTCGGCCGTTTCGCCCATCGCTTGCTACAGGAAGAAGACCTGGCTGAACCCACCAACCTCCGAGATCCCTCCAGCAATACGACATATTTCCAGGCCGCGCAGGCGTTAGCCCGCAACTACTACGCCGGAACCCCGATACAGAACATCAGTGCCGCAACGATCGGCACCAAGTACTGGGAAAACATTTTCCCGGCCGCTGCCGGCCCCGCGAGTTCGCAGGTCGGCGTGGCAACCGCCTCTCCGGGAGTTCCCTGCGGCCCTACCACCACCGCGCCCGGACAGCTTATGCCCGGCAACGTGACCGCCACTCAGGCCATGTACGATCTGTACGCCTGTTTTCAGGGAAACGAGACGACTGCACTGGAGGTCGCGGACGCCTTTTGTGCTCCCGCTTGCTCCACCCTCCCCGGCCAATCGGGCCCTACTCCGTACAACTATTACAGCCCTCAGTTTTCCTCCCTGTTCGCCTGGCGAAGTATCGGCAACAGTGCCTACAACGCCGGCCAGTTCAGCCTGCGTCATCGCGCCAACGGTTTGGAATTCGATTTGAACTACACATACTCCAAATCGATCGACATGGGCTCTAACGCCGAACGAATCAGCGAATTTGAGGGATTCGGTCTCGGCAGCCAGATCATAAATTCGTGGTTCCCGCAGCAGAATCGCGCCATATCCGATTTTGACGCCACGCATATCGTCAATGCGAACTGGGTCTACCAGTTGCCGTTGGGCCGCGGCAAGCGATTCGGCAGCGGCATGGGGCGGCTCGCCAACGGAGTCTTTGGAGGCTGGACCATCTCCGGCCTCTGGCGCTGGTCCACGGGATACCCATTCTCCACGTTCAGTCCGGAATGGGCCACGAACTTCCAACTTGAAACTCCGGGCGTTCCGATCAGTAGCGCCCTTCCAAAGACCGGAAGCTATATCGTCGCCCAAGCCAGTGGTGGTACCGGACCGAACGTCTTCCAGGACCCCGGAATCACAGATGCCAGTACCAACCCGAACGCGGCCATCAATCTTTTCCGAGCGGCCTATCCCGGCGAGCGAGGGCTGCGCAATGGTTTGCGCGGCCCCGGTACCTTCAACATCGACACGGGTGTATCAAAGGCCTGGCCGATCAAGGAGAGCCAGTTTGTGAAGTTTAACTGGTCCATGTACAACGTGACCAATACGGCGCGCTTCGATGTGGGGACGATGTCGCTGAACGGCAATACCTCGCTCTCCAGCAGCAGCAGCTTTGGAAACTTCAGCTCAACGCTCTCCAACCCGCGCGTGAACGAGTTCATGCTGCGGTACGTCTTCTGATCGTTGCAGAGATAGCAGGACTAAGAACGCTATGACAGCGGCGAGTCGCTCATCCGGAAGCGGGTGCGCACGTGCTCCGAAATCAGCTCGATCGCGGGACGGTTGCTCACCGGGTCGCTTTGGGCCAAATATCTCATAGCCTCCACCAGCAACCGCTGTCCATCGACATAGCGAGGATCGGACGTACGTTCTCTTTTTGTGGAACGACCCAACTTCGGAGGGACCGGGATAGTGAACACTTTGGCCATGCGTAGACTCAAATGAGGATTCTCAAGGCAGTATAGCGCCCCAAGTCCATTTTCCAGAACAAGATTCTTCTGCTTTAGATGCAACTACTTAGCCGCGCGGCGAGACAAATTTGGTTTTACTCGTGGTCTTCAGGCGAAATACGTCGTTGCCGATCTTCGCAGGCATTTTTATCGCAGAGTATTTCGCCAATCGAGAATCGCCCTGGCCCTGCATGAATCTCTGTTGCAACGAAATGCCACGGCTCAAATCAATCCACAAAAACGCCTGGGTGAAATAGTTCTTCACCTTTTCGCTCTTGGGAATCAGTTGCAGTTTCGCGGTCGCGATATTGTCGATCGTTTCCTCACCCTGATAGGTGACGTCGAATTGCTTCTTCAAATCCTGCCCGCTGCCTCCAAAGCCCAGAACCAGGTAGCTCTCGATCTCGTTATGGTTTGCGCCTGTCGTATACTCCATGACCTGTTCAATCTTCGGCTGGTACACCTGTAGCTTGCCGTCTTTGTACAGCAAAAACTTCTGCTCGGGGTCCTTGATGTCGGCCATCATTTCGATTTCCTTGCCCGACCGGCGGTAATAAACCGTGCCCTTCTGCGTGTCGTGTTCATCCACGACTCTTTGATACTGATCCCAGATGAAATCGGCTTGCAAGGTCTGGAAGTTGGCTGCTGCTGCGTCCATTTTCTTGAGGACGCTGTCGAGAGCTGTGGCTTGCGCGGCCGCGAGCGAGTGCAGCAAGGTCAGCCAGAGGACGCCGATGCTCAGCAAGAAACTTCTTCTCACTTTCTCTTCACCCAAACCCGGTAGCTCTGCACTTTCCCTTTTGGATCAGATACGGCGTCGTATCTCACGATCGACACGCCTCCGGAAATCGGCTCTATGACACGCAACAATTGCTCGCGAACCGACGCTTCATCCCCCGGCGAAATCCCAGCTCCAGAAATCTCATAGATCAGCCCCCCCTGCGCGTCGGGGGTGACGATTACATCAGTCTGATGCAGCCCGCGCGGAGCAGGTTTGTCGTTGTAATTAATCCAGTACGGCGAGGCGAAGATGAAAATAAGGATCAGCGTGACCATGACGTCGTAGTGCAACGTGCCACGCTCATGCTGCCACAGAATATAGCTGCGGATTGTGCGCCAAACGGCGTTCATCGGTAGAGAAGGCGCGCCCGTACTGGTCGTGCTGATGTCCACACTTTGCAAGTCTAGTGACCGCGTCCTTTCTTGGCAATGGTGAATAGCTTTTAGCCCTTAGCGCTAAAAGCTTTTTTTCGTGATGCGCTCCGCTCCAATGTAAGGCCGCAACACTTCGGGAATCATGACGCTCCCATCGGCCTGCTGATAGTTCTCGACAATCGCCACCCATGTGCGGCCCACGGCCAATCCGCTTCCGTTCAGCGTGTGCACGAATTCCGTTTTATTCTTGCCTTCCGGACGGTAGCGGATATTCGCCCGCCGCGCCTGGTACGACTCGTAATTCGAGCATGATGAAATCTCGCGAAACAGCTGCTGCCCCGGCAGCCACACTTCAATGTCATACGTCTTCGCCGAAGCTGGGCCCATGTCGCCGGTACACAACGCCACCGTGCGATAGTGCAGGCCAAGTTTTTGCAGAACCGTCTCGGCGTTGCGCGTCAGCTTCTCGTGTCCTTCGTACGAATTCTCCGGCCGCGCGAACTTGACCAGTTCTACCTTCTGAAACTGGTGCTGCCGAATGATGCCGCGCACATCTTTCCCGTACGATCCCGCCTCGCTGCGAAAGCACGGTGTGTATGCCGTGAGTGAGATCGGCAAACGTGCCGCGTCAAGCACTTCATCGCGGTACAGGTTTGTCACCGGAACTTCCGCTGTCGGTATCAGCCAGAGATCTTTTTCTCCATGCGGCACGCGAAACAAATCAGCCGCAAACTTGGGCAGTTGCCCCGTGCCATACATGGATTCGGAATTCACCAGGTACGGCGGCAGCACTTCGGTATATCCATGCTCGCGCGTATGCAGATCAAGCATAAAGTTTGCCAGCGCTCGCTCCAGCTTCGCGCCCAAGTCCCAGTAAACCGCAAAGCGCGCCCCGGTAAGCTTTACGGCGCGTTCCAGGTCGAGGACGCCGAGTTCCGCCCCGAGTTCCCAGTGCGGTTTCGGCGCGAAGTCAAACTTTGGCGGCGCGCCCCAGCGGCGCACCTCCACATTGTCTTCCGCGCTGTGGCCCACCGGAACGCTCTCATGCGGCACATTCGGAATGCCCGATAAAATATCCTTCAACCGCGCGTCAAGAGCGGCCGCAGTTTTCTCCCGCTCCTGAATCTGCTCGCGCAAGTCTTTCGTCTCCGCGATCGCCGCGCTGGCGTCCTGCCCGCTCTTTTTCAGCTTTGAGATATCCTCCGAAGCCTTGTTGCGCTGGGCCTTCATGGTTTCGGCTTCAGTGATGGCGTGCCGCCGCTGCCGATCCACCTCGTGGAAATCCTTCAGCACGGCAGCCGGATCGGCACCGCGCTGGCGCAGCATTTCTTCCACCCGGGACAGATTGTCGCGAACAAAGTTCAGATCAAGCATGGGAACTCATTACTTTATCGGAAACCGGGCAGGGAATGCACGCGGAGCGCGGTTTACTTGGACTTAGGAATAGTCTGACGGTTCTGCTGCCGGGGAGTTTCTCCTGTCAATGCGGAACATCCCCGATTGCAACGGCTGGAGGGCTGTGATCTAACCGTGAATTAGGACGGGGTAGGAGAGAGCGCGTCCTATTCCTCGCGCCTCAAAGTCTTGCGCATGGGCTCTCCTTTCTTGCCCCGTCTTTTCCGGCTGATCGCAAATCGAGCAAGTTCGTTCCGGATCTCTTCCAGCCGGGCGAGCCTGCGTTGGTAACTTGCTCTCGCTGCACGGTCGCTGCGGTTTCCCTGCAGCCAATACAATCTGTCGGCTAAATAGATGGCGTCCATTTCCGCGCGCAGCAACGCCACGCTTGCCTTGCGAATGTCGGGTTCCATAGGCCACGTCCCTCATTGGGCCACTTTCCCCATGAACTTGTGAGCCATATTACGCCTGGAAAGCTGTTTGAGCCAATAAATCTATTTCCTGGTAATGGTGCAGTTTGGGAGTGCTTGTCTTTCTTCGCGAACTTCGCGGTCAAAGGCGCCAAAGAATCTTAACCGCAAAACGCACGCCTGATTTCGTTCGGCGTCACATCTATGCCGCGGCTTTAAACAATTTCGCAAGACTATCGATGTCCGCAGCGCTCGCGTCGCCGATCACGAAATAGCGAAGGCCGCCTTGACTCCATGTTTCCATGTTAAAGGGCAGGTTCCGCGGCGAATTGGAATTCTCACTCAAACTGGCGGGCAATTTGAATGACCGTTCCTGGAACACGAATACGGAAATATGGTGCTTCCCCACGTCGTAAATGAGATGCGCGCCCGGCGTTTGATCAAGATAGGTCATCCGGCCGCCAAGCAAAGTGAACTCGGAGTTCTGCAGCTCCGGCAAATTGAACGCGAAGGGGATTTTTCCCTGAAACCAGGGCTTCACCGTGTGCCGATCGGTGGAGATCACATCCACCGGCGATGAGCTGGCCAGGACCGCCACGTGCAAGTCTGCAATCTCGCTAAAGACCTGATCTCTGCCAAATCGAGTTCCCAAATAGGCCGAAGTCAACGTCCCCACCACGAGAATGACGCCTGCCGCCGCAACGAACATCCAGCCCAGACCAAAACTGCGCTGCGGTTTTGGAGCAAGTTTCTGCTGCATCCGCTGCCGGAACTCAGCGCTGGGAGCGTAACGCTTTCCAGCAACTTGAATCGCACGCTTCATCTGTACGCGCGTAAGCGCATCCGCCGAGCAAGAGGGGCAGCCGCGCACATGAGCGTCGAAGCTCCGCATCTCCTCATCCGGAAGTTCACCGTCGAGGTAAGTGTCGAGTTTTGTCTTCCAAGACTCACAAACCATAGTTCACCCTTGGTTCATCCTTTTTGAAACTGTAGCCGGAGACTCTCGCCCAACGATTTTCTGGCACGGGATAAACGTGACATCACCGTGCCCATCGGAATGGCGAGCGTGGTAGAGATTTCCTGATACGACATCTCTTCGACCTCACACAGCAGGAGCACCTCGCGGTAGGCGACTGGCAGCTGCTCCAGGGCCTGCTGCACGAGCTGCCCATCCGACCGCCGCAGCAGAATGCTCTCTGGCGTTTCATTGACTGCGGGCAAGGCTTCCTCTTCGTCCTCAAGGTCGAGCGGCACGGTAGCGGCCGCCTTCAGACCGGTACGGGAGGTCAGAAACGCATTCCGCAGGATCTTGTAAATCCAAGCGCGAAAATTTGTGCCCGGCTGAAACGAGGAAAACCCCTTAAGCGCCTTGGCGTACGTCTCCTGCACAAGATCCTCGGCCTCTTGCCGGTCGTGTGTCAGCCAGCAGGCAAAGTTGTAGAGCCGCTCGAAGTGAGGCATGGCTAGCTGCTCGAACGATTCCAAGGGCAGGTTCTCTCCGACGTGCACACAATGGTAAACCAGCGGGGAAGCATTTTATTCCCGCAGTCCCCAATAAATTCCCTGGAATAAAACCGTGTGTTGTCGGTTGTACACAACGAATCCGAGAGCAAACTTGAGTCAACGAAATGCTGGTGCGGAAGAACCAGAGCTCCTTAGCGATTGATCGCGCAGGATTTAGAACCATAACCGGGGATTCTTTGGGTGTTAAGACATTCGGCAAATCTAGAAGAGGTAATGGCGATGGTTAATCCCTTTGATCTTAAAACGGCACTTCTGGCCAAGCACGCGCAACATGTCGTGCTCATCCACTTTCCGATCGCGCTGTTTATCACGGCTGTGGTTTTCGACCTTATCGCACAATGGACGAAAGTCCGTGGCCTGGCGCAAGCAGCTTATTACAACCTGCTGGCGGCGGCGATTTCGACTGTTCCGGTTCTCGCTACCGGACTACTCGCGTGGCAGTTCCAGCTCGAGGGAAAGAAACTGAAGGGCGTCCTCCTGCTGCATCTGGTGCTTGCGTGTGTCGCTACCGTGATGATTTGGATGGTGTGGTGGGTGCACTTCCGCGCGCGACGACGGACCGTGTACTTGCCGAACTATCGTCTAGCCCTGGAAGTTCTGGCAGTCGCCGTCGTCGCGCTCACCGGGCACTTGGGCGGCTTTCTAAGCGGCGTAAACCTACCAGGCTAGATGCCCTGATGGGTCCCAGCTTGCGATTTGTAAGCTGGGGGCAAACCGGGACTGAAAAGAGTTTTATTTGTCGAAACATTTTTCTGTCCACGTTCCCCTTCGACCTTTTCAGAGAACAATCTCGTCGGGTTCTACGGCGGAAGTTCTCGTCGTCTTCCAATTTTATCGGGAATAAAAATGCACCGGCCCAGTTATCAACTCAGAACGCTACAAACTACGGAGGACAAATGCCCGACAAAAAGCAAGATCTTATCGATCAGAGTTTGCAAGACCTCAACAACGACGGAGTTGATCGTCGCGGATTCCTGAAGTGCATGGCATGGGCGGGTACAGGCCTGGTCTGGACCATGAGCGGCGGCATTCCAGTATCTCGGGCCTTCGCCAAAGGCCATGGCAAAGATGCCGGCAAAGGCGCGGACTTTACCTTTGTACAGATCAGCGACAGCCACATCGGCTTCAACAAGCCGGCCAATCCGGATGTCGCGGCTACCCTGCAAACGGCAATCGACAAGATCAACGCCATGCCCAGAAAACCGGATTTCATCATCCACACCGGTGATCTGAGCCAGCTCTCGAAGCCGAGTGAGTTCGATACGCTGGACCAGGTATTAAAAGGGGCGTCCGCGAAACAGATCTTCTTTGTGCCGGGTGAGCATGACATGCTCTCCGACAACGGCGAGCAATTTCTTCAGCGTTACGGGAAAGGCACCAAGGGCACCGGATGGTCCAGTTTCGATCACAAGGGCGTTCATTTCGTGGGTCTCGTGAATGTCGCCAATTTGAAGGCTGGAGGCATGGGGTCGCTCGGTAACGAACAACTGGAATGGCTGGAGGACGATCTCAAGGGCCGCTCCGCCAGCACTCCGATCGTGCTCTTTGCCCACATTCCATTGTGGACCATCTATCCCGACTGGGGCTGGGGAACTGACGACAGCGAACAAGCCTTGTCTTACGTCAAGCGTTTCGGCTCGGTGACGGTGCTGAACGGCCACATTCACCAGATCATGCAGAAGGTGGAAGGTAAGGTTTCGTTCCACACCGCGATGTCGACGGCCTTCCCCCAACCAGCGCCGGGATCCGCTCCCTCAGCCGGGCCGATGAAAGTGCCCGCCGAGCAGTTGCAGAAGGTGTTGGGAATCACTGATGTGAATTACCTGGTGAGCGGTCGCAGCCTTGCGGTCGTCGATTCGCCACTCGGAAGTTAACTTGTCCTTGGTGTAGGTAGCTGAGGAGATTGTGCAAATAACCATAACGAAAGATCAACCTTAGAAAGGAAACATGACCATGACAAACAAGAATGTGTGGATCGCAGGTGTGGCAGTGCCGGTTATGATTGCGATGATGCTGTTAGCCGGATCGTTCAGCGTCGCGGCGAATGCCGAGCCCTCGGCGGCGGCAGCGTCGGTAAAAATCGATAACTTCGTTTTCGGACCGCAAACGCTCACGGTACCCGTCGGAACGACAGTGACCTGGACCAACGGTGATGACATTCCTCATACGTCCGTCAGCACAGAGGGTGTGTTCAAGTCCAAGGTGCTGGATACGGATGAAAAGTTCTCCTACACCTTTACCAAGGTGGGAACGTATCCCTACTACTGCACGATCCACCCGAAAATGACCGGCCAGATCGTAGTGCAGTGAAACTGGAGCTGCATAGCTATTGCGACCAAAAGTCTTAACGCAGGCGCAACAGCCTTCTCCAGTTAGAAGGTAAGGCCCCCTTAACGAACGGGCAGGGCATCAGAGAAGATGACGATTCTCGATCGGGATCGCCGCCAGCTGACAACCTGTCCGCCTCGCTCCAAAGAAGTTCTCCACTTCAGGGTAAGTGTCGCGTCCACCCGACATCCCAGATACTCGGAAGATTCGTACCGACGCTGCACTACTCTCCATTCCAAACCGCGCGCCAATGCTGCTATTCCTTGTTTACGAGATCTCGACAAAGAGTTGACAATCAAATGACACCCACGTCGTATCTCGCCATTGATTGCCGCGTCTAATCCCCATAGGTTGTGAAACACAGTTGAAAAAACAGGCTCAGATCAGTTGTGGAACAAAGTCTCACGAGCGCAGTTATCGACAGTGAATACTTCATAACACTTAAACAAGGAGAACTTATGAATAAGTCGTATTTGACCGTTGTACTTACTCTAACTTGCCTGCTTGGGTTGGGCTTGAGTGCCCGCGCTCAGGACACCGAGGGAGTTAGTGTGAAAGTTCCGTTTGAGTTCGTCGCTGGAGGCACGACCCTGCCTGCGGGCACATACACGGTTGGTCGCCTCTCGGCTGACGGATATTCAGGCATAGCAATCCGAAGCTACGGCAAAGTCGTGCTTACGCTCCCTATGGTTGTCGATGGAACTTCCGCAGAGCAGCCAAAGCTTGACTTCGAGCATGTAGGGGACAAGTACTTTCTGAGCGAGGCTGAGACACCGGGAGGCGTCTACACCTTCGCGGTGCCACGGGCGGTGGTCATGCTAGCCCAGAAAAAGGACCACTCCACTGTGTCCTCCTCTGGCGGTAACTAAGTCGAGCAGAACATCGGCTTTCATACGGTTGTGATGGGGAGTTCAGGGATAGGAATTACATCGTCTGCCTGCACTCCCCCTCCATCCAGCGACAACATCGTCATGGTGGAAAAGGAACATCGATATCTAGCAACGTCGTTACAAATCATAAAAGAAGGTTAAAGGAGGACAACTTGAAAAAAGTACAGTTATTATTCGGTTTGCTCATGGCGTTGACGATTCCGTCAGCGTTGTGGGCGCAGCAGGCCGGCTATTCCCAGACCAACCTGGTCTCCAATGTTGCCGGCGTAGGCAGCACCACCGACACTCAACTGTTGAACCCCTGGGGGATTTCTGTTCTTCCCGGCCAGGATTTCTGGATCGCCGACAATAACAGCGGCGTCTCCACGCTTTACGATCAGAATGGCAACAAAGACACGGGGCTGGTGGTCACCATACCCGGAGCCACGAGCCAAACAAATCCCAGTAATAATTGCAGTCCTGGCTGCCCGACGGGAACCGTGGCCAACGCCAGTGGCTCCTACTTCAACGGCGGCTCGTTCATTTTCGACACCGAGGACGGACTCGTCGTCTACTGGAATGGCGCCAGCAACACGGCAATTATCGGTAAAGACAATTCCGCCAGCGGCGCGGTTTACAAAGGTCTGGCTTTGCTTGGCACTAACCTTTTGGCGGCCAACTTCAACAGCGGCAAAGTAGACGTCTACGATTCGACTTACAACCTCACTTCGTTAGGCGGAACCTTCACTAATCCCAATCTTCCGGCGGGCTTAGCTCCTCACGGCATCCATGTTATCGGCAATCAGGTCTATGTCGCTTATGCGATGCAGGACACTCCCAAGCACGACGCCGTGCCGGGCGCTGGAGCCGGACAGGTGGATATCTTCGATAGCAACGGTAATTTCGTGAGCACCTTCGTTGCTGCCGGCGCCAACAACAACCTCAATGCGCCGTGGGGAGTGGTAGCCGCTCCCACCAGCTTCGGAACCTTCGGGGGCGACATCCTCGTAGGAAATTTCGGCGATGGCACCATTAGTGCATTCGACACGACCGGTAAATTTATCGGCCAGCTTACCAACTCTTCCGGCAACGTGCTCGTCAATCCGGGATTGTGGGATATGGTGTTTGGCGGAGGCGGTGGCGCCACGAATGCTCCGGGCACGCTTGGGACTCTCTACCTCACTGCTGGAGGCAGCGCCGGCCAACCGAATTTCCCGGCCGCTGGCAGCGCAACCGCAGTGTTCGCCAGCCTCGCGCCCGCGGCTGCGGCCGGTAGTCCAAGCTTCTCTCTGAATCTCTCGGCCCAGAGCGCAACCGTCGCTCCGGGAGGTTCGGCGAACCTCATGGTTAGCGCCGCAGCAGTGGGAGGATTTAATAGTCAGATTACGCTTACCTGCTCCGCTCCCGCTGGGTTGGCCTGTGCTTTCAATCCTTCAACCATCTCGCCCGGATCGAGCGCTGCGTCATCCACTTTGACCATCTCTGTGGCCTCAACTGCTCCGACTGGGGGCTATGGTTTCCTGGTTCTAACGCCTGGTCTGGGCCTGTTCGGAACCCTGCTCACCAGTCGCAAGCGGAAGCAGCTTACACGCAAAAGCATTCACTGGGTAAGTTTATTGGGCTTACTGCTTGGTATCTCGCTGTTCGCTCTGGGATGCGGCGGCAGCAACAAGTCAAACAGTCAAACCACGCCCGCATCTCAACAGACCACCGTAATGGTTACAGGCACGTCCGGCTCACTGAGCCAATCCGCTGCTGTAACTGTCACCATCAACTAAAACCGAACAGCCTCTGCCCGGGCGCACTCCGGTGCGCCCGGGCACCGTGGGCCACCATAGGACTTGAAATCATGAAAACACTGGCACTCCTATTTTTCTCGCTGACTCTTTCTGCCGCCGCCCAGCTTCCCCTCGGGTCGGTCAACGACATTCAACCCACAGCCTGCCCCGCGGGCTTTGCCGGAGGCTCAACCTGCCACTTGGCTACAGTATCTTGTCCGGGAGTCTCAGACATTGGCGTCACGTTCGGAACCAGCGGGAATCCGACCGCCGGGACCATCGTTTTCATCAATGGAACTGGCGACACGATCCCGGGCGGAGGCCCTTCCTTTTTCAAGGCCTATTCCCAGGCGGGATTCTCACTAGCGCAATTTATTTTTGCAACGGACTGGGAAGATGGAGGAGACGTTCTTGCATCCGCGTGTCGGCCGGCGACCATGCTGAACTTTCTACGCTCCAGTGCGAGCCTTCCCTTTTGCGCCCAAGGCGCCTCCGGCGGTGCCGGAGCTACAGCCTATGCGCTTTCCTGGTACGGCGTCGCACTCGATAACGCAGAACTGCTTTCAGGACCGGTGTTCTCAAACATTGCCCAGGGCTGCCGGACGCCGCACGCCAGTCCGGTTACCGTGAATCCAACCAACGGCTCACCCTTCGACGATAACCCTTTTTACAACCAGGAATTTCCCGAAGTCTCTGTCTGGACGAATACATCCTGCTTACCAAAGTCCGGCTCTACCGCAGAGAATCTGGCGAGCGAAGCCGCGCAAAGCATCGTGCAGTCAGGGGCCGTTCTCAGTTTCCCAACCACGAACTTGTCCGGCTGGGTCTGCAACAACGGAGAAAATCCCTCAGCAGCTCAGGCGTATCTGTGGTTCTCTCAAGTGGCGACACCGTGGAGTCTCACGAGTATTTCCAACTGCCAGGGAGCCGAAGGCGTAGGGCAAGGAACGACGCCCCAGGGAGTAACGGGTGATCAGGCAATCGCTGAGGACATGATTGGAAAGTGCGTGAAGCCTCAGTGAGTAGACGGCTCGATCCATGTTCGCCTTCGGATGCGGCGGCGGTAGCAGTTCAAACAACCAACCCCGCCGCATCTCAACAGGTCACCGTGATGGTCAAAGGCACATCCGGCACACCGAGCCAACCCGATACCTACGCCGCCGGTCGACTGATTCGATGGGGTTTAGCGTGGTGCCGGGAGGGGGAGTCGAACCCCCAAGGTACTAAGTACCGGCGGATTTTGAGTCCGCTGCGTCTGCCAGTTCCGCCATCCCGGCTGAGGGCATCGACGTGAAGAGAAGACTAGCTTAATTCACGCTCTGCGGCTTTGCAACCGGCGCCTTGCGGCTCCTTCGTTTTGGGGCGATGTTCCCCTCCGACAGGAATTGTACAAACTAATGACAATCCTTTGACAAACCCGCCGCAACTGCGACTTAGGATTGCCCCGTTTGACGGGCCATGAACATTCGCACAAGAGCCCGCGAAAAATACAGAACATTGATCTACCCCTCACTCCCACCACATAAAG